>JAJXUP010000067.1 GCA_021782795.1 Pseudomonadota bacterium | reverse complement strand
CCGGTCTCCAACGGCGTGTCCCAGCGTGTCATTGACGACCTTGAAGCGATCCAGATCGAGGAACATCAGCGCCAGCATGTGCTGGTGACGTCGAGCCTGAGCAATCGCCAGTTCCAGGTGATCCTTGAACAGTTTGCGATTCGCCAGTCCGGTCAGCTGATCGTGATACACCTGGTAGATGATCAGATCGGTGTTCTTTTTCTTTTCGGTGATGTCTTTGGCGACGCCGTAAACGCCTACGTACCGGGACGGCAGCCCGGCTTCGCTTTCTTCGTACATGCCGAAAGAATTGAATTCCAGTGTCAGCAATGTCGAATCGATGCCGTGTGGAATCCTGATTTCCACATTGCCGCTGCCCCGGTCGCCGCTGCGTTTTTCCTGCAGAATGTATTGCGCGGCTTCCAGATCTTCCGGATAGATGAAGGCTGTCAGGGGTTTCCCGATCATGCTTTCCTTGCTGTAACCCAGCAGCGATTGCACGCGGTCGTTGCAGAACGTGCATACGCCTTCGGCATCCAGCGTATAAATGAAATCCGGTGAACTGTTTACCATGTAGCGATACCAGCGCTCGGAATCCCTGAGTCGCTGATTGACCGACCGATGCTCCTGCTCCAGTTTGCGTCGGGACAGTGCTTTTTCGATCCTGAGCAACAGTTCGTCGATTTCGTAAGGTTTTCTGAGATAGTCACAGGCGCCATGACGCAATGCGTTGATCGCGGAGTCGATTGATACGTCACCGCTGATGACCATCACGCAGGTGTCGATGCGATGCTGACCCATCCACTCCATGACCTGATGCCCATCGATACCGGGCATGCACAGATCCAGCAACATCAGTTCGTATTTTCCATCCTGAAGCGCATTCAGGGCAGAGGCGCCGCCATCGGCAGTCGCTGGCATGTAGCCGTGGGTGTTCAGTATGGCAAACAGGCTGTTGCGCAGCAGTGGCTCATCATCAACGATCAGAACCGACGGGTGGGGTGCAACAGCATTCATGATTTTAAATCCTTATCTTTGCCTGGATGATCCGGGCTGTGCGGTGTCCGCCGGGCCGCCATCCACAGGCAGCAGGATCTGGAAAGCCGTGCCTGAGGCTTCATCGCTCTGACAGGAGATCCATCCACCCATTTCATCTATGATGCGTTTGACTATCGACAGTCCGAGTCCGGCATGTTCTGTTCCTTTGGTGCTGGCAAGCGGAGTGAACAGGTTGTCCCTGACATATTGCGTCATTCCTGGCCCATCATCCTTCAGCTGGATTTCAATGTGGTTCCTGCCTTCATGCCGGACATTGGCATGGGTGGCAATGCGTACCGATCCACCGTGCTGCAGGGCTTCGGCCGCATTCTTGAGCAGATTCATCAGAATCTGGATCAGTTTGTCACGGTTGACAGCAACGTTCGGGATGTTCGGGTCAAGCCGGATTTCGGCATGAATCCGGTTGCGTGCGAACAGCGGTTCGAAAGTGAGTGTATAGACGCTACGGATCACTTCATTCACGTTGATCACCTGATTCTCAGGCAGGGCTGCAGCATCAGCCGTGGCCACCGTTTTGATGATGCGTGACACCCGGTCGATTTCATCCTGGATGATTTTCAGTTCGCTGCGTGCACTGTCTTCTGCAGACAGTTTGCCTTCCAGCAAGTGAATGTAATTCTTGATGATGCCCAGCGGATTGTTGGCTTCGTGCACCAGATGGCGCGCCTGATCGCGCGCCTGAGCGGTCATCTCGGCCTTGATGCGCGATTCCTGTTCGGCAAGGGTGTTGACGAGTGCAATGGCCTGGGCGGCCTGCTGGGCAAACATGGATACCAGTTTGTCCTGTTTGCGGATCTGCGTCAGTTGCGACGGGTGGATGCCGAACACCAGGACACCGACACCCGTCGTCCGAGTAAAAATCGGCTGGCAATATATGCCTTCCCTGCCCAGCAATCGTATCACCTGGCGATCCGGGATGCTCGCAGCGACGGTGTCGGGTTCGTCGAAAGAAGCTACGGCTTTCCGTCCGGAAAATGCCTTGCCGATCAGACCGTCGCCGTGTCGGAGCGAAACGGAGATTTCATTGATCAGCAGGCTTTGTTCGGAAAGACATTTCCCTTGCAGACGCTGGTGCGATGGGTCGGGAAAGAAAAAAGCCATCTCCTGGATCCCAAACAGGATGTTGACCGATCGTTGCACGGTTGCCAGTGTGTCGTCCAGCGAGGTGGGTGGGCCCGCACCGAACGGATTCCTGCCCACCATCACATTGTCGCGCAACTCTGTCGCCAGACGGGATTTTTGCAAACGCATGTTGTCGGGCGCAGCGCTGTTGAGCTGCGAATGCTGCCTGAACAGGGAAGTGTCGATTTCAATGCCGAGTGACTGCGCGACGTCGTCGACGATTTTCCCTGAATCATCGAGCAGTTGCCGCAGTCTGGCGGCAGGAAATTCCAACAAGGTTTCTATCTCGCCCAGTGTGGCCGTGTCATCGGCGTGCAGCATCGTCAGGCGGTTTGCAACCTGAGCGATCACGATTAGCGGGTGCGCGCCCGCAACTTTTTCTTGTGGCAAATGGTGGAATAGTACCGCGTCCGCGATGAAAGAATTCAGGTTCCAGTTGCTGACCAGCCATGAACCGACTTCGCAGTGAGTATTGCCCAGCTTTTCGGATTCAAGCGTCATGAGGTGGGCATCATTGGCTGATTCGCTCAACAGCTGCGCATATTGCCGGGGAAAGTTGCTCCACAGTACCAGCTGGCCGATATCCAGCAGCAGACCGGTCAAATAGGCTTCTTCGCGATGCGCATACCCCGTCTCCTGCGCCAGCAGTCGGGACAGCACCGCCTGGGTCAGCGATCTGCCCCAGAAGGTCTTGAAATCAAATCCGGGGCCGGTGCCGAGCGTGTTGAATACCTGATAGAACGAGGAACTGATGGCCATGGTCTTGACGATATCCAGACCCAGCAGGGAGAGACTGTGTTCCAGCGATATGAACTTGCTGTGCTTGACGAAACGGGGCGTGTTGCTGGCACCCATCACCCTGGAACTCAAGGCAGCGTCCTTGCTGATCAGCTCCGCTATGGCACTTAATGAAGCGTCGTCACGATTGCATATTTCCAGAACCTGCAACAGGATATGCGGCAATGTGGGAAGGTTCGTAAACTCCATCATGCGGATCAGCGGTGAGCTGGCTGTGGTCATGAGTGCGTATCGTCAGGAAATAGGCATATTCCCCGCGATTCTATACTACGCAAATTGAATGTAAAGGTTTTGCTGGCGTATTTTGTCAGATTTATCAGTCTGGTACGCATTGCGCGATGCGCGCGGAGGCCAGCTCAGAGTCGGGTCATGGTTTGATGTCTGCGCGAGCTACCGTCCTCCGGTGTGAAACAGGGCCCCGAGTTTCCGGTTTTCATCATGTTCAGTATCAGTGGCACAGATCAGAAAGCCTGCTGCGCATGGTTTTGCCAAAAGACGGATGGCGAGTCTGCGCGCTGATTGGCGATCCCCCATGCACAGGTTCTGCGCCAGCTTTCGAATGTTCCGGATTGGCTCTGAAAGCCTTGGGGACGGATGGTGACCTGAAATCGATACGGGCCGTGTTTGAGGATGCTTGCCATGCCTGTCTTTTTCTCCGGTTAAAGACAGATATAGCAATTTGTCAAAGGGCCACTGCAGCAAATTGCAAAAATGCATTCTGAAAGAAAATGGGTTGCGCTTTTTTTCGCAACCAATTGATTTTATTGGTGGGTTGTGTCAGATTCGAACTGACGACCTACGGATTAAGAGTCCGCTGCTCTACCAACTGAGCTAACAACCCATGCCTGATCGTGTTGCCATGTGCACGCTGCTGGCGTGCGCTACTGCTGGAGACCACCACAAGAATGGTCCCGTCAGGAATGATTCTTGTCGTGGTGGGTCGGCCGGGATTCGAACCCGGGACCAACGGATTAAAAGTCCGCTGCTCTACCGGCTGAGCTACCGACCCGGCAGGACAAAACGCCAAAATCCGTTCCGGTACGCCTTTGCGCTGTTGCTGTGCGAAAGGCGGGTGCCTTGCAGGGAGCTGCCGGTCATGCCGGGTGCATCGGTAGTAGTCGCAACGTGTTTCAGCGGTTTATCAAGCTTGTGGATTATACGGAATCTGTCGGATTCGTCAAGCTGCGGAGGTGGCTGGTTCAGGAAGAAATCCAGCTGGAGATGCGCAGAAAGTCGGCGTGCAGGCTGGTGCCATCTGCAGCGAGCACAGGAATGGTCAGTGTGCTGGTGTGGACCTGGCTGCGGGCGCGGCCATAGGCGTCGTACTGGTAGTGCGGATCGAGCTGATTTTTCTGCGCGACGAGCGCAAGTGGCTCGTTGAGAATCTCGATGGCGGTATAGCGTTCGCCATCCAGCACAAACTGTCGCCCGATGAGGGTGTGCAGGGCTTCAGGCTGGAAGGGTGCTTTCATTGCCGGGTCACGCCACCAAGCCAGCGTTCGTAGAGCCGGTCGGCCACGCCGTGCAGTACGGCCAGTTTTTCCGTCATGCCGGCCTGCATCGCCTGCGCGCTCTGCACGGCCGGACTGGTGCTGGCTTCGGCCAGTTCCTGCGCGCCATGTTCGCACCAGCTGCGAATCATGTCCTCGGTCATCTCGACGTGACATTGCATGGCCAGGTGGCGGTTGTCTGCAACCCAGGCCTGGTTGGTGCAATAGGCGCTGCCAAGAATACGCGTAGCGTCCGCGGGCAGTGCAAAAGTTTCGCCGTGCCAGTGAAACGAATCGAAGCTGCGTATGTTTCCAAGCCATTCGCGTGCAAGATCGCTGTCTTCGGCACTCACCGCGCCCCAGCCGATTTCCTTGACCGGGTTGCGCGTGACCGCTGCGCCCAGTGCCCGCGACATCAGTTGGCCGCCGAGACAGTGACCGAGTACGGGAATGCCACAGGCCACCGCCTGGCGGATGAGCTCGAGCGAATGCGGGATCCACGGCAGCGGGTCATTGACGCTCATGCTGCCGCCCATGAAGACCAGACCGGAGAAAGCCCCGGCATCCGTTGGCACCGGCTCGTTGGCATCGATGCGAACGAGTTGCATCGGAATACCGTGACGCGCAAGGAATTCACCGAAGTAGCCAGCGCCTTCGTGCGGAATGTGGCGGAAAATGGCAACCGGTTTCATGCCGTCCGGCCTGCGGTCTTGTCGCGCTCGATCAGCGCGTAGGCCGAATGGTTGTGGATGGATTCGAAATTTTCGCTTTCTACGGTGTAACGGTCGATGCGCGGATCGTTATCGAGTGCCGCAGCCACGTCGCGTACCATGTCCTCGACGAATTTCGGGTTGTCGTAGGCGCGTTCGGTGACGTATTTCTCGTCGGGACGCTTGAGCAGCCCGTACAGTTCGCAGGAGGCCTGGCTTTCCGCCACAGCGACGATATCCTCGATCCAGACAAAATCGTTGGTGCGCGCACTGATGGTCACATGTGAACGCTGGTTGTGCGCACCATAACTGGATATCTTTTTCGAGCACGGACACAGGCTGGTGACCGGGATGACGACGCGCGTGGTATGCACGTAACGGCCGTTCTCGATTGCGCCGATAAAGGTCACGTCATAGTCCATCAGGCTGTGCACGCCCGAGATCGGGGCAGCCTTGTTGATGAAGTAGGGGAAGCTCATTTCGATGTAACCTGAATCGGCTTCGAGCCGCTCGGTCATTTGTCGCAGCATGCCTTCGAAGTTTTCGATGGAAATTTCACGTTCATTGGCGTTGAGGATTTCAACGAAACGCGACATGTGCGTACCTTTGAAGTTGTGCGGCAGGTAGACGTACATGTTGAAGTTGGCAATGGTGTGCTGCGCGCCGCCGGATTTGTCGGCGATGCGGATCGGGTGGCGGATGGACTTGATGCCGACTTTGTCGATGGCGATTTGCCGGCTGTCGGCATAGTTTTGTACATCGGGCATGCTGGTGGTTTCGCAGCATTGGTTCATGGGTTGCATTCTCACTGGTTGGAGGCAATGATGCCGGATTGGTGCGTATCAGTGTACGCCGATTTCATTTCCGAGTTAACTGCTCGGATAATTTTGCCTGCGAAAAGTTTCAATGCTGTGCAGGATGCCGGCCGCATCAAGGCCGCACTGGCTGAGGAGCTGGACATGCTCGCCCTGTTCGACGAATGCGTCGGGCAGGCCCAGTTGTAGCAGTGGCACGGTCAGCGCCAGGGCGTTGAGGGTTTCTGCCACGGCACTGCCGGCGCCGCCCATGATGGCATTTTCTTCCACGGTGACCAGCAGGTCGTGTGAACGCGCGAGCTGCCCGATCAGTGTGGCGTCGAGCGGCTTGACGAAGCGCATGTCGGCCAGGCTGGCATCGAGCTGCTCGGCCACCGTGCGGCACGGCCGCACCATGCTGCCGAACGCCAGCACAGCAATGCGTATGCCTTCGCGCAACAACAGGCCGCGGCCGGTTGGCAGTGCTGTCATTTCCTGTTCGACGTGGGCACCTGGTCCGGTGCCACGCGGATAGCGGACGGCGCAGGGCGTGCCGAGCTGCGTGGCAGTGTACAACATCTGGCGGCATTCGTTTTCGTCGGAAGGCGTCATGATGACCAGGTTGGGGATGCAGCGCAGGAAACTCAGGTCATAGCTTCCGGCATGGGTCGGACCGTCGGCGCCGACCAGTCCGGCACGATCGATGGCGAATACCACAGGCAGGTTCTGCAAGGCGATGTCGTGGATCAGCTGGTCGTAGGCGCGCTGCAGGAAAGTCGAGTAGATGGCGACCACCGGTTTGAGGCCCTCTGCGGCCAGCCCGGCGGCAAAGGTCAGTGCGTGCTGCTCGGCAATGCCGACATCGAAATAGCGGTCGGGGTAACGCTCGGAAAAACGCACCAGGCCCGAGCCTTCGCGCATTGCCGGGGTGATGCCGACCAGCGCCGGTTCCTGTTCGGCCATGTCGCACAGCCAGTCGCTGAAAATGCGTGTGTAGGTGGCCGGCCCGCCGGCCCGTTCCTCGATGCCGGCTTCGGGGCGGAATGATCCAACGCCATGGTACAGGCAGGGGTTTTCTTCGGCGAAATGGTAGCCCTTGCCCTTGCGCGTGACCACATGCAGGAATTGCGGTCCTTCCAGCCGACGGATGTTGACCAGCGTGTCTACCAGCACATCGAGGTCGTGACCGTCGATCGGGCCGATGTAATTGAAACCGAATTCCTCGAACAATGTCCCCGGCGTGACCATGCCCTTGACGTGCTCTTCGGCGCGTTTGGCGAGTTCGAGCACAGGCGGCACATGGGAGAGCATCTTTTCGCTGGCGCGTCGCGCGGCGGCGTAGAAGCGGCCAGACATCAGTTTGGCCAGATAGTTGTTGAGCGCACCCACGTTGGGCGAGATGGACATGTCATTGTCGTTGAGAATCACCAGCAGGTTGGCATCCATGTCGCCGGCGTTGTTGAGCGCCTCGAACGCCATGCCGGCGGTCATGGCGCCATCGCCGATGATGGCGATGGCGCGCCGGTCGAGCCCCTGCAGCCGCGCGGCAGTCGCCATGCCGAGCGCGGCCGAGATCGATGTGCTTGAATGGCCGGTGCCGAAGGCATCGTACGGACTCTCGGCGCGACGTGGAAATCCGGCGATGCCGCCATGCTGGCGCAGGCCGCCCATGGCCTCGCGGCGGCCGGTGAGGATTTTGTGCGGGTAGCTTTGGTGGCCCACATCCCAGATGACGCGGTCGTCCGGGGTGTTGAACACATAGTGGATGGCAATGGCGAGTTCGACCGCGCCGAAGTTGGATGCGAAATGCCCGCCGGTGCGGGCGATGCTCTCCAGCATGAAATCGCGCAGCGACTGCGCGACCGTCGGCAGGTCTTCGCGCCCGAGTGCGCGCAGGTCGGCGGGTGATTCAATGGTGTCGAGCAAGGGATAGGGCGAACTCAAGATGTTCTCTGCAGGATGAAATGGGCCAGGTCGGCCAGCCGGTCACTGCCCGGCAGCTTCGCAATTGCGTCGATGGCCTGCTGGTGCAGGTCGGTCGCCAGTTCTCGCGCTGCAGCGATGCCCATCAGGCTGACATAGGTCGGTTTGTCATGCTCGGCATCCTTGCCGGCGGTTTTGCCCAGCTGGTGGCTGTCGCCGGTCGCGTCGAGCACATCATCGACGACCTGGAAAGCCAGGCCAACGCAATGTGCGTAACGTTTGAGTGCGTTACTGTGCTCCGGGTTCAATTCGGTGCCGCAGAGCGAGCCAAGCTGTACCGCCGCGCTGATCAGGGCGCCCGTCTTGAGGATGTGCATGAACTCGAGTTCCGGTAGCGTGAGATCGACACCGACGCTACCGAGATCGATGGCCTGCCCGCCGGCCATGCCGAACGAGCCCGAGGCATGTGCCAGGATGCGGATCATCTCGATCTGTCGTGCAGGGTGCTCACCCGGAGTGTCGCTGGCAAGGCATTCGAAGGCGAGGCTCTGCAGGCTGTCGCCGGCCAGCAGCGCGGTCGGCTCGCCAAAGGCCACGTGACAGGTCGGTTTGCCGCGACGCAGCACGTCATTATCCATGCAGGGCAGATCGTCATGCACCAGCGAATACACGTGGATCAGTTCCAGCGCGCATGCGGCGTTGTCGACATGACGCAGGTCTGCGGCGCCGATTTCACCCGCGGCGTAGGCGAGCAGCGGGCGGATGCGCTTTCCGCCGCCAAGCGTGGAATGGCGCATGGCGGTGTGCAGGGGTTTCGGTATGTGGCCGGCGTCGGGCAGCAGGCGCTCCAGCGCCAGTTCCACCCGTTCCTGCCGCTCGCGCATCCAGCCGGAAAAGTCATTGCTCATGCGCGTTGCCTGGCTGGGCGTAGGGGTGTAGCAACCCATTCTCAAGGATTTGCACTTGCTGTTGCGCATCGTTGAGGACGCGCTGGCAGAATTGCAGCAGTTCCGCGCCGCGGCGATAGGCATCGAGCGATTGTTCGAGCACGAGCTGACCGGATTCCATTTCGGCCACGATGCGCTCCAGTTCGGTCATCGCGGATTCGAAACTGGCTGGCGCAGGAATGGGTTGGTCGGTCATCTTGTTACATCGGGATTCAAAAGGGAAATATTACCGAATAATTGCGTGAAACGCCAATATTGGGGATAATCGGACAACGCTCGCGGCGCCCGGCCAGCCCGTTCCGGTCACCATGCAATCGTGGTTTGCCAGTGGAGCCGGGCAAAATGCAGACCGGTCGGCTAAGACCCGTGCGCGGGCAGTTTCCGGTTGCCGGACACAGGGGTTGAGCGGCGCCACGCCGTCTTGATATTCGCAAGGTTGTTTGGTCACTCGTCGGGGTGTACTCGTCATTATGTCTGATTTGGCTGTCGCATCGCAGTTGTCTCGCACGTCTCCCCATTTGCCGCTTCGCTGGTATTTCGATCCTGATATTTACGCGCTGGAACAGAAACTGCTGTTCGACAACGGGCCGGCTTATGTGGGACACGAACTGATGGTGCCCAAGCCAGGAGACTACCAGGTGCTGGAAACGACAATGCGTGCGTCGATGTTGTTGCGCAACGAGCATGGCATCCAGCACCTGTCGAACATCTGTCGCCACCGTCAGGCGACCATGCTCGACGGTCGCGGCCATGTGCGCCACATCGTCTGCCCGTTGCACCGCTGGACATATGACATGCAGGGCAAGCTGATGGGCGCGCCGCATTTTCCCGACAACCCCTGCCTCGACCTGCCGTCGAGTCCGGTTACGCGCTGGAACGGCCTGCTGTTCTCCGGTCCGCGTAACGTGGTGGATGACCTGGCGGGGCTGGGCGTGCAGCAGGACCTGGATTTCAGCGGGTATGTGCTGGACCGGGTCATGGTGGAAGATTATCCGTTTAACTGGAAGACGTTCATCGAAGTCTACCTCGAAGATTATCACGTCGAGCCATTCCACCCCGGGCTGGGCAATTTTGTCACCTGCGATGACCTGCGCTGGGACTACGGCGAATGGTGCAGCGTGCAGCGTGTCGGCGTGGCGCGCGGCTTGAGCCGCTTCGGCAGCGCGGTCTACCGCGACTGGCAGGAGCGGCTGCTGCAGTACGGTAACGGCGAGCCGCCGCGTCAGGGTGCCATCTGGCTGACCTATTATCCGAATGTCATGGTGGAATGGTATCCTCATGCGCTGGTGGTCAGCAGCATCATTCCGACCGGGGTGGAAAGTTGCCGCAATGTGGTCGAGTTCTACTATCCGGAGGACATCGCGCTGTTCGAGCGCGAACTGGTCGAAGCGGAACAGGCGGCCTATGCCGAAACCGCCGTGGAAGACGACGAAATCTGCCGCCGCATGCATGAAGGTCGCAGGCTGCTCTACCGGCAGGGCAGGGAAGAAGCGGGTCCCTACCAGTCGCCGATGGAAGACGGCATGGTGCATTTTCATGAATTCATGCGCAAGCAGATCGGCCCGCATGTCTGACAGTCGGATGCAGTACGCCGCAGATGATATGCCGCAATGGTTATTCGGCGGCTTTCTCTCTGCCTGATGTGCAACGGATCGAAGGATCTGCTGCGTGTCCGAAATTGGAGAAATCATGAACCAGCCCGTGCAGCGACGCCGTTATAACCGCTTGCCCGTCATCCAGCCAGCCACGGCAACCAGCCGGCGCAGCGGAACGCTGGCAGGCGAAATACGCAATTTTTCCGCCAACGGGCTGCTGTTTTCCGTGACGCGGCCTGTGGATCTGGAAGCCTTGCGCGACGAAAGCATCAGCATTGCCTTTGTCACCAGCGATTCAGGGCCGTTTCGCATCTCGGGACGTGTGGCGCGGGTGTTTGACCGCTCGCTCGGGATTGCAGTCGACGATTTTCCCACTGATGCCTACCGTGCGCTCATTTTGCAGGCCAATGCCGAGCCTGTGCTGGCGCAGCAGGGTAGTGGCAGTGAATTCGGCATCACCCAACGCGAAGAGACCCTGCAGCGCTGCGAACAGTCTTTTCATCGTTTCATGGTGCAGACCATCGAACGGTTCTATGTGCGCATCAATAGCCGTATCAATGCCATTCCCGCCGATGCGATCGCCATGCAGGAACATTGGCTGCTGCGCAATGGCTATACGCAGGTCAGCGCGTTGCGGGGGAAAATCGAACAGTGCCTGGTAACCGACCATCTGACTGAATTCGAAACGCTTGATGCGACGGAACAGCAGCAACCGCAGACGCTGGCCCTGGTCGAAATGGATACGTTTGACGACTGGCTGGCGGTATCCCAACTGGTGAACCGGTTGCAGCAGGATTATGCGGTAGAAATCAGCCGCTTCGAACTGCGTTATGCTGCCTTGACCGGGATACCATTGCAGGCGCGACGCAATCCATATTCTGCGAATGCGATGATGTGGCTGTTCCATCGTGTGCTGGACCGTGCCGGTCTGCACACCCAGCTCAAGCTGGTGCTCTATGAGCTGTTCCATCTCGCATTGGCCGAAGGTATCGAGCAGTTCTACGTCGGCATCAACGAGATTCTCGGTTTTGTTGAAACTGTGCGCGCGGCGAGTCCGGTGGCGCTGTCGCCA
>JAJXUP010000066.1 GCA_021782795.1 Pseudomonadota bacterium | reverse complement strand
GCTCGTGGTTCAAGAAGCAGACGCGGGATGGATTCGCCGGTTGGGAATTGAACTGTCCCTGAAAGGCAGACGGATTTGACACCCGTTCCCCAACCAGCGCGGCTGGGAAAACTGCTTGCATGCCTGCAATCCGACAGGCTCGTCGACGGACTTCGCAATGGTTCGCTGCAGCCAGCAGCTTCGATTCCATACTTTCAATAGTCGTTTGATGCGCGGGGTCCATCCCACCACCATCAATTGAACCTCATCCGTTCTGGCTCGATGATCGCGCCGGTTAGCGAACCTCGCGAAGATGACTGCGCGACATCACAGGCTGCAGCGCACGCCGCTTCACTCCAATGCGTCCTGCAGAATCAGGAAATTTTTTTCTTTCAGCAGCTTGCGAATGTCACGCAACCGGTTGATGACTGCTTCGGTCAACACCCGACCGGGCGAAAGAATGAGGGCGCCGGTCTCGAGATGAATGCGCCCCTGCAACACCATGCCGGGACACAGTTGTTCGAACGGTACCAGGCGGGTGCCTTCAACCGGGCCATCCAGGGGTTCCGCCGACGCCTCAGGCAACACGATGGCAGCATTGACTGCTGCTCTGCTGGTGTCGTCGCTGTCCGCACTGGACAACGCGCCCACGCGCGTGTTGATGGACGCGTAGGCGATAGGCGAATGCAAATGCAGCCGCTCGGTCAGGGCATTGGTGATTTTTTCCTCTGTCGTGGCCGGGGTCACAGGCTTGATGAGGAAACCGTTGATATCGAGCGCAAGCGCAGCGCTGATGACATGAATTTGTGACACTGCCGACAGGACGATGATGCGCAGGTCAGCCCGGCTGTGGGTCTTGCCCGAACGAATACTCTGGATCAGTTCCAGCCCGTTCATCCCGGGCATGTCGATGTCGGTGATGAGCAGATCGAATTTTTCGCTTTCGAACAGCCTGAGCGCCGTCTGTGCGCTGTCGGCATCCTGCACCTGACGGAAGCCGAGTTCCTGCACCATGCGCAGGAATAAACGGCGGGTGAACGCATCATCTTCCACAATCAGAATGCGCGGATCCTGTTGCCCCTGAATGATTTTGCGCAGCGCCTGCGCCTTGGCATCAAAACGTTCGACAAAATCCGAAAAGGCACGCACATCCATCGGCTTGCCGATCAGATACCCCTGACCGACATCACATTTCATCTCGTGCAGCGTCTTCCAGTCTTCAGCGGTTTCGATCCCTTCGGCAACACTTCTGATTTTCAGCTTGCGCGCCATGTCGATGCTTGAATTGACCACGATGCGCAGCGATTCATTTTCCATCAGGTCACGAACAAACCCCTGATCGATCTTGAGTTCGTGGAAACCGATGCGCGTGAGCTGCTGCAGGCTGGAATAGCCGGTTCCGTAATCGTCGATCGACAGAGGAAAACCGTTCATGCTCAGACGAGCAAGATTCTCCAGCGCCAGAGCCCCTTCTGTCGTGGCGGTGGTTTCGGTGATCTCGAGGATGATGTACTGCGGATCCAGCCCGCTGCTGCGCACCAGATGCGTCAGGCGAGTCGACAATTCGGGGTCTTCCAGCGAGGACAGCGAGAGATTGACGGAAATGGACAGATGATGGCCCTGCTCATGCAGCGAACGGCAATAACGCGCAGTTTTGCCGAGCATGTCGAGAGTCAGTTCGTCGATATTGCCGCTGTTTTCCAGTATGGGAATGAAGGCTGCCGGACCGACGACGCCATGAACAGGATGAATCCAGCGTGCCAGCGCTTCAGCGCCGATCAGACGACAGGAATCAATGCGGACTTTAGCCTGAAAATACGGTTCAAACTGCCCGGAACGAATACCCTGCAACACTTCGGCAAGGGTGAATTCCGCCATGTCGTCTGACCTGGCAGCATCCCCGGCAGGTTGCAGGACACGGGCAAACAGTTCCTTGAGGCGAGGCACGGTAACCGGTTTTTCGATGGTGCCAAGCAGCCTGATGTTGTAGAGCCGCGCCATTTTGGCCACAGACGCCAGAAGTCTGCTGTCAAGCGCACTCAGGATGATGACCGCAACCTCCCGTTGCATCTGGCCGAAATGGCGCAGGAACTCCATGCCATCCATTTGTGGCATCTGCAAATCACACAGGATCAGGTCAACCGGTTCGCCACTTGCTCCCTCAAGCATCTCAAGGGCCTGCCGACCATTGCTGGCATAAGAAATACGTGTTGCACCCATGGTTTGCAACATGCCGGCAACCAGCCGACTCTGAAATGCATCGTCCTCCACGAGCAGGGTATGGGAGATCTTGAAACTCATGATTCGCTCCTCTCATGATGTGGGCAAACTGAACACAGGCGCACTTCTGGATCAAGATCGGTTCTGCACGCGCGACGAGTGCAATCATACGTAATTTTTCTGTATGCAAACAGGAATTGCTGGAAAATTTCAAATACAGGAGAAAATTGAATTTAAGCTGAATTCATTTTTATTCAAGTCAGCATGTTATGGCATATTCCTGCCGACAGTGACATCAGGTGCAAACGCAATGTCAACAAGTGTTTATAAAGATGAAATGTTCGGTTACGGGCATAGGCGTCCGTGCGTTTGATCCGCGCTCGCCGGGAAAATCATCCGCGCAACGTGGTATGCGCATGAACAGGTCGTTCGGTGCTGGCTGATGCTGCCGCGCCTGCGCAGCAGCATGTAAGCCAGGGGTGTGAGGGGAATGGTTGGGGACCGGCTGTTACTTCTGTGAACCGCTTTGCTGCGAGGATCCACCACCGCTTACAGCGTGCTTGAATTCCTTGCCGCCTTCCTTGGCGGCTTCGCCAATGGCCTTGCCGACTTTCACGGCATCGTGGGCGATGGCTAGCCCGGTCTGTTTCGCACCCTGGGCAATATTGTGTACGGCCTCACCGGTTGCGTGTCCAGCCTGTTTCGCATCCTGGGTAAGCGTCTCATCGGCATGCGCAACTGCGGCTGCAGCCATGAACGCAATCGCACCCGCACAGATAACACTTCTGACGAGCAGTCGGGAACATACGACATGACGACTCATTGCACCACTCCTTCAAACAATCAGTTCGTCAGACTCCGCCACAGCCGGACAGTTCCTTGCATCGCGGATAGCGCCGCTGCAGCACAATCAGGCTGATCCAATTTCGTTTTCGCCTGTATTTTGCACAACGGAAATGCAAGCCAGAATCAAACGGCCTGCCAAGACTGCCGCCCGCCGGGGCAGATCAGGCCTACAACTGGTGCCGGCAGCAAGAATCGAACTCGCGACCTGATGATTACAAATCAACTGCTCTACCAACTGAGCTATGCCGGCGTGAGGCGCAATTATGCCATTGCAAGCCGGTCCGGGTCAAAAGCCACCCCGCCAGCGCAACCAGACACGCAACTGACGCACCGCTTCGGCATCGGCATTGTCGGCAAGCAGCACCAGGTCCACCCGTCGTCCGGCACACAGCAGATTGACCACGGTGAGCAACTCGGTAACCAACGCTTCCTGCACCCGTGCATCGAGCCAACGGCCGCGCCACAACACTCGGCAACCGTCTGCATCGGCTTCGAAAACACTCACCGGCGGATGGCACTGACGACGGGCATGCCACACTGCACTACCGCCAAGAGCGGTCAGAACGGCGGCCAGCAGGTAAGGGTTGCCGATCGCCAGCCAGCACGAGTACGCACCCATGCCATGCGCCAGCGCCAATAGTGCGCGCAGGCGCAACGACGATCCGATCTCGACCCGAAAACGATTCACCAGCCGAACTGGCGGCAGAATTGCCCCAGCCGTTCGGCCGCCTCCGCGTGTTCAAAAAAGCGATCGGCGCGGTTGAGCCGTGCGGCATCGCGCTCGTCAGCACTGCCACCAAAACAGAAAATCGGCACGTTGAGCATCCACTCCATGCGCACCTTGCGAATTGCATCCTGCGGATCGAAACCGTTGTCCAGCCAATCGAGATCGAGAAAGATGAAACGGTACAATAGCAGCTGGTCAAAACTGCCAAGTTCGTCCAGATCAAGCATCACCTGCATTTCCCAGTCCGGCGGCAATGCCGCACGCACGGTGGCCTGCAGTTCATGATTGCCCGTCATGCACAGCATCTTGTGCTGCAGACGTGCGGCTATGGTCGGTTCAGTCATGATCATCACTTCCATCGTTGAAACAGGCGGTTTCCAGCACCTGTTGCGCCCGACGCGCTGCCTCGTCAGGCGACATCCAGCACGCCAGCGTTGCCGCAAGCGCCTCTGGCGATACGCCCGCCTGGGCCAGCGCGGATTCTGGCAACTGCGGACAGGCCGACACCGCAATTCGTTCCAGTTGCCCATCACGCGTCAAGACACGCACCGTATCCGCACCGAACTGGCGTTCGACAAGAAAACAGCCGGCTCGCAGCTTGATGCCGTCACGCACGCGCCGACGTACGGGCAGCATCTCGTCGGACACCACATCTTCTCGCCACGCTTCGCGCGCGGCCCGCTCGTCATCACGCAACAGTGCCTGTTCCCAGCGCCAGCCAAAACGCGTGGCTGCCGCCCGACGAAAATGCAGTGACAGCCACGCAGGATCGGGCACGCTACCCTGCTCGGCCCAACTCGTCATCTGGCTGCGCAATGCTTCGCGCAACCAGTCGCGGAAACCGGGTGAGGGTGCCGCCACGGCGGCGGCGAAGGCATCGTAGGGGAAATCAAGCAGAAAGCTGCTGCCCACCAATCCGGCATCGCCGATGGTGGCGGCGCCACTGCCAGCCAGCTTGCGCTGGTGCAGCCACACGTCCTGACCTACGCGCCGCACCGGCCAGCCCATGTCGGCATACACATCGAGCAAGGGAGCAAGCGCGTGACCATACCAGTCCGCCGTGCGCACCGGGAAAAATCCACGCGGTGCAACCAGCACCAGACAGGCTTGCGAACGGTCGATCCACACCCCGCCGCCGCCCAGCGGTCGGCGCACGACAGTCAGACCATGACCCGATTCCAGTTCGGCCATGGCCGACTGGTGCTGCCCCAGACAAATATGCGCCTCAGGCCAGCCCCACACCAGCACCGGATCATCCTGCGGCCGCATGCAATCGGCCACGGCAGCGTAGGTGGCATGAAAATCGACCGCGCAACACTCGCCAAGATCGATCCAGCGCGCTTTCAGTTGCCGGATGATGACTCTCCCGCAGCGGCATTGCCCGCCCTGAAGAACTTGCCGAAATAGAAATCGCGCCGGTTCAGCGCATCGAGTTCTTCAGCGCGCGCGGTCAGGCCAGCGCGCATGATGTCGGCCAGATACTGGCCTTGCTCGGCATCCACGATGTGGATCAGCTCATAAAGCGAATCATCGATATCGACGAAACTGGCCTCCATGCCCTGCAACGGCTGGGCATACACCAGCCAGGCACGGCACTCGCTGTCTTCTGGATCGAGCGGGCTCATCACGATCTTGCCGAGCCAGGCCAGTCGGGCTGCCTGGTTGAACGTCTGGATATCCAGCTTTTTGCCCTTCTTGTACTTGTTGAGCTCGTTCTTGATCGCGCCGACATCGGTTACCTTGATCGATTTCATGGTCTGTCTCCTGTATTAACCGCCACCGGGGCGATGCAAAATGATTTCCAGCACGAAGTGTGTCCCCAGATATGCCAGCAGCAGCATGGTAAAGCCGAACCAGGTCCATCGCACCGCCACCCGACCGCGCCAGCCCCACAGTTTGCGACCGCCGAGCAGAACCGCATACACCCCCCACGACAACGCGGCAAATACTGTTTTATGGTTGAACTGTACCGGTTCGTGGAACAGTTCTTCCGAGAAGAGCATGCCGCTGATCAACGTCAACGTAAGCAATGTGAAGCCGACACCGATCAGACGGAACAGCACACTCTCCAGAGTCAGCAGGGGTGGCAGGCGTGGCATATCGGGGCTGGTCCCGATACGATGCAGACGTTTTTCCACCACCGACATCAGCGAGGCATGCAGCGCCGCGATGGTGAACAGGCTGTAAGCCAGCAGCGCAATCATCAGGTGCAGGCGAAACGCCGGCTCATCGGAATTGTGCATCAGGTGCACCGACGGCAGCAACCACGGCGCAAACACCGCCATGGCGGCAAACATCGCCAGCGGCGCATGCAGCGCTTCCATGCGCATGTGAAAGCTGGCCAGCCAGTAGACCAGCACCGTCAGCGCACCGATCATCGACACCACGTTACCGACCCCCAGCTGCAGCCCTTCCGGCGTAGCCACGACCGCGTGCAACAGCAGAAAGTGCAGCGTGAGCGGCAGCAGCAGGGCAAACGGCTCCCAGCGGCGGCGCACATCCACCGTCACGCCTTGCGGAAGGGCTTTCCAGCGTGTACGCCAGAAATGCCAGCCTACCAGCGCATATAGCGCACCTACCACGGGATAGAACCAGTCAAGACTCATCTGGGGTAAAATATCGGAGCAACAATCCCGGAGTGTACAACAACTCCACCCTGTTTTGGCGAGCCGCGGAACATCCATTCATGCTGGAAAACCTGACTACCCGACTGACCTCCGTCATCAAAAACCTGCGCGGACAGGCGCGACTGACCGAAAGCAACATCCAGGATGCCTTGCGCGACGTGCGCATGGCGCTGCTGGAAGCCGACGTCGCCCTGCCCGTCGTACGCGACTTCATCCAGAACGTGCGCCAGAGCGCCCTGGGCACCGAAGTGCTGACAAGCATCACACCCGGCCAGGCATTCATCGGCGTTGTCCACCAGGAGCTTACCCGACTGATGGGGGAACAGGCCAGCGAACTGAACCTGGCCACCACCCCACCCGCCGTGATTCTGATGGCCGGACTGCAAGGCTCCGGCAAGACTACCAGCAGCGGCAAGCTTGCACGGTGGCTGCGCGAACAGCAGCGGAAGAAGGTGCTGCTCGTCAGCTGCGACGTCTACCGTCCCGCCGCCATCGACCAGCTGCGCACCGTTGCCGAGCAGGCTGGCGCGCAATGGTTTCCCTCCACGCCCGAGCAGCGTCCGGTAGACATTGCGCTTGCGGCGCGCGACTATGCGCGCACGCATTATCACGACATCCTGATCGTCGACACTGCCGGCCGCCTCGGCATCGATGAAGCCATGATGCGCGAGATCAGCGATCTGCACGAGGCCGTCAAACCGATCGAAACCCTGTTCGTGGTCGATGCCATGCAGGGCCAGGACGCCGTCAACACGGCACGTGCGTTCAATGATGCGCTACCGCTCACCGGTGTCATTCTCACCAAACTCGACGGCGACGCACGTGGCGGCGCGGCACTGTCGGTACGCCACGTCACGGGAAAACCCGTAAAATTCGTCGGCGTGGGCGAAAAACTTACCGGGCTGGAACGCTTCTACCCGGAACGCATGGCTTCGCGCATTCTCGGCATGGGCGATGTGCTCTCGCTCATCGAGGATGCACAGCGCAACGTCGACCAGACCGAAGCCGCACGCCTGGCCGACAAGGTGCGCAAAGGCAAGGGGTTCGACCTCAATGATTTCAAGGCGCAGATCCAGCAGATGCGCAAGATGGGCGGGCTGTCCGCACTGATGGACAAGCTGCCTGGAGTATCCGGTCAGGCGCTGCCCGCTGGCGCGGACGAAAAGGCTGTCAACCGCATCGAAGGCATCATCAATTCCATGACCCCGCTCGAACGCAGCAAACCCGAACTGATCAAGGCATCGCGCAAGCGGCGCATCGCCGCCGGTGCCGGCGTGCAGGTGCAGGAAGTCAACCGCCTGCTCAACCAGTTCGAGCAGGCGCAGAAAATGATGAAGATGATCTCCAAGGGCGGTGGCATCGCAAAAATGATGCGCGGCATGAAAGGCATGCTGCCGGGCATGTGACGGGGCTGTAGCCATGCACGTTTACATCTATTACCGCGTCAGAACCGACGATCCGGAAACCGAAACCCTGATCCGCGGCCTGCAGGCGCGGCTGGCCTGCCGCGCCTGCATCAACGGGCGTTTGCTCAAGCGCTGCGACGACCCGCTCACCTGGATGGAAATTTATGAAGACGTGGCCGATGCGCAGGCCCTGTTGCGGCAACTCGATCAACTGGCCAGCGAATACGACCTGATGCCCTTTCTGGACGGCGAACGGCATGTGGAATGTTTTGTATCACTCCGCACGCCTGAACACAGCCTTTGCCGCGACTGACCCATGAACCCTGCGCCGGCACTGAGCCCGCGTTCCAGGCGCACGATTTCACCTGAATACCCACATGACTTCTGCCTGGGACGCGGTGATTCATTTTCCACGGGTCGCGCGGAATCAATCACCGTGTCCCGTGGCATCTGTTTGCGCGTGAGCTTGCAGATTGTGGTGCGGTCATCGACTCAATGTCTGGCTGGGGTCCGGGTATGCGGCCATCGGCAAGGTGCCGGCAAGGCGGCGAGGCGGCGAGGCGGCGAGGCGGCGAGGCGGCGAGGCGGCGAGGCGGCGAGGCGGCGAGGTTGATCGTGGGCAGCAGCATTGGCCCTCATGCGAACACGGATATTTAATAAAAGTGAAATATATTTACATTTATAGTTTACGATGATTAAATAACCGCATGCCTATCCGTCATGCCACCCTGCACCAGCTGAAGATTTTCGATACCGTAGCCCGGCGCATGAGCTTTGCCCGCGCGGCAGAGGAATTGAACCTCACCCCACCGGCCCTGTCCATCCAGGTCAAGCAGCTTGCCGAGATTATCGGCCAGCCCCTGTTCGAACAGGTCGGCAAGAAAATCTACCTGACCCCGGCCGGGGAAGCCATGACGACGGCCTGCCGCGACATCCTTGACCGGCTGGAATGTGTCGCCCAGGAGTTGGCCGCACTGCAGGGGCTGGAAAAAGGCAGCCTCAAACTCGCCATTCTCTCCACCGCCAAATACTTCATTCCCCATCTGTTGGCGGGTTTTTGCGAAAAACACGCAGGTGTCGACACCGCCTTGTTCGTCGGCAACCGGGAAACGCTGCTAGAGCGGCTCGCGCACAACCAGGACGACCTGTATATTCTGGGTCAACTGCCAGAGCACATGAATGTCGTCGTAGAACCTTTTGCCGACAATCCCCTGGTCGTGGTCGTTCGCGCCGACCACCCCTTGGCGTCAGAAAACGACATCGAGCCGTCACGCCTGCGCGGCGAACCCTTCATCAAGCGCGAGCTGGGTTCGGGGACACGCCTGGCCGCCGAAAAATTCTTCGAAGAACACGATGTCGTTCTCAAGACACGCATGGAGTTGGGCAGCAATGAGGCGATCAAGCAATCCGTATCGGCCGGATTGGGCATCTCCGTGCTGTCTGCCAGCACGATACACGCCGAGATCGTCAAAGGCGAACTGGCGGTACTGGATGTGCGGGGTTTTCCGCTCAAACGCCAGTGGAACGTGGTCTATCCGGCCGGCAAACAATTGACCCCGAGTTCACGGGCATTCATAGATCACCTGTTCGCCACCTCACCCACCCACTGGTTTGACCGGCTCCAGGTTCATACCAGTGCGCGCTCCGCTGCGCGAAAAAAGCGGCGCGCATCTTCAGATTAAGCACGCGCGTCCTCATCGATGGCCGCCTGGCAGCATCCAGCCAAATCCGTTCCGGACCGGCCGAGTTCAGATTCCCTGTCTTGCCAGAGCGGGACTGGCGTCCGGGGCCGTGGTTGCGCAAGAAATGGAAAGCGCGTTGACGCCTGTCTCAACGCCAGTCACCACGTAGTCGGCTGTGAGGCGATCTGCCGCCTCCGGATTGAGCATGCGATCGACAAATGCCACATGCGCGGAGTGTTGATTGAAATTGTCGATGACAGCCGCAGAGGCAAAGCGGATCAGCCAGCAATGGCGATAGCGGGAACTCTTGTCCGCGACGCTGCCGACCTGAACCTCGCGCACGCCGGGAATGGCGGCCAACTGCCGCTGGCCTTCCGCCATGGCGATGCGCAACCGCTTTGCATCAAGACCGGACGCATTGTAGACGATGACGTGTTCCACATTGAGCCAGGGCCGGCATTGCGTCAGCACTTCGGCGGCGCGGCCTGCAGCCCCCCACATGCGCATGCAGCGCTCGACTTCAGTGCTTACGGCAGCGCGCACGCCAGCCCGCAGGTCGGCATAGTCCCGGGAACCGGCTTTCGCTGCGCTGCGAATACTATCGCCGGCGATCTCGGACAGGCTGCTGGAACAGTTGATCTTGGCGACCCCCAGGGTGATCAGCTTGTGGTACTGTTCATCGGTCAACCCGGTTCCAGCCCGGACGACCAGGGGAATGCCGACTGAAGCATTGATTCCCTTTAGCCGGCTCCAATCGAGCCTGGACTTGCCATTCGCACGACCATCCACGCTGCCAATGGACACTGCAAGAAAATCCACTCCCGTTCGTTCGGCGAAACCCCTGGCCTCGGCAGGTGTGGTATAACTCGCCGCGCCCGGATGCGTCGCGCCCGCATCTTCGTCGACGTCGGGCATGTAACCCAATTCGCCTTCTACAGCTACGCCGCATGCATGTGCCATCTTCACGAGCGCGCGTGTGGTTTCGAAATTTTCTCCGAGTGGCAGATGGGAGGTATCCACCATGATGCCGTTACAGCCGTGGCGAATGGCATTGACGGCAGACTCGGCATTCGCTCCGCGGTCGAGATGGATGGCCATCGGCACAACAGACCGTTGCGCAGCGGCTTCTGCAGCCGCCATCGCCAGCCTGAAATCGAAATGCCCGAAATGCGCTTCGGACAAGGACAGGATCACCGGCGCACGAGCCGATTCTGCCGCTGCCACGATGGCTTCCAGCACATCCAGGCTGTGCAGCCCGAATGCACCCACCGCATAGCCGTTGCGATACGCGTGATGCAACATGTCCTTCATGTTTACCAGTGGCATGGCACCCCCTCGATGTTCCCTACATATGTCAATTCGGTGAGAAACTTCCGCTGTTTTCACCGGTTCAGCCCGGCTCCGGGCTGCATTGTCTACCGCAAGCCAGCATCCGAAGAAAGCTTCGGATTCGCTTTCGGCCATGCAGTTATTGTGCAAGAGAAATTAATTTAATATAAGTTAAATATATTAAATACAATATTTAAAATTGTTTACTGTTTTAGTCGGAATCCGGCACACCTGGCGACACGGACATCCCCGACGTTTCATGATCACTCATACCAAAGGACGCGGCGATTAATTCCACGCGAATCGCGTTGCTGAACACATCGTGATGATCGTGAGCCGGATAACGCAGGTCGTCGCCGTGACCACGATGCCAGGGCATCCGGTAAAACGGGCGCACGATGTTTACGCAACCCGCATGGGACGTGGTCTGGCGTGCGGCATGCTGCGTTGCATTTCCTGTCAGGAGGGCAGCCATTGACTGCGAATTGCGCCCTGCAATCCATCCCGCCAGACCGACGTCGCGATCACGCTGATTTAGTCACCGCGTCCCAAAGGCAAAGGCCTGACCCCGGGCGAATCCGCATCACTGTCGCAGCGTTCCCAATGGGCTCCTGACACGCGGCGGTACACGCCGGCATCTTCATCGATCTGGAACAGATGCAGCCATCCGTTTTCCACCAGCTGACGTACCGGCTC
>JAJXUP010000205.1 GCA_021782795.1 Pseudomonadota bacterium | reverse complement strand
TTCATCCACCAGCACGGCGATCGCAGCGCTGTCCGACACCTGGCGCAGTCCACGCGCATCGATGATCATGTCGACATCACCTTCCTGCTGCCATAACGCGTCGAACACCTGTTTGGCCAGCTTGCCGGACAACGTGCCATCCTGAACCCGCCGGACGAGTTGCCCCAACTGCTCTGCCGTCACCGGACAGGCGGAAAATTCGATATCGTACCGGTTCAGCGCACCCAGCAGTTCACCCATCATCCAGTTGGCGCACTGTTTTGCCGCACCGGAGGAAACCGCCACGCAACGCTCAAAATAATCCGCCATCTGGCGACCCGAAGTGAGAATGCCGGCATCGTACGCCGGCAAACCGTACTGCTGCACGAAGCGGTCACGCATTGTCGCCGGCAACTCGGGCATATCGGCCTGCACGCGCGCTATCCACTCGGGCGAAATCACCACCGGCAACAAGTCCGGATCGGGGAAATAGCGATAATCGAAAGCCTCTTCCTTGGTACGCATGGTACGGGTTTCATCGCGATCGGAGTCGTACAGCCGCGTTTCCTGACGCACCGTACCTCCCTCCTCGATCAGCTCGATCTGGCGTTGTGCCTCGAACTCGACCGCGCGCTCGAGGAAACGGAACGAATTGAGATTCTTGATCTCGCAACGCGTGCCCAACTCGCTACTACCCATCGGTCGCACCGATACGTTGGCATCACAGCGGAAGCTGCCTTCCTGCATGTTGCCGTCACAGATACCCAGCCAGACCACCAGCGCATGCAGCGTCCGCGCATAGGCCACCGCCTCGGCAGCGCCACGCAAGTCGGGTTCGGAGACGATCTCCAGCAGCGGCATGCCGGCCCGGTTCAGGTCGATGCCAGTCATGCCATGAAAATCGCCATGCATCGATTTGCCCGCATCTTCTTCCAGGTGAGCACGCGTAATACGTATGGTTTTCTCACCGTGCGGCAGCAGGATGGTCAGGGTGCCCCCTTGCACCACCGGTTCGTCCATCTGGCTGATCTGGTAACCCTTGGGCAGGTCGGGGTAAAAATAATTCTTGCGCGCAAACACCGAGCGCGGGTTGATCCTGGCACCGATCGCCAGACCGAAACGGATGGCCCGTTCCACGGCACCGCGGTTGAGCACGGGCAGCACGCCAGGCAAGGCGATGTCGACTGTGCTTGCCTGCGTGTTCGGCTCGGCGCCAAAAACGGTCGCAGCCCCGGAAAATATCTTGGAGCGCGTCGACAGCTGCGCGTGCACTTCCAGACCCACTACGACTTCCCACTGCATGGCGACACTCCGCTCGTATTCAGGCCACACCAGCCGGCATGCGCGCATGCCAATCCGTTGCCTGCTGATATTGATGCGCCACGCCGAGCAGGCGGGCCTCGCTGAAATAATTGCCGATCAGTTGCAGGCCGACCGGGCGGTTACGTGCATCGAAGCCGCATGGAACCGACATGCCCGGCAGACCGGCCAGATTGACGGCGATCGTATAAATGTCGGACAGATACATGGCAACCGGGTCCTGCGAGCGCGCGCCGAAGTCGAATGCGGTGTCCGGCGAGGTCGGCCCCATAATGACGTCGCACGTCTCGAACGCGCGCGCAAAATCGGCAGCGATCAGCCGGCGGATCTTCTGTGCCTGCAGATAGTAGGCATCATAGTACCCATGCGACAGCACGTACGTGCCGATCATGATGCGCCGCTTGACCTCTGCTCCGAACCCTTCGGCCCGCGTGCGTTCATACATGTCGGTCAAGTCGTCATATTGCGCGGCACGGTAGCCGTAGCGCACGCCATCGAAGCGTGACAGGTTGGCCGAGGCTTCCGCTGGCGCCAGCACGTAATACACCGGAATCGACAGCGCCGTGTTGGGCAGGGAGATGTCGACGGTCTGCGCACCGAGACGGCGATACTCGTCGAGCGCCGCCTCCACCGCGCGCATGACGCCGGGGCTGGAACCCTCGGCAAAATATTCGCGCGGCAGGCCGATCCTCAACCCGGCCAGCGGCTGCCCGAGCAGGCGGGTGTAGTCTTCTGCCGCACGTTCGATGCTGGTGGAATCGCGCACATCGAAACCTGCCATCACGTTCATGAGCCAGGCGCAATCTTCTGCGGTGCGCGCCATCGGTCCCGCCTGGTCGAGGCTGGAGGCGAAGGCGATCATGCCATAACGCGACACCACCCCGTAGGTCGGCTTGAGTCCGGTGATGCCGGTCATGGCTGCCGGCTGACGGATCGAGCCGCCGGTATCAGTACCGGTGGCCACCGGAGCCATACGGGCAGCCACGGCAGCGGCCGAGCCGCCCGAAGAGCCGCCGGGTACCGCATTCATGTCCCACGGATTCCTCACCGGGCCAAAATACGAAGTTTCATTGGACGACCCCATGGCAAACTCATCCATGTTGGTCTTGCCCAGCGTCACCATGCCAGCTTGCCTGCACCGGCCGATGACGTGCGCATCATACGGCGCGACGAACTCTGCCAGCATTTTCGAGCGGGTATAGAAGAGCAAAGCGAC
>JAJXUP010000204.1 GCA_021782795.1 Pseudomonadota bacterium | reverse complement strand
CGCCGCAGATGGGCGATGCGCGCTTCGGCCGCCTCCGGCTGCCCGGCCCCGACTTTCGCCAGACCCAGCGCCGCGACGCCGGAATCGGGGCGCAGATCCTGCGCGGCGGCGTAGTCGAGTGCGGCGCCGCCGGCGTCGCCGCAATAGTCGCGGGCCCGTGCGCGCAGCAACAACAGGTCATACTCCGCCGGCTCATCCACGGGCGCAGCCTGCTCGGTCAACGCCAGTACCGCGCGGTATTCTCCGGCGCGTGCGCGCAGTTGCGCATGGCGCAGCAGCACGGCGCGGTCACGGCTGTCGCGCACCAGCGGCGAGTCCAGCAGTTCGCGTGCGCGCGCAAACTCGTCCACCCGCATCAAGTCGGTTGCCGCCCGCAGGGCTGCATGCGCATCGCGTGGTGTCAGTTCACCCAGCCGCCGTGCCAGCGCTGTGGCGGGCCGCATGCGTCCGCGCATCAGCCAGGTGTGCAGCAGCAGTGACAGGCTGTCGGCATCGTCGGGCGACCGCTGCAGGTGCGCTTCGAGTACGGCGCTCGCGGCAGCGTACTGGCCTTCATCGATATAACGCTGCGCGCGCTGCAGGTGCCGCGCTACGGGCTGGTCCATACGACAGGGGTGTCCGCAAGTTGGCGCCGGCAGCGGAGATCGTGCCGCGCGCGTGAGGGATCATGCGTCAGCGGATCACGGTGGGCAATGGCAGACCGGGCTGAGGCCTCATCTCCGATGCTCGCCCGGGCCGCATCCGCTGCCGCGGCGCGGTAGGTTCCGCTGACTGTGGACGATGGGCGGCGTGCGGCGGCAAAGCGGCCATTGCCGGCATTCCTGGGCCAGGCGCTGATCTCGTCTTAAGTTTACGAAAACGTATTTACGCGACGGCTAACCACGAGCCCGTTTGCCAATAAAGTGCTGCGCGTCTCGGTTTGAGACTTTGGATCCTCACAGGGGAAACAGCATGGAACGTTTCAGGGAATCGGCATTTGCCGTACTTGTATCGATCATCGGCGCGCTGCTGCTCGCACCAACGGTGCAGGCGACGCCTCCACCATCCAATGGCCGCATCCTGACCGGGCATGTGATGGTCAAGCCCGGGCCGAACGTCCTCGGGATCATGCCCAAGGGCTATTCGCTGACCAAGGGCCATGTGTTCGGGCGCGTGGCGGGCAACACAATGCTCGACGCGCAGAACTCGCCGTTGAACGACCCGTATGCGCCGCTGGTCAATGGCGCCGATGCCGCTGTGCCGGCCTGCTTCAGCGGTCAAGGAGACTGCTACACCTCGGGCAGCTATTTCGGCCCTGGTCCGGTGATGCAGATGCAGCGCCATATCTATCTGGTCTGGTACGGCAACTGGCAGGGCAACAGTGCGCTCAACATCATTCCGCGCTTCATCATGCAACTGGATCGATCGCCCTACGAGTCGATTCTGCAGACCTACAGTTACGCGGCGCACGGGCAGGGGATTTCCAACTCGATCGTGCTGGGCGGCCAGACTTTCGACGACTACTCGCTGGGCCAGAGTCTCAGCGACGCCAACATCCAGACCATCGTGCAGAACGCGATCACCGAGGGCCGCCTGCCGCTGGATGAAAACGGCATCTACTTCGTGCTGACTTCGCCCGATGTGATGGAGTCGTCCAATGGCAATCTGGCCAACGGTGGCTTTTGCACTGCCTATTGCGGCTGGCATACCGATGGCTTGAACATGCAAGGCGTGGACGTGAAGTACGCCTTCGTCGGCGACGGCGAAGCCTGCGCCAGCGCCACTGCGGAAAGTTATGGCTCCTGGCCCGGCGCGTGCATCGCCATGCAGAGCTACCAATCCAGCAGCAGCTACGTGTGGAACAGCCCCAACGGCAATCCGGGCGCCGACGGCATGGTCAGCGTGATCGCACACGAATCCGAGGAGGCCGCGAGCGATCCGCAGGTGGGAACGGGCTCCTACGGCTTTTTCGGCTATGACTGGTTTGACGGCCAGGGATACGAAAACGGCGACCAGTGCGCTTGGCGCTTCGGCGGCAATACCGGGAACCTGTACGTTACCGCCAACAGCAGTTACGCCAACATGTTCCTGGGCGGCAGCAATTATCTGATCCAGAAGAACGCCGTGCTCGTCGACTTGTCCGGCTACAGTGACTATGGCGTATTCGAGAACACCATGTTCGGTTCGCTGCCGACCAACTGGTGGAACTGGTACTGGTTTGGCGCTTCGGCCGTGGGCGGCACGGCAGACTACTGTGGCCTGTCCGTGCCCTCATACCTCGCGCACTTCTGAGTGATCTCCGGGCGCGGGTGGCGCCGCGTCCGGTTTCATGCACCGGCTGCGTACCACCGGCAGCCGGTGCGGGCCGCGTCCGGGGCGGTATGACCCCCCTTCCCGGGGGGGGATGTGGGATGCCTGGGTAGCGGCAGGACGCGCATGGCAGTCCGGAACGCCGTGGCGCAAGGCATCGCCTACAATCGCGCGACTCTTTCAATTGTCGCCATGAGCACACACTCGCGTCGCCATCCGCGTGCATGGCATGCGCAAAACCTGTCTGCGGTGGGCCATGC
>JAJXUP010000203.1 GCA_021782795.1 Pseudomonadota bacterium | reverse complement strand
CGACCCGACTCCGGCTACCGAACTGGTGTACGGTGACACGTTTCAGTTGCTGGTCGCAGTCATGCTGTCGGCGCAGGCTACCGACAAAAGTGTCAACCTCGCCACGCGCGAGTTGTTCCGGGTGGCACCCACCGCGGCTGACATGCTTGCACTCGGCCAGGATGGTGTCGAAACGTACATTCGCCGCATCGGTCTGTTCAAAAGCAAGGCGCGCCATATCCTGGCCACCTGCGCCATCCTCATCGAGCAGCACGCCGGGCAGGTACCGAACGAGCGACTGGCCCTGGAAGCGCTGCCTGGCGTGGGGCGCAAGACCGCCAACGTGGTGCTTAACATCGCTTTTGGAGCGCCGGTCATTGCTGTCGATACGCATATTTTCCGCGTTGCCAACCGTACCGGCATGGCTCCCGGCAAGACGGTGACTGAAGTGGAACGCGCCCTGATGACGTGCGTTCCCTCTGAATATTTGCTGCATGCCCACCACTGGCTCATCCTGCACGGCCGCTATACCTGTACGGCTCGCGTGGCGCATTGCACGGTGTGCGTCATCGCCGACCTATGCCCATGGCCCGCACGTCAGGCCCACTGATCGCCACAGGCCTGGCACGGGGCAGCACCGCCGAACCGGCGCTGGCCGCCATGGCAGTCCAGTTGGCCATGGAACAGCTGTCTGTCAGCCACGCCAACGCAGTTTTGCTATTTCTCAGCGATGCCTTTGTCCGCTCGGCCCAGCCTGCCCTGCTTGCGGCTTCGCGCGCGAGTCAGTGCATCCAGGTCGCAGGCGGTTGCGCCACCGGCGTGTTTACCGAACAGGACTGGGTGCTCGATGCGCCTGCCGCCGCTGCCATGGTGTTTTCCGGACCGGTGCAGTTGGGCCTGGTACACTCACCCGAAGCCGACGACCTGCTGCTTTCGTTTGCCAGTGCCGCCACATTTGCCCAGCCATGGCTAAACGCGACCGGACTGCGTTTCGGCGGCATTACCGGACATGCCGGTGGCGCCGGCCCCAGCCCGGTATGGCAGCATGGGCGCCTCAATCCCTCCGGGCGCTGCGAGCTGTATCTGCACGGCTGCGACGGCGCCACCGGCGTATCTCACGGCATCCGCGCACTGAGCGATGCGCTCGAGGTAACTTCCAGCCGCGGGTTTGACCTGCTGTCGCTGCAGCATCAGCCTGCCCTTAACACGCTGGCGCGCGAGCTGCCGCTTGAAGTGCAACAACTCGATCGCATCCCGCTGCACCGCATTCTCGCTGCAGAAATCATTGGCGACACTGCCAATGCGCTCAATGAAGGGCGCTACCACCTGATCCCGCTGGTCGCCACCGACCCGCACCAGGGATCCGTGACGCTGGCCAGCCAACTGGTGGAAGGCGACCGCATGTTCTGGGCATTACGTCAGCCTGCAGCGGCCGAGCACAACATGCGCATGAGTCTGATCCGTACCGAGCATGCGTTAGGGCACAGTCCAGATTTCGCCATCATGGCGACCTCGGCTGCGCGCGGAGCAGCCTTTTACGGTGACGACGATCGCGACCTGCTTGCCCTGACCCGACAATATCCCGGCATGCCGATCATTGGTTTTTACAGTAACGGCGAGTTCGCCTCGCTGGAACAGGACAACCATCTGCTCGAATATGCCTGTTCATTTGGATTGTTTCACGCCCATGTTTGATCCCGATCGCAACCAGGTACGCCAGTTTTACTGTTCATTGCTGCGCAAGCATCGCGAACTGCAACCGCTCGTGGGTGCCGAACTGGCCGCCTTGCCCATCGTGCTCGCTCACCCTGAATACCATGCGCTGCTGGAGCAGCCTGACACCGCACTGGAACGCGATTATCTTCCCGAGCACGGCGAAACCAACCCGTTCCTGCACCTGTCGCTGCACCTGGCGCTGAGCGAACAGTTGTCGATCGACCAACCGACAGGGGTGCGGGCAGCCTTTCAGCGCCTGCTCACGCGAATGGGTCACGACGAACATGCAGCACAGCACGCGATGATCGACTGTCTGGCAGAAATGATCTGGCAGTCCCAGCGCAATGGCGGGGCGTTGAGTGAAGCGGTGTATTTTGCCTGTCTGGACAGGCAGAGCGCATAACTACACCTGTGCGCGCGGGTATTGCGCGCCCAGAATGGTACAGGTCAACGCCACAGGTAACGCCAGATGAAACCGGGAAAAGCCAGCACGGCAAACATGCTGGCAGTCACCGTGTAGAACTCCCAGTGCTGGTGCTGCAACGGTTCAAGCTTCTGCTCCAGCAACCGGGCCACGAATCCGATCACGAAGTACAGGATCACCAGTTCCAGCAACCGCCACCAGAACGATTTGCGTGCACTGCGCAGCGGCAGCACCAGCAACGGGCGCTCGATCAGGAACGGCAGATTGGCCGCCATCACCGCAAGCACCAGCAGGGAAATCACTGCCGCGTTCATAGAGACTGCTCCACAGCGTAGATGCACATCGCCATCAGCGGCTGCGGCATGATGCCAAGCAGCAGCACGGCCAGCCCGTTCGCCCCCATCAGCAGGCGAATGTCCATGCGCGGATGGATGACA
>JAJXUP010000065.1 GCA_021782795.1 Pseudomonadota bacterium | reverse complement strand
ACGTGCTCGACCTGGCTTGCGGACCGGGCAACCTGCTCGAACGACTGGCGCGGCTGAAACCGGACACCCGTTTTACCGGTCTGGACGCCTCGCCGGCCATGCTGGACCGGGCACAGGCGACCCTGCAACGCGCCGGATGCGACAACGTCACGCTGGCGACAGACGACATGACCTGCCTGTCAGGAGTTGCCGATGCCTCGATGGACGCCGTCCTGTGCACCCTGTCACTCCACCACCTGCCCGATCTGGCTGCGCTGCAGCACACGATGCTGTCCGTGCGCCGTGTACTGAAAAACGATGGCGCGTTGTACCTGATGGATTTCGGCCGTTTCAAATACCCGCGCACCCAGCGATTCTTTGCCGAAGACCGACGCAAGGAACAAACCGCCGAATTCACCCTCGATTACTTCAATTCGCTACGCGCAGCTTTCAGCATGGCAGAACTGAGCGCAGCCGTGCGGCTGACCGGCACGCCGCTCATCCGCCACTGTACGCCTCTGGCCCCGTTCATGATCGTGTTCAGAAGCGCACAGCGGCATGTCGCAGATGCACACGACCGGCAACGGGCGCAGCAGCTGTTTAACGAACTGACACCAGGACAGCAACGGGATTTTCATCTTTTTGCCCGCTGGTTTGCGCTGGGGGGCTTCCGCCTTGAATTGCCCGGAGGCACCCGAAGCGGCGTCTGACAATCTGCGCCCGCATGCGGCACCCGGCTGTCGCCATGAGCGGTTCGACACGTTGCACAGTGGGGGTCTGGCGAAATGGCGCAAAGTCTTTCTAAACCATGCCCCCATTGACCGAAATCACCTGACCGGTGATATAACCCGCCTGATCCGAGGCCAGAAAAGCCACCAGCGCCGCCACTTCATCCGGCGTACCGCTGCGTTTCATCGGCACCAGCCGCCCGATTGCTTCGGCATCGAACGCAGCATGGCTCATGGCAGAATCGATAATCCCCGGCGCCACAACATTGACGGTAATGCCACGGCTCGCCAGTTCGAGCGCCAGCGATTTGCTTGCAGCATGCAGCGCACCTTTCGCTGCCGCGTAATTGGTCTGGCCACGGTTGCCAGTGATGCCTGCCACGGACGAAATCGTGAGGATGCGCCCCCACCGCGTGCGGATCATGGGCAGGGTCAGCGGCTGGGTGACGTGAAAGAATCCGTGCAGCGACACGTCAATCACACGATGCCACTGCTCGGCCTGCATGCCCGGAAACACCGCATCGTCATGAATGCCGGCATTGTTGACCAACACCTGCACCGGGCCTTGCTCCAGCACCGCTGCCAGCGCCGCATGCGTGTCCGCGGCATCGGTCACATCGAACTGCAGCGCTTCGGCCGAAGCGCCTGACGCAACCAGCGATGCGCACAACTGGCGCGCCTCGTCGATGGCACGATTCGCATGCACAATCACATGCAATCCGTCCGCCGCCAGACGTCGTGCGATCGCCGCACCAATCGTGCCACTGCCCCCGGTGATCAGCGCCCGACGCATCAGCTTGCCCCTCCGGCACCCATTGGCGTGCCGACACGCCCGGCATCGATCAGCACACTCGCACGTCCTGTAAGCAAGCGCTCGCGCTCGGCCGTCAGCTCGAACCGGTACAACACCAGCCGCTCATCGCCCGAAATGCGCTCGGCCTGAACCCACACGTCCGCCTGCACGTCATCGAGCCGCGCCCGAAACCAGTGTGTGTCGCGCACACTGGCCAGATAGCCGATGGCCGGCTTTCCGGCGCTGTGCGCCAGCAAGGCGCTATGCACAGCCATGGCCTGCGCGGCATATTCCACTCCGTGCACCATGCTCAGACGGCCACCCGAACGTAACGGATGATCCGCCAGACGGTGACTGTCCGCCCGGCACACGATGCGCTGCGCGTCCCACGATTCGACCCCAGCCAGCAGACACATGGCTCCCGCGTGCGGAATATGGGCACACAGCCAGTCGCGCGTCATATGCATGGCATCACCCCGATACGCAGGTGAAAAGCATCCAGATATTCGAGTACGACTTCAGCCGGCTGCTGCCGCGCCAGCGCCTGCAACAGTGGTAACCCGCGTGCCGCCGGAACGCGGGTACGCAACTGCTCAAGGGCAGCATCTTCCATACGCCCGGGCAGCCCTGCATCGGGTACGATCTCCAGCCTCGCCAGCGAGCGCTCACTTTGCTTCGGTGCCAATACCAGCGCAATCCCGGCCGCATGCGGAATCGGGCGCAGTGCGTACAGCGGCTCAGGGTAAGCGGTATCATAGGCCAGCAGCAAACACGCTTCGCCGGTCTGGCTGACCTGGCTCACCGCTTCGGTCAGTCCGGCGCAGAAGGTCGCATCGTAGGCACACAGCGTGGTCGAGGGCAGGCGGCACCCGGTAGCGATGCCCCAGTAGCCTGAAGGCGCGTTGTGCACCGAATTGTGGAATCGGGTCGGAGATACGGTACGGTCCGGGCTGGCAAGCGTGTCCAGCAAATGGTGGCAGTTGTCGCAGTCCCCACCTGTGGAAGAAAACACCGTTGCTAGCGTAGCCACATCGACCTGCGCCTGCCGCGCCGCTTCCAGGCCGATCGCCATGCTCAGGCGCACCGGCAGCCCGACCCGCCGCCGTTCGGTCGGCGGCAACGCCTGTGGTGCGGCCAGCGGCGGCACTTCGGCGACAAACGCAGCGCGCCCGCCGAGCACCTCGCACCCCTGCGACCAGCCTGCCATGCCTGGCGCATGCAGGCCGATGCCGTCCACATACAGCCGCACTCCGTTCATGGCGCCGCTCCGGAAAACACCAGGCTGCAATTGCTGCCACCGAAGCCGAAGGAATTGCTCAGCACGTGCCGCAACGGCTGGCTACGGTTGTCAAACAGGTAATGTACACCGAATTGCGGATCGAGCCGCGTACTGCCCACCCCGGCCGGCGCCAGTTCATTGCCCAGCGCCAGCGCGCTGATGACCGCCTCCACTGCACCGGCCGCACCCAACGTATGCCCAGTATGGCCCTTGGTCGAACTGCACGGCGTGGCTGCGCCAAAAACGCTCATGACCGCGCGATTTTCGGCTGCATCGTTGCTGGGTGTGGCCGTACCGTGCAGGTTGATGTAGTCAATGTCTTCGGGTTGCAGTCCGGCCATGCGCAGCGCGGCACGCATCGCCTCTACCGCGCCCAGCCCTTCCGGATGTGGCGAGGACATGTGATATGCGTCGCTCGACTCGCCCACTCCGGTCAGCAGCACGTTGCCTGGTGCCGCGGCATCGCCGCGTTCCAGCAGCACAAACGCGGCCGCCTCGCCGATCGACAGGCCGTTGCGTTCAGCATCGAACGGCCGGCACGGTTGGTCTGACACCAGTTGCAACGAACGAAAGCCGTACAGCGTGGTCAGGCACAGCGAATCCACACCACCTACCAGCGCGGCATCGATCCACCCGCCTGCAATCATGCGCCAGGCGTTGCCAAATACCTTGGCGCTCGACGAACAGGCCGTCGACACGACGAACGCCGGTCCCTGCAAGCCAAAATATTCGCGCACGAATGCCGCGACCGAATAACTGTTGTGGGTATGCCGGTAATCATGGCTGGCCGGCAGTGCACCGCTGTGCGGATCACGTTGGCGGTAAGCGATTTCGGAGCTGAGAATGCCGGAAGTGCTGGTGCCAAGGAACACACCGATACGGCGGCGGCCATAGCGACTGGTGGCGGCCCCGACCGCCGCGGCGAACTGATCCTGCTCCAGGCCAAGTTGTGCCAGCCGGTTATTGCGACAGGCATAGTGCGCCAGATCAGCGCGCATCACCACGTCATCCACTCCGGCCACTTCGCCGATGCACAACCCGGCTTCGACCGTTTCCCAGTGTTTGCACATGATGCCACTGCGCCGCGCACGCAGTGCATCGAGCGTCGGCTCAAGCCCCGCGCCCAGCGCACTGGTCATGGTATAGGCAGTGAGTTGCAATGGTGTCACATCGAACCCGTCATGAAGAAAAGACAGTCAGTCTGTAGTCAGCAGGGCATTTTACCAGACTGATCGATGCAACACCCACCAGTCTGCAACAGGCACATCCCGTTGCGGGTTCAACATTCCGGCTCGGGCAAAGGCACGGCACGCAGCCCGCGCCCGGCCAGCCACGCAAGCAACTGCGGCAGCACCTCCAGTACCACGGGCCGTCCCGTACGCGTGCGAGCCGCGTGCCCATCATGCAGCAGCAGAATGTCACCCGCAGCCAGACCGCGGGTGAGCCGTTGCAGCACCCGCCCGGGATCGCGGCTACGTGTATCGTAGCCCCGTCGCGACCAGCCGGCCAGTTGCAGGCGCTGCCTGCGCAACACCGGTTGCAGGAACGGGTTACGCAGCCCGGCCACTGCGCGGTAATAGCGCGGCGGCCGCCCGCAGAGCCGGGTCAGCGTGCGTGCGCCGTCCGCCACCTCGGCACGCCAACCTGCCGGCATGAACATGGCCGCCAGCACCGGATGACGCTGGCCATGGTTTTCCACCCGATGGCCTTCGGCCACCATACGCTGCACCAACTGCGGCCAGCGCTGCGCGCGCTCGCCAATACAGAAAAAAGTCGCGCGCACGCCATGCGCCGCCAGTATATCCAGCACCAGTGGCGTCACTTCCGGGTCGGGGCCATCGTCGAAAGTGAGCGCCACCTCACTCCGGCGCACGCAGGCTTCAGGCAAGCGCACCAGATTGGGCCCGAGCCAGTTACACCGCGGGCACAGGCCAGCCGCCGCGATGAGCGCGTGGTTCAGCACCAGCGTCGCGGCCGCCCACGGCCACCACGTGACGTCGACCAGCAACAGCGCCGCAGCGGCACCATGTACCCCGATGCTGGCCACAGCCAGCACGGCCGGCCGCGACAGCCCCACCGACCTCATGGTTGCGTCCTTCCCGCCGCCTGAAACAGCCTGCCCTCGGCAAGAGTTTCCCGCCACAGCCGCAGCCAGACCGCCCATTCGTGGCCGCCCGGGCCGTGCCGCACCCGCTGCTGCGGCAGCAACTCCGCCAGCAACGCCTGCCCTGCTGCAAACCGGTCCGCGTCACCACTGGCATACCACACCGGCACAGGCCATTCATCATGATGCGACTGCTGCACCAGCCAATGCCACCAGATGCGCTCATCGCGCATGTCTGCCGGTGCGCTCGTGGCCCAGGCCTGCGGGCCGCCCGCCGCACGGATTTCGAGCAGGATGTCGCGTGTCCCCGGATAGGGTGCCAACAGGAACATCCCGGCCAGGCAGGCCGCGTGTCTGGCCGCGTAATGCAACGCATTGAACGCACCAAGCGAGATGCCCGCCAACCAGATCTGGCGATAGCCCGCCGCCCGCGCGGGCCGAATCACCTGCTCGTGCACCACGGCAGGCGCGCTGCAATCCATCGCCCAACGATCATCGACACCAGCCAACGCGCAGTCGACCGGCAAGGCCGCCGCCCGCAGGGCAGCCACGAACCCCTGTTCGACGAACGCTTCCGGCCGGGCGCCCGCAGGCGGCAACCAGACGAGCAGCGTCTCGGCGCGGTGGCACGCATCGGCCTGATCAAACAGCAATTGCATCGGACTTCCTGCGCGTAAACACCGCAGCAAACACCAGCGCCAGCCAGGTTCCCATCCCGACCGTGCCACCGATGTAGGACAGCACCGGAACCCCGGAAAACCCCAGCAGACTGAAGCTGCACACGGTTGTCAGATTGGCGACCACCAGCGACAGTTGGCGCTGGCGCCGTTCGGCGTCGCTGTCCGGCAGCGCCGGGTCACGTTCGAAGAATAGCGCGTAGTTCGAGCCAATGGCCACCGTGAGCAGCAAACCAATCAGGTGCAGGATCGTCAACTGCACCCCGCTTGCGAGCAACAGTCCTGTCACGCAGACCACCGTAGCCACCAGCGGCAGCAGGATACGCGCTACCCGCCGTATCCGGCGCAAGGCAGCAAACAGCAGCACACAGATGGCCAGCGCACCAAAGGCGCACAGCAACAATGCCTCATGCAGATAACTGTTGAATATGCCAGAAGTTTCGGCCAACAGGTCCATGACAACGATGCCACGCAGACTGGCTGCATTCAGGGCCGCATCGATGCGGGGTATGGCAATCTCACCGTGCGCACCTGCCGGCGGTTGCAGCGGAATCAGTAACAGCACGCCCCCTGGCCGGGTGATGAACATGGTGTCATACAGCATGGCGAACGATGTTCCGGTCAGGTCGGCGCGTGTCAGCACGGGAGCGGTCCGCGCCGCTTCCAGGTCGGCCAGGAAACCATCGAGCCGGTTGGCCTGCACGGGCAGACCATGCAGCGCCGCCGTAAGCAGGCCCGGAGCCTGCACCGCATCGGGCAACGCCGCCTGACGCCAGCGCTGCAGCTTCTGGCTCGGCAGCACCCAGGCCGGCGAATCATAACTGGCGATCACCCTGGCAGCCACCAGTCGCTGCAATAGCGGGTCGACACGCTCGGCCTGCTGCAGCGCATGTTCGGCATCGGCTGCGCCGATCGCCACGAAATAGCGCGCATCCGGAGCACCCATGTCGCTGCGCAATTGTGCATCCAGTTGCTGATCGGCGCGAGACACCGGGCTGAGCGCAGACAACTGGCGGTTCCATATCCCGCCACCGTGTGTCACGACGACAACGCAGGCGCCCACCACCAGCAATATCAGCAACCAGCGCAGTCCTGCCGCACGGTCGATGAACCGATCGAGCCTGACACCAGCCTGGGTCAGATCGCGCAGACGCACCGAATCCGGCGCAACGATCTGTGGCAGCACGAAACGCGTCACCAGCGCCGCGACAGTCAGCCCGCTGACCGAATACAGTCCCAGTTGCGCCAGTCCGGGAAACGCTGAAAACAGCAAGGCAGCGAACCCGGCCAGCGAGGTCAGCACACCCAGCCAGAGCGTCCGCCAGAAATGCGCTTCCTCGCGCATCACGCCGCGCTGCAGGAAAAAATAGATCGAATAGTCGACGGCTTCGCCGATCAGCGTCGTGCCGAACCCGAGCGTCAACGCATGCACCTGAGCAAAAAACAGGCTGACCATGGCAATACCGGCAACGGCACCGGACAACACCGGCAACAACCCGGCCAGCAGCAGTCGTGGCGAACGGTACACGCTGAACAGAATGGCCACCACCAGCAACAGACTGACCGACGCCAGCCGGGTTACGGTACCCTGAATGGTATTACGCGAGGCTACCGACAGCACTCCCGTACCGCTCATCACCAGCCGGGTACCCTGCGCTGCAGGCCCCAGCGCGGAAAACTCGCGGCGGATTTCAGCCAGTGCCCGCGCCTGGGCTTCGGTATCGGAACCCGCCGCCGTGGTGTAGGCCAACAGCACGGCGCGCGCATCGTCACGCGATACCCAGACCCCATCCTCGCTCGAAGGCTGGGCGTGAGCAGAAAAACGCTCCGCGAGCACCTGCATCTCACCGGTCGGATCACGCGCGAACCATTGTGCGGTCAATGTACCCATATCACCGGACAGGCTGTCGATGCTGCTGGCCACTGCGGCATGTAGCCCGGCCAGGCTAAAACGTTCTGGTCTGATGGCCGGACTGAGCACATAACGATGACTGAACAGCCAGGCCGCATCTCGCGCCTGCTGCGCCGATTCACCGTTCAGCACGCCGACGAACTGGCCGCTGGCGCGCAGACCGGCAGCCATCCGGCGCGACAGCTTTGCCCGCGCTGCGGCATCACCACCCTCGATACCGATCATGACGATGCGCGCCACAGCGCCATCGCGCAGCTGATCGAGCAGCATCTGCTGCCTCGCATCCGGCGCGCGCGGCATGAACGCCGAAAGATCGGCGACATAGCGCGCCTGAGCGACCAGGACAAGCCCCAACACCAACAGTCCGGCCCAGATGGCAAGCACGCCAGAGCGGCCAGGGTGTTTCATCGTTCCGCATCCCGGGCGATGGTCATCACCGCATGGTCACCATTGGGCTGGTCATAGCGGATCAGACGTACGTCGTCACGTTCGCCATCGATCTCGATGTCGCTGAACAGGTCGCGCATCTGCCCGTCCCGTGGCACCAGTTGCAGCTGCCAGGCAGTCAGCGTGCCGTGCAGTTCGATGCGGTAGAACTGCTCCAGCGCAGCGACATCGCCGGCCAGCGTACCGCGCACACTGGCAATCAGTGCCGCCGCCTGTGGGTAATTGCGGATGTCGATCGTCACCGGTTGCTTGTCCGGCCGTACGATGGTCAATATATCGCCATCGAGCCTCAAGTCTTCGGGCCGCGGTTGCAGCGTGCGCTTTTCCAGCCGATCCGGCGCTTCATAGACCAGTTCGCCCAACGAATGCAGCGGCACATCAAGCACACCGATGTGCCTTTCTTCGACAAAATGTGCCCGTCGCGCCTTGACCCCGGCCAGCCGGTGCATCAGTTCGGGCAGTTGCAGCGGATCGGCACCGGCCGGCAGTGCTGTAAACACCAGCGCCAGCGCCAGCACCGCCCGCCAGTGGGTGATTCCGCGCATCTCAGTGCCGCTCCCAGAAATCGAAAAAATTGAACCAGTTGTACGGTGCGTCCAGGCTGTGCCGTTCGAGCACTTCGACATAGCGTCGCATCAGCGCCTCGACTGCGGCTTCGCGCGTTACGGCACCAACCGCCCCGTCCAGCAGTTCGAAATGCACGTCATACCGATTGCCCCCGCGGTACAGGCCTGCCATGAAATACACCGGATGGCCCAGCATGACCGCCATGCGGAACGGTCCTGTGGGAAATTCCGCCGGTTCACCGAGAAATGGCAGGGTAAGGTACTGGTCCGGCCCACTCGCCCGATCTGCCAGAATGCCGACCAGCGCACCATCACAGATACGATCGCGCACGGTCAGCATCGAATCGAGCTGACCAATGGCAATGATATCCTGTACCAGTTGCGGATTGATCGCCGCCAGCACCGACTGTATCCGTTGTGCGTTGCCTGGATACATGGCGATCGACACCTTGAGCTGCGGCTGGTTCCGCGCCAGCGCACGCAACACCTCGAAGCTGCCCAGGTGCGCGCCAAACAGGAAACAGCCTTGCCCACCCAGATTACGACCGCGCAGCGCCTCGCCGCCCATGACGCGCACATCAAACAGCGCATGGCGGTCATTGAGCAAATAGACCCGGTCGTGAATGGTGCAGGCGAAAGCACGCATATGACGATACACATCGCGCAGTCCGACCGGACGGCGCAGCGCCCGCTGCAGCCAGGCGCGCGAGGCACGCCGCGCATCCCCGGCAGCAAGCACGAAATAGGCGGCACCGAACCCCAGCGCCAACCGCGAAACGCGTCGCCCGAACGCCAGCGAAATCAGGCTCATCACGCGCAGCCAGAACAAGCTGCCGCGTTCCCGGCTGCGCATCCATCCCGGCATCCGGCCGACCGTGACGCGCTTGCCTGCAGCAGTCATGACGCGGCCTCTTCGCCCAGGTGGAACCGCCCGGTCGCAATCAGCCGTTCACCGCTGAGGATGCGGAACGGCACAGCGTTGTCCTGCAATTCGTATTCCAGTTGGAGCGCATCGCCAGGCTCCGCCACGGCGACGAACTTGGCTACCGCCAGCCCGCACACCCTCCGTCCGGATGCGGCCTCGATCGCCTGGCCGGCCAGATCGAGCAACAGGACACCTGGCACGATCGGATGACTGGGGAAATGCCCGGCAAACGCCGGATGATTGCTGTCAATGCTGAGTGGCGATACCGGCATGTCACGCTCCGCACGCTGCATGTTGCGCCAGCAACCCGGCCAGGCTTGCCGCAGTGAGCTTGCCGTTGCGATCGCGCGGCAGCGCCTCTACGAATACCAGCGGACGGGGCAGGAACACCGGGTCAATCTGCGTCAGCAATGCCGCCTGCAGCGTAATTGCATCCAGTCCCGGCGCCACCACAAACGCGGCCAGCCGGGAGACGCCGTCCGCCGTACCCATCTGCGGCAGACAAAACACGCCGTCTTCAACCCCGGGGATCTGCATCAGCACATGATTGAGAAACTGAAGCGAATTGCGTTTGCCGGCAATGTTGATCATGTCCGAGTGCCGACCCAGCAGTCGGAACTCTTCCGGGGCAACGAACTCGACGTGATCGCCGAGCATCCGTTCCTCTTCCAGATGCCCACCGCTCGCCACGGTGGCGCCAGCATACTGACGCAGCACGACACCAGGAAACAACCGCCAGGTATCCTGCAACGCACTGCGTCGCGACGCCATCTGCCCGGTTTCCGTTGAACCGTAGATTTCGAGCAGCGGGGCATCCAGCACCTGTTCGATGCGCACAGCCAGGTCTCGCTCGAGCGGCGCGGTGGCCGACAGAACACCCGCCACCGGCGGCAGGGTCAGGCCCGATTCCACCAGCTTGCGCAGATGGTACGGCGTGCTCACCAGCAGGCGCGGCTCGGGCAGCTCGTACAGTGCGGCCGCAATATCGGCCGGAAAAAACGGCTGGCGCGAGGTCAGCCGGCCACCGCCCAGCAACGGCATGAGTACAGTGGATTCCAGTCCGTACATGTGCTGGATCGGCACCGTGCCCAGCACGTTGCAGTCCACACCGGTCTGTTCGCGGATGCGCGCGGCCTCCGCCACGGCGCCCTGACACAGCCGGCCAAAACTTTTGATGTGTGATTGCGGCCGGCCGGTCGAACCCGAGGTATATACGCTTGCCACTGGCCGGTCGAACGCCACCGTCGTCCAGGAAACACGCTCTGTTGCAATCGCTCCGGTGACCGGCGCGTCGACACGCACCATGCGCGCACCCGGCAACCGCTCCAGATCAAGCTCGTAATCGAGCAGGATGACGGGGTCACTCAGGTCGGCGCACACCACAGCCAGGTAATCCGGCGCGCTGACGTTAGGCAGCACGCTGTGCACACCTCGCACAATCGCGGCGAACAACGCCACGGCAAACCGGTAACGGTCCCGACACAGATTGATCGCGTAATGCGCTTCGGGCAGTCGTGCCGCGAGCGCGTGCACTTCAGTCAGGAACGTGTGCCGGCTGACCGGACACCCTTCGCGCCAGGCCACCACGGGGTCATCGACGCACTCCGGCAACAGCGGCAACGCGTCCACATTCATCGGGTCGATTCCTGCCGACGGGAAAAATCGCGCCATCCATGGATGATCGCCAGCACATCGAGCGCAGGACGGTCCGGCAGCACACTTCGGCGCACCAGGTACTCCGCGACAAACATCACCCCCAGCAGCACCGGCGTGCCCACATCGGCAAACGTCGACCACACCACCAGCGGCGCCGCAACAAACAGTACAACCGATACTCCCGCGCTGACGGCGAAAAACACCGTCCACGCCAGCGTCACGTTACGCGTGTAACGCAGGTAAGCCGCATCCAGCGGTTCTGCAACGAGACCCATGGCGATCCGTGAACACAGCGCCTGTTCCGGCTGCCCGCCCAGCGTGCTGCCGAACACGAACCCGAGCAGCGTCATCGCCCCGGCATGCTGTGCAAAATACAGCCAGGCAACATGCGTGCTGAAGCGGGCGGAATGCAAAACGACCCAGCCCGCTGCCACAGCACAGCACGCCAACCACAGCCAGCGCATCCGCGCCCGCCAGGCTGCGACAAGCGCCATGCTGGCGATCGGCATGAGCGTGACCCACACGGCAAGCAGCGGCGGATGATCGGCATTGGTCACGAAATAACTCAGCGCGAGATACCCTGCGCCCACCAGCAAACCCGATGCCAGTTGCAGGTTGCGCCGGCTTGCGGTCATGTGGTCCGATGCGTGGCGATATAGTCCGCCAGGCTGCGCAACGAGCTGAAAATCCTGAAATTATCCTCGCCGTCAGCCTTCAGGTGGACACCAAAACGCTTG
>JAJXUP010000064.1 GCA_021782795.1 Pseudomonadota bacterium | reverse complement strand
GCCTTGGGGCGGCGGGTGACTCCGGGGAAGTCCGGGCGACCACGAAAGTTGGTGGAACCGGATTCGCTGGAATTATCTGGATAAAACCGTGGTCTGTCCCTGTTTTTCCGCTGTTTTTCCGTCAAATCTTGTCGAGATCTTCGATACCCGTCTTGACGTCCCAGGCCAGCAGTTCGTACTGCGCGAATTTGTGCGTCGTGAACGGATCGCGGTCGCGAATCTGATCAAGAGTCTCGGCGGCGTTGGCATCTGGTACTCGCAACAGAAAGGCGCCTCCGAAGTGCGGTTTGAATGGTCCGGAGGCGATCAATAGGCCCTGTTTTTTTAGCCCACGCAGATAATCACGATGCGCCTCCCTGTAACTCTCATCAACTTCGTCTATTGGGAGTCTATAGCGAACGATGGCTAGGGCATACATACAAATTTCCTCCAGTACCTATGGGTTGATTCGTGTTTATCTGTCGTCAAAGAAATTATAAATTTCTTTCCTCTAACAAATTGTCCACAGAGCCGGCTCCGGTTGTTTGAAGGGTAATTGGCAGGGTAATTGGGGACAGACCACGGTTATTTGCTTTGGGTGGTGAGCGGTTTGCCGAACAGATGGCGGCGGCCTTGGGGCGGCGGGTGACTCCGGGGAAGTCCGGGCGACCACGAAAGTTGGGGGAACCGGATTCGCTGGAATTATCTGGATAAAACCGTGATCTGTCCCCTGTTTTTCTCCATGTTTTTCTTTGAGCTTTTCCCCGGATTTAGCATTACGAATCTGTGTATTAGTCAGCATGGTTGGGGGCAACACCTTATAGCTGTCTATGCGTTGCCCCGATGTTGCCCCCAGCCACCCCCGGATGTCAATGATATTTACTGGACGCTAAAAAACAAAAAACCCAGCATTTACGCTGGGTTGATGGATGTTTCCGGATGCTGCCGGAAGTGTGGGTGGTGGTGATGGGCAGAATTGAACTGCCGACCTGCGGGTTATGAATCCGCCGCTCTAACCAACTGAGCTACATCACCGGGTGCGACACCGTCCCGAAGGAACTGCACCGAGCAACCTGCCAGAAAACATCCGGCCTGTTGCAACAAGCCGGCAATTATCCGATGGAAGGCAAATGGCTGTCAAGCGTATGTCAGGGCACATGCCGGCCTGCTGTGCGCATGTTGCCCACACACCGCACTTGCATTCACCTCAAGAATACCGGATAATCGCTGACCTTCTGCGTACACACGCCGCAGCAACACGGGAAAACGCCATGAAAACCGATATTCATCCGCATTACGAAGAAATCAAGGTTACCTGCAGCTGCGGGAACCAGTTCACCACCCGTTCAACACTGAACAAGCCGCTGCATATCGAAGTCTGCTCCGAATGCCATCCGTTCTACACCGGCAAGCAGAAGATCGTCGATACCGCTGGCCGCGTCGAGAAATTCCGTCAAAAGTACGGTATGAAATAATTTCCGCAGTACGGCAGTCAGTCGCCCCTGACTGCCGTTCGCTGACGGATTTGCGGTAGAATCACAGCCATTCCATCGTAGGCTGCCGTTTGCCGTGCCCATTCCCGACCAAGAACCGCGCCTGTTACCTTTTCTGCTGATTGTCGTGCTGTGCCTGGCGTGGCTGGCCCCGGGCCTGATCGGTCACCAACCGTGGAAGGGCGACGAAGCTGAAACCATGGGGCTGGTGCACAGCATCCTCTCGGGTGCCCCTGCTGCCACACCCGTTCTTGCGGGTGAACCCTGGATCGCCGCCCCCCCTCCTTTTTACGCACTGGTCGCAGCCACCATCGCGCAATGGCTGGCCCCCTGGTTGCCGGCACACGACGGTGCACGCCTGGCAGGCGGGTTCTTCATCCTGCTGGCGCTGATCTTCTCGGCGCTGACCGGCAATGAACTGTATGGTCACCGCCACGGCCGTCTGGTCGTGCTGGTAATGATCGGCACCGTCGGACTGTGGTTCACGGCACACGAATCCATTCCAGAATCTGCCCTGCTGTGCGCCGAAGCCATGACCGGCTGGGGTGCCGCGCTTGTTCCGCGCCGAAGCCTGACAGGCGGCATGCTTGCCGGAACAGGCCTTGGCATGGCCTTCATGAGCGCCGGACTGGTCGTGGCCACTGCGCTGGCCCTGCTTCTGCTGCTGCTGCCGTTCGTCAGCCCGGTGTGGCGCACGCGGGCTACGCTGCGCGCCGCCGTCATGTCAGTGCTGTTTGCGCTGCCCTGGTTTGTGCTCTGGCCGTGGATGCTGGTGCATTCGGCACCCGGCTGGCTCGCAGCGTGGTGGCAACATCAGTACCAGATGTTCGTCTTCTGGGCACCCGGCCACGAGACGCCCACGCTGTATTACCTGCAATTTCTGCCCTGGTTTGCCTGGCCGGCGTGGCCACTGGCAATCTGGACGGTATGGCAGGCACACAAACGTGACCAGATGACCAGCCCGGGCATCGCCCTGCCTCTGGCCATGTGGCTCGTCATCACTCTGGTCATGAGCTGTACGCGCAGCCCCAACCCCGATCACGGACTGGTACTGCTGCCGCCGCTGGCCTGGCTGGCTGCCGGCGGCACGGCCACACTGCGTCGCGGTGCAGCCAATGCGCTGTACTGGTTTGCCATCATGACCTTCGGCGTACTGGCGATCACCGCCTGGATTTACTGGAGCGCGCTGGATGTGGGCTTTCCTGCGCAACTGGCGCAACACCTGCACCAGTTGCAGCCGGAGTACCAGGGTACCCTTCACCCGATGTCCGTGACGCTTGCCCTCGCGTACTGCCTGTTCTGGCTGATGCTGCTGGCACGCATGAAACGCTCGACCCAGCGCCCGCTGATGGCCTGGGCTGCCGGCATGACGCTGGCCTGGGGACTGGCTGCCTTCCTCTTCGTCTACCCGATGGACCAGCGTCTCGGCTACCAGTCGATGATGCGTTCGCTCGGCCCCATGCTGACCGACCAGTCGTGCGTCTCCGGACTCGATCTCGATCATGGCGCACGCGCCATGATCGACTATTATCTGGATGTGCAAACGCTGCACGTCCGGGCACCGGACGACCGCAGCTGCCGGCAACTGCTTGCGGAGGAACCCGGCGATACCGCCGCGCCTGCCCGTTATCCGGGCTGGCAGCTGGTCTGGCAAGGCGGCCGGATCGGTAACCATGTAGAACGCTTTGCACTCTACCGCCGCGCTCCTTCGACGCGTACGCATGCAATGGGACACCCATCTCATGGCCGGGACTGATTCCAGCACCGAATACCAGCTCGACATCCAGGGCATGACCTGCGCATCCTGCGTGACGCGGGTGGAAAAAGCGCTCGGCCGCGTGCCGGGGGTAAGCTCGGCCAGCGTCAATCTGGCCAATGAACGCGCCACCGTGTACGGCAGCTCCGCAGTCACCCAGGCTCAACTTGCCGCCGCCGTGCGCGCCGCCGGTTATGAAGTGGCTCTGCACCCGTTCGATCTCGGCATACGCGGCATGACCTGCGCCTCATGCGTTGCGCGAGTAGAAAAAGCGCTTGCCCGCGTGCCCGGAGTCAGCGAAGTCGCCGTCAACCTTGCAACCGAACGCGCACGCATCCTCGCCAGCAGCGCCGTATCCATGGCCGATCTGCGCCAGGCGGTGCGGACCGCCGGCTTCGAACCCGTCGAGGCTGCCCGGACAGAAGACGCACCGCAAGCTACGGCGCCCGACTGGCTGCCGGTAGCACTTGCCGCGCTGTTCACCCTGCCTCTTGATCTGCCCATGCTGGCCATGCCGTTCGGTCTGCACATCGAGCTGCCGGGTTACCTGCAATGGCTGCTCGCCACACCGGTACAATTCTGGCTCGGCGCCCGTTTCTACCGTGCGGGCTGGCATGCACTGCGCGCCGGCTCGGGCAACATGGACCTGCTGGTCGCCCTGGGCACTTCGGCGGCCTGGGGGCTGTCGGCCTGGCTGCTGGCACAGGGCAACGCCCACGCGTTGTATTTTGAGGCATCCGCGACCGTCATCACCCTGGTACTTCTGGGAAAATGGCTGGAATCGCGCGCCCGCAAAGCCACCTCATCCGCCATCCGTGCGCTGTCGGCACTGCGGCCGGACCGGGCGCGCGTGCGTCGCGGCGACCTGCAGGAAGACATTGCCCTCGACGAACTGCGTGTTGACGACATACTCATCGTACGTGCCGGTGAACGCATTGCCGCCGACGGACTGGTGGTGGCCGGCACCAGCGCCGTGGATGAATCAATGGTCACCGGCGAGAGCATGCCACAGGACAAAACCACAGGCGATCGATTGATCGCCGGCACGGTGAATCAGCAGGGCGTGCTCGAGGTTCAGGTTACCGGCACGGGCAACCGGACCCTGCTGGCACAGATCATCCGCCAGGTGGAAAACGCGCAGGCCGCCAAGGCGCCCGTGCAGCGGCTGGTGGATCGGGTGAGCGCCGTTTTCGTGCCCGTCGTGCTGGGAATCGCGCTACTGACCCTGGCTGGCTGGCTGCTTGCCGGAGCGAATTTCAGCCACGCATTGCTCGATGCGGTGGCGGTGCTGGTCATCGCCTGTCCGTGCGCGCTCGGCCTGGCGACACCAACGGCCATCATGGCCGGAACAGGCATTGCCGCGCGGCACGGCATCCTGATCAGGGATGCCGAAGCGCTTGAACTGGCCCACCGCGTGCGTTGCGTAGCCTTCGACAAGACCGGCACGTTGACCGCCGGCCATCCGGTGCTGATCGACTGGCAACCGGCGCCGGGTTTCGATCGTGACGGCGTGCTCGAACGTGCCGCCAGCCTGCAGCAGACCAGCGAACACCCGCTGGCGCGCGCGGTGCTACTCGCAGCCCGCGCAGCCGGTGTCGTGCCACAGCCAGTCACGCAGGCGCAGGCGCTGCCCGGTCACGGCCTGAGCGCCCAACTCGGCGACGAGACCTTGTGGATGGGCAATGCCGCGCTCATGCGCTCGCTTGGCCTCGAAGTCGCCGAGGTCAGCAATGGCGACTCGCGGACACGCGCCTGGCTTGCCAGCCAGCAGGCGACGCAGGTCTCGCTGCTCGGCGATTTCGCCTTTGACGATCCGCTCAAGCCCAGTGCCGCAACAGCCATTGGCGAACTGCATGCGCAGGGGATACATACCGTCATGCTGACCGGGGACCACGCTGGCAGCGCCGCTCGCGTCGCCGGCGAGCTTCACCTCGACGAATATCGCGCCAACATACTGCCGGCAGACAAGGCCGCCGCAGTGAACGCACTGCGTGCACAGTACGGCCCGGTGGCGATGGTCGGAGACGGCATCAACGATGCGCCGGCGCTTGCCGCATCCGATGTGGGCCTGGCCATGGCCAGCGGCACCGATGTTGCCATGCAGACCGCCGGCATCACGCTGATGCGTGGCGACCCGCTGCTGGTTCCGGCAGCATTGGACATCTCGCGCCGCACCTGGAACAAGATCCGTCAGAACCTGTTCTGGGCCATGATTTACAATCTGGTCGGCATTCCGCTCGCCGCCGCCGGCCTGCTCAATCCAACCATTGCCGGCGCAGCCATGGCCTTCAGCAGCGTGAGCGTGGTGAGCAACGCGTTGTTGCTCAGTCGCTGGAAGCCGGCACCCTTGCGTGCGAGCACGAAATGACCGATCGCCACTGGCTGGAACAGGCAGATGCGGAACAGGTGCTGCAAGCGGCCATTCGCAACGACGACGACATCGGCGTGCTGCAGGCGCGCCTGTTACAGATAGGTGACGCGGAGCAGTGCTACCGTTTCGCGCGCGACGTGATGGATGCCGACATTCCTCCGCTCCAGGCTCGCGTCATCGAAAACGGCAGCAACGAACTGTGCTTCCGTTTTGCGCGCGACATCGTCGGTGCCACCAATGCCACTCTGCAACAACGCATCCTGCGCACAGGAAGCGCCATGGACTGTTACCTGTTTGCCGAGGACATTTTCAATGCCGACGTAGAGCGGCTGCGAGCGCGCATCATCGAACTCGGCGACGGCGAGGTGCTGGATCTGTTCGCAGCCTCGTTCCCCCCGCCTGATATGGCCTGACCCGCCGCCGTCTCAGCGCGTCAGCGAAAGAAACAGCCGCGGCAACTGCTCCGGCAACCGTTCGACGTGATCGATCACCGCGTGATGCTTGCCGAAGATGTCCTGCACGTATTCGTCGGCGCGCGGATCGAGCGAAATGCAGTATGCCTGGATGCCGTCGCGCGACAGTTCGCGCACAGCCATGCGTGCATCTTCAATCAGTGTCCGCGGATCCTTGCTATCGATATCGGCCGGCTCGCCATCGGTGAGCACGAGCAGAATGCGCTTGTCGGCCTGCTGGTGCGCAAGGTAATGCCCTGCATGACGGATTGCAGCGCCCATACGTGTCGAGTAACCGGCTTCCATGGCTGCCAGTCGCGCCTTGACCGGAGCATCCCAGCTTTCGCCATACCCTTTGATATGCAGATAGCGTACTTCGTGACGGGTATTGGAATAGAACCCGCCGATCGCATAGCGGTCTCCCATTTCTGCCATCGCCCAGCCCAGCAGGCTGACCGCTTCCTGGCTCAATGCAAGCTTGCTCTGCTGGCAACCGGGTGGCACCTCGTCGAGCGAAGCCGACAGATCGAGCAGCACCGATACAGCGATATTGCGCCCGTCGTGCCGATGGCTCAAATTGATGCGCGGATCGGGAGTGGTGCCGCTGCGATAATCGATCAGCGCCCGGATTGCTACGTCAAGGTCAAGCTCTTCGCCTTCTTCCTGATAGCGAATGCGCACCTTGTTCTGCGGCTTGAGCAGATCCATGATCTTTTTCAGCTGCCGGGCCAGTGGCTGATGACGGTTCAGGATACGATCGATCTGTCCTGCGTCGCCTGCCGGGTGCAGATGTTCATATACGCTGACCCAGTCGGGACGATAATACCCGGCCGCGTTGTCCCATTCGGGATACAACCGCGGTGGCAGACGCTGCGCGTCGTCGTTCGCGGTGTCGGGTGGCCTGGCCTTTTCGTCCTGGACCTCCTCGTCACCTTCCTCGATGAACTGCCACATCAGGCGGTTATCATCGCGGTAATCCACCTGCGTGTCCTCAAACCAGACACGGGCGCCAAAGTCCTGCGGCAACCGGGTGCGGGCAATGAACTGTACGCCGAGGGTCACCATGGCCTCGGTCGAACTTTCGCCCGCGCCGATCAGTTCGCGGAAGCGCTGCTCGAATTCGATGATCGCCGCATCGGCATAACCGTGCTGCGGATCGAGCAGGGCCCGCGACATCATGGTCAACCGGTGACGGATGCAGGCATAACCTTCAGGACAGTCATCAGCGCCAGGGTGCGGGTGCAGCCGCAACCACAGGTTGCGCAGGCCGGGCAGGGTACGCAGCGCGAGATGCTCCACCCGGCTGTCTTCGAACACCTCCACCGACAGACGCTGGAACGGGCTCAGATTGTCAGCCACTACCGGATGGGTCCAGCGCCGGTGCGCAGCCACGTGGGCTACCAGCGCGCGATAACGGTCCACGCCGCGCACACCGGCGATATCGTCGTACACTTCCGGCACATGCAGGCCATTGGCGTCGTAGTACGGCACCGGCCGGCGCAGGGTATCGAATGCCAGCGAATATGGCACGAACTGCGCTTCACTGTGCCAGAGCCCGCGCAGGTACAGATCGAGCCGATGCTCGATGTCGATGAACAGTGTGCCGTGGCGCTCGCGTTGCACCACAGCCCGACTGTCGGGCGTGTCGAGGCGGAAGTATTCCCGTTGCCGGTCGGGATCGCCGGCATAAGCGCGAATACCGTACTCCACCCAGTTGCGCAGGCCGGCAAACGACAGCATGCCGAACAGCCGCGGCACGCTGCCCAGCATTTCGACCAGACAGGCGCTGGGGTACATGTTGTCGAGACCGTGCACCTGGGGACTGGTGCGCTGCAGGGTAGACCACACCAGATGGAAATATTCCCGCAATAACGGCAGGCTTTCCATGCTGCGCGCTGCAGCTGCCAGGCTTTGCAGGAACGGTGCAATCGCCGGTCCGTTGGGAGTGCGCGTCAACCGCTGCACAAAGGCGACGGTTTCGCCAATCGCGGCCTCGCCAAGTCCGGCTGCCACACCGGGCATTTCCTCCATGAACGCCAGCACAGGCGCATCTCCGCGCCCCATGCGACACAGCAACTGCGCCCCATCCAGCCAGTGCTGCACGCCCTCGGCCGACAGCAGCCGGCTGGCGTTGGCGTGGCAGTCGGCGAATACGCTTTGCACACTGGCAAAGCCGCAGGCAAGCACACGCGTTTCGACGTCCTTCGCGTCCTTCATCGCCGCATCCCGTTCAGGCGAACACGGAATCGATGCTGTGGTTGAGCGTGTCGCAGATATCGGCGTCGTCGCTGATCGGGCGCACCAGCGCCATGCGACAGGCGTCGCGTGCTACGATCCCCCGCTGCATCAGGGTGCCTGCATACACCAGCAACCGGGTGGAAATGCCCTCGTCGAGGCCATGTCCCTTGAGCGCACGCGCCACCTCGGCCACCTGGACCAGTCGCTCGGCGACGTCTTCACCCACGCCGCTTTCCTTGCTGACGATGGACGCCTCCACCGAACGCTGCGGATAGTCGAATTCGAGTGCAGCAAAACGCTGTTTGGTAGATTGCTTCAGGTCTTTCATCAGGCTCTGATAGCCTGGATTATACGAAATCACCAGCTGGAAGTCGGGGTGAGCGCTCACCAGCTCCCCCTTCTTGTCGAGCGGCAATGTGCGGCGGTGGTCGGTCAGTGGATGGATGACTACCGTCGTATCCTGGCGCGCCTCGACCACTTCATCCAGATAGCAGATCGCACCATGACGCGCTGCCAGAGTCAGCGGACCATCGAGCCAGCGCGTGCCGCCCGCGTCGAGCAGGTAACGGCCGACAAGGTCGGAGGCGGTCATGTCTTCGTTGCACGCCACGGTGACCAGCGGCTTGCCCAGCTTCCACGCCATGTATTCGATGAAACGCGATTTGCCGCAGCCAGTCGGCCCCTTCACCATCACCGGCAGACGGGCGGCATAGGCGGCCTCATACAAGGCCACTTCATTGTGCTGCGGCAGATAGAATGGTTGCTGTGCGATACGGTATTGTCCAATGTCGAAATGGCTGCTCATCTTGCCCTCACGCTATGCATGGATATGTTCTGCGGCGGTAAAAAAGCCCATGCCTTGACATGGGCTTTTCAGCCGGGCCGCCACTTGCAGCGGCCCCGAAGCGCGCAGGATTACTTGTGCACGCCCAGTTTTTCACGCCAGCCCGGGAAGATCTTGTCAGCGTCGTTGGGGAACGATTCGAACGCACGGGCGAATTCGCGGTGTTCCTTGGCGAACTCGATCGGGTCGGCGCCGGACTTCCAGCACTCATACGACTGACGCAGCGAGATGGCGCCAGCAGCCGGGCTGTCGATGTGGCCATACGAACCGCCACCCGCGGTGTTGATGACGTTGCCGTGACCGAGGTTCTCGAAGAAACCCGGCAGACGCAGCGCGTTCATGCCACCGGAGATGATCGGGGTGGTCGGCTTCATGCCATACCACTTCTGGAAGTAGACCGGGCCCTGGCACTCGTCGCGCTCGATCATGTAAGCGATGATCTTGTCGCTCATGTCACCTTCCATCTTGCCGTAGCCCATGGTGCCGACGTGGATGCCGGATGCGCCCTGAAGACGCGACATCTTGGCCAGCACGAACGCGGTGTAACCGCGCTTGGCGGATGGCGAGGTCACGGCACCGTGACCGGCGCGGTGGTAGTGCAGATATTGGTTCGGGTACTGACGGCGAGCCGTGGTCACCATACCGGGGCCGCCCACATACCCGTCAACCAGGAAAGCCACCTTGTCGGCATCCGGCCCGAACGTTTCCAGGATGTAGTCGGCGCGGGCGCACATTTCGTGATGGTCGTCAGCGGTGATGTTGGCCGAGAACAGCTTGGCCTGGCCGGTTTCGTCCTGAGCGCGCTTGAGCGCGTCAGCCACCAGCGGAATCACTTTCTTCATCGGACAGAACGTCTGGTTGCCCTGCGGTTCATCATTCTTGATGAAGTCGCCACCCAGCCAGAACTGATAGGCTGCCTTGGCAAACGGCTCGGGACGCAGACCCAGCTTGGGCTTGATGATGGTTCCGGCGATGTAGCCGCCATCCTGGACTGGCCGGCCAAGGATGCGCCACAGGTCGCTGATGTCGCGCGAGGGGCCGTCGAACAACTGGATGGCGCGTTCCGGCACGTGGAAGTCAATCATCTTGGCATGCTCGATGTCGCCCATGCCCTGGTTGTTACCGATGGTCAGGGTCAGGAACGACACCAGCATCATGCGGCCATCGATGACGTTACGGTCGAACAGGTCGAGCGGATAGGCAATCCGCATGTCTTCGTTGGCTTCGTCGATGTAATACACCAGCGCATCCACCCCGCGGGTAAAGTCATCGGTGGTGGACACTTCGACGTTGGTGCCCGTGGAAGACTCGGCGGCAAAGTGAGCCGCCGCTTCCAGATAACCGTGACCAGACTTCGGCTTCATCTTGTAGGCCACCAGGATATGCTTGCCGTTCTTGATGAGTTCGTCTTCCTTCAGACTCAGATCCGAGTAACGTGCGGATTGATCCATCGTCATTCTCCAGTCAATATAAAAAATGGTCCCGTAACTTCCGGCGCTGCCAGATGGCGGGTTGTAACCGTAAAACCATAATGGTTTTCTGCAATGCCCGCAACTATAGACTCGTTAGTCTATAAGGTAAATTCAATTGTTTTAATAATATGTATAAGCAAAACATTATGCATTTATTGCAGAAACGGCAAATTGCAGCAACATGGGAACGCACGGGCCCGACCATTGCGAAAATCGCAGGCAACAGCGGGCCCCCGGGCGCATGATGCGCCAGGTCAGGCAACGGATACGAACGGAAGAAAAAGAAAGAAACGTCAGTTCTTGAGCAGCATGGCCCAGTTGATGGCGTCGATATGAATCTGGTTCAGCGCCTGCGCGTCGATGGCGAGCGCGTCGGCCAGTTCGCGCACCTGCTGCTGGTCGGCATTTTCGAAACCGATGGCCAGCCGCAGGAAAGGCGCATACGGGCCGTGTTGCTGCACCAGCGCCCGCCGCGCATTCTCCGACAGATTGAGCCGTTCGATGGCCTGTTCCATCGGCAGGTTGAACAATACATCCAGCAGGGAAAACATGCCGATCACGAACAGGGCATCGGCATCTGCCGGAGTGAGGTACTTGCGGCCGAGCGACTCAGCCATGCGCGCACGCACCAAGGCATTCTGCAGTAGCGCCATGTCGCGCGCTTCCTCCTCGCCATCGGCGAACAGCAGCAGCGTCAGCCAGCGATAGAGCGGGTCGTAGCCCAGAAACATCAGCGCCTGGGCAATGGATTCCATTTTCTTGCTCAGGGCGTTGAGCGGCGAATTGATGAATGCCAGCAACTTGTACGAAATGAGCACATCGTGCTTGATCGCCTGCTCCAGTTCTGCAAGTTCGGCATGCTGGGCGGTCATGTTGAGCAATTCCATGATGCGCAGACGATCATTGTCGATACGTTGCGGCAGGGCAGGATTACGCCGAGCGAAGTAATAACCCTGGAAGGCATCGAAACCCATGCCGCGCGCGGCCTGGTGATCGTCTTCATCCTCGACCTGACGCGCAACGACCACGGCCTTGCAATGCGCACGCAATTCGTCCAGTTGCCGATTGAGATCGATGGCGTTGTAGCGGCGCAGGTCGAAACGCAGATAAGCTGCCAGACCGGCCAGCTCGCGCATGCCTTCGCCCTCGGCCAGATTGTCGAACGCAATGCGAAACCCCTGTTCGATACGCGCACGGCAGCGTTCGGCCAGTTCGGCCACGGGCCCCGGCTGGCTGGCGTCGATCGACAGCACCGCCAGCTCGGGCGGTAGCATACTCACCCATCCGCTGTCGAGCAGATCAGCGGCGATCGGCAGAAAAAACAGTTTGTCGCCGGTCAGTGAGTGGATATTGAGCTGAACGACACTGGAAATCAGCGTCTCGTCCGACAGCTGCTGCATCGCATCTGAC
>JAJXUP010000063.1 GCA_021782795.1 Pseudomonadota bacterium | reverse complement strand
TACGGTGCTGACCTACCGTAACGAACCGCAGTCATACATCTCTGTTGCGCCCGGCCTGAGTACACGGCTGTTCCTGCGTTTGGGCGATACGCCGCTCGACACCTTCTGCCACCTGATCTATCCGGCTTCTTCGTCGTGGCACGAGCATTCGGATACCCAGCTGACGCTGTTCGACCGACTGGGGCGTCAGGTAGCGCAGACGCGGGTGCGTATTCCGTGCAGCGGATCGCTGCACTGGCGTTACAGTGAGGTGTTCGATGCCGCCGTGCGCAGTCAGGCTGGAAACGGCGCTTACATCATCATCCGTGACCTGACCTGCCGCCTGTTCGGGTATCATGGCACGATCGCCGGCGATACCTCGTTCTGCATGGATCACATGTTCGGATTCTGAGCCATGAACACTATAACCGTAACCGACCTGCGTGCTACCGAAGCGAGCCAGTTGCAAGGTATCGTGCATGAAACCGTTCGCGTTCTGGAACGCGACGGTGTGGTCAGACTGCGTTTCGCCGAAGATCCGGAACTGCTGTTGCGCAGTGTCAACCTGCGCTTGCGCAACAACCTGTCATGGCAGGTGCGGCAGGAGCTGGGGGCGGGCTGGGTGGCAGAGGTGCACCGGGCTGAAGACGTTCCGCCCCATGACGTGCTCGACGCACTGCAGCGCGACCACAAACGCATCGATGCGTTGTTTTCGCGTGTGATCCATTTGACCGACCGCAATGAACTTGTCGCTGCTGCTGACTATATGGAACAGTTCGTTGTCGCCATCCGTCGTCACCTGGTGGTGGAGCACGACATGCTGGCGCGTGCGATCCGTACCCGCGCGGATGCGACCGGGGTCGATCCTTCAGCCGCCATGATCGACGAACACCGCGAAATCCTCGCGCAGTCGGCAATGATCCTCGCCGCCTTCGAGGAAACCGATGCCAGTGCCGCCAGCGTCTCGCCGTTGCTGGCGATTCTGGCAGGCTATCTTTCCAAGCATGAGGTTCGCGAGGAAATGACACTGTTTCCCATCTGGCAACGTGCACTGTCGCACGCGCCGCAACCGGACCGTTCGGCATTGTTCGAACGGGTGCTCACCCAACTGGAACTGTAGGCTCCCGATGTCGAACTTTTCGCAACAAGCCCTTGATTATCATGAATTTCCAGTGCCAGGCAAGCTGAGTGTCGAATCGTCCAAGCCGTGCGACACGGCAGCCGATCTGGCTCTGGCCTACAGTCCCGGTGTGGCCGAGCCGGTGCGTGCAATCGCGCAATCGCCTGAATCGGCCTGGCGTTACACCAACAAGGGCAACCTGGTGGCGGTGATCACCGATGGCAGCGCCATTCTCGGTCTGGGCAACCTGGGGCCGCTGGCCGCCAAACCGGTGATGGAAGGCAAGGCCGTGCTGTTCAAGCGTTTTGCCGGTATCGATGTGTTTGACATTGAAATCAACGCACCCGATGTGGCTTCGTTTATTGAAACGGTGGTCAACATTGCGCCAACCTTTGGTGGGATAAATCTTGAAGATATTGCTGCACCTCATTGTTTTGAAATAGAAAAGGCACTGTCCGAACGGCTGGACATCCCGGTATTCCACGACGATCAGCACGGCACGGCAGTCATTATCTGTGCTGGTCTCATCAATGCGTTGCACATCCAGGGCAAGACGCTCGATCAGGCGCGCATCGTTTGCCTCGGCGCAGGGGCGGCGGGCACCGCATCGATGAAACTGCTGCTGGCGCTGGGTGCCGACCAGTCGAAGCTGCTGGTGGTTGACAAGGTGGGTGTGCTGCATCGTGGTATGCACGACCTGCCCGAACACCACCGCTTTTTTGCCGCCGATACGGAGGCGCGCACCCTGGCTGATGCCATGGCAGGTGCAGATGCCTTTATCGGCGTGTCCGCGGCCAATCTGGTCAGCGCCGACATGGTGAAATCGATGGCCGAGCGGCCGGTGGTATTCGCGCTGGCCAATCCGGATCCGGAAATCCGCCCGGAAGTGGCGCACGCTGCGCGCGATGACCTGATCATGGCCACCGGACGGTCGGATTACCCCAACCAGGTCAATAACGTGCTGGGTTTCCCGTTCATTTTCCGCGGCGCGCTCGACGCGCGTGCACCGCGCATCACCCAGGCCATGCAGGTCGCAGCCGTACATGCGCTGGCCGGGCTTGCGCGCGAGCCTGTGCCGGACAGCGTGCTTGCCGCCTACGGTATCGATCGGCTCGAATTCGGTCGCGAGTATATTCTGCCCAAGCCATTTGATCCGCGCTTGCGCGAGCGCATTCCGGCCGCAGTCGCTGCGGCGGCTCCAAAACGCTGACCTCCGATGCCGGCCCAGCAGTCCGTTCGCTGGTTGCGACCGTGGCAGGTGTGGCTGCCGTTACCCGGCTGGCTGTCCATCCTGCAGCGTGTCAGCGGCCTGTTGTTGATCCTGTTGTTTCCGCCGCTGGTGTGGCTGTTTGGTCATTCGCTCCAGCCACACGGCTGGACGGATATCGTGCACTGGCTGTATGCGCTTCCCGGGCGTTGTGCGCTGACGCTGCTGGTTGGAGTCGTTGCGCTGCACAGCTTCGGCGGCCTGCGGTTGCTGTTGCTCGATGTCGGTATCGGTACCCGCTTGCCGCTGGCGAGACGGTTGTCATGGCTGGTGTTGGGACTGACCTGCGCAGGCATGCTGTGGGCGGTCGTGGGCGTGTCATGAAACGCTGGCTGCTGCAGCGCATCAGTGCGCTGATCCTGCTGTTTGCGCTGGCTGGGCTGGGATGGCTCGTGCTGGTAGCGGCACCGCTGGACGAAATGCACTGGCGGCAGTTGTTTGCCGGGGCTCCGGCTCGTGTGCTGGCCGGTCTGGCGGGGTTCGCGCTGGCGGTGCATGCCTGGTGCGGTTTCGAGGACATGATCGGCGATTATGTGCGCGCGGCGGTTGCCCGGCGCGTGCTGCTGGCGGCGGGTGCGGTCTGGTTGCTGGCTGGACTGGCGCAGCTGGTGTCTGTGCTGCGGTGAGGGCGACGATGGATGTGATCCGGCATCGTTTCGATGCGCTGGTGGTAGGGGGTGGCGGTGCCGGACTGCGTTGCGCGCTGGCGCTGGCTGAGGCCGGACGGCGCGTGGCCGTGGTGTCCAAGGTGATGCCACTGCGTTCGCACACGGTGTCGGCGCAGGGGGGGATCACTGCTGCTCTGGGCAACATGGAGCCAGACGACTGGCGCTGGCACATGTTCGACACCGTGAAAGGATCGGATTACCTGGGAGATCAGGATGCCATCGAATTCATGTGTCGTCAGGCGGCGCAGGCCGTAATTGAACTGGAGCAGATGGGGTTGCCATTTTCGCGACGCGAGGATGGACGTATCTACCAGCGTGCGTTCGGCGCACAAAGCGTGCGTTTCGGCGAGGGACAGGCGCATCGCACCTGCGCCGCCGCCGACCGCACCGGTCATGCCCTGTTGCATACGCTGTATCAGCGCAACCTGCGGGCAGGGACTCGTTTCTTCGACGAATATTTTGCGCTCGACCTGTTACGTTCGACCCAGGGTGAGGTGACCGGTATTGCGGCGCTGTCGATTGCCGACGCCGGCCGGCACGAGTTTCACGCCGCGGCCACGGTGCTGGCCACTGGTGGCGCTGGGCGCGTTTTCCGTCATTCGACCAACGCCCACATCAATACCGGCGACGGACCCGGTATGGCGTTGCGTGCAGGATTGCCGCTACAGGACATGGAGTTCTGGCAGTTCCACCCGACCGGTCTGCCCGGTTCGGGCAGCCTGATTTCGGAGGCGGTGCGCGGTGAGGGCGGTTACCTGCTCAATGCTGCCGGCGAGCGGTTCATGTTGCGTTATGCGCCGCATGCAGCCGATCTCGCCAGTCGGGATGTGGTGGCACGCGCGCTGGCAATGGAGATTCTGGCGGGTCGGGGATGCGGTTCGCAAGGCGAATACATTCACCTGCGGCTTGATCACCTGGGCGAGGCGGTGATCCGCGAGCGGTTGCCGGGCATCCGCGAACTGGCCATGCGTTTTGCCAATGTCGATCCGGTGCAGGCTCCGGTGCCAGTGGTGCCTACGGCGCATTACATGATGGGAGGCATTCCGGTCAATCTGCACGGTCAGGTGCTCGACCGCGATCCGGTGCCCGGACTATATGCCATCGGAGAGTGTGCGTGTGTGTCAGTGCACGGTGCCAACCGGCTGGGGGGAAACTCGCTGCTCGATCTGGTGATATTTGGCCGTGCTGCCGGCGAGCACGCGGCACGCACAATTGCGGTGGACGCTCCGCTACCGCCGGCGCAGGCGGACTGGGAACTGCTGGCGCGGCTCGACCGGCCGGGCACGGGCGAAACGGTGGCCTGCCTGCGCGACGCACTGCAGCGCCTCATGCAGCGCCATTGCGGAGTGTTTCGCGACGGTGTATTGCTCGACGAGGGCGTCCGCGAACTCGATGCGCTGTCGCAGCGTGCACAGCAACTGGTACTGACCGATCGTAGCCGGGCGTTCAATGTCGAACGTATCGAGGCGCTCGAATTCGGCAACCTGCTGCAGGTGGCGCGGGCGACGCTGTTCAGCGCCCGATTCCGTTGCGAAAGTCGTGGCGCGCATACTCGCGAGGACTACCCGCAGCGCGACGATACCTCGTGGATGGTGCACAGCCTGTATTGGCTGCAGGATGACCGCCTGGGCAGCAAGCCGGTCAACCTGCAGCCGGAGAGCATGCCGGGGTTTGTGCCGCAACCACGCATTTACTAGTCCGGTTTGATCCTGCCCGAATCAGGCGAACCAGCATCGCGTGTCCTGTCGTGCCGCAGCGGAGTTTGCAGGCGGCAGATCCCGGCCCCGGTGACGGTGTTCAGCATTGCTCCCACGGTAAACCGTCAAAGCGCCAGCCACTCTGCGTGGAGCGGTGATGGGCGCCGTCCAGTTCGCCTTCGAAACCGGATGTGACATTGTAGATGTCGGTGAAGCCATTTTTTTCCAGGAATTCACCGGCTTCCCGGGATCGATTGCCAGAACGGCAGATGAGCACTACCGGGCGATGAGGCTCGGCCACAGCACTTACTTCATTCAGAAAACGCGGGTTCAGTTCCCAGTTCGCTCCCTCATACCAGGGGATCAGCAGGCAATTGGCGGGGTGGCCGACGAAGAGGAATTCCAGTTCCGAGCGGCAGTCGATGAATACCGCATCCGGGGTATTTCCGAGAAATTCGAAGGCTTCCCGTGGGGTCAGGTGGTGCATGGCAGTCTCCTGTAACAGGCCGTTGAAAAAGTACTGCGGCACCCGTCTGCGGCGTTGCTGCGATACTCACTCCAACGCCTATCTGTTTGATAGGTCTCGTCGTTGCGTTTCTCGCGCCTTGCATCCGGGCGTCCTCGCTACCTTTTTCAACGGCCTGGTAATGAAACGCGCGCGGTCTGCCGCCATTGCGTAGCGGGACAACGTGCCCGCATCGTGCGGGCACGTATCATGTCAGTTCAGCCCGTATTTCTTCACGAACCACATCTTGACGGTGTGGGTCAGCAGGGCGTAGCCCAGGATCATTCCGGCAAGGTAATACCAGTAGCGCGTCGGCAGCGGCACAAAGCCGAGTGCGTGGGCGAAGGGCGAAAACGGCAGCCATACGCCGATGCCGCAGATGATCAGACTGGTGAGCATGAGCGGCAGGCTTGCGCGACTTTCGAAGAACGGAGCCTTGCCGGTGCGAATGATGTGAATGATCAGCGTCTGCGAAAACAGCGATTCGACGAACCAGCCGGTCTGGAACAGCGGCGCCTGTTCCGGCGTGTGGGCGTGGAACACGAAGTACATGATGCCGTAGGTCATGTAGTCGAAGATCGAACTGATCGGGCCGATCATGACCATGAAGCGGGTGATGTTGGCGATATCCCATTTGCGCGGCTGGGCGATGTATTCCTCATCGACGTTATCGGTCGGGATCGCGGTCTGGGAGAAATCGTACAGCAGGTTGTTGGTCAGGATCTGGATCGGCGCCATGGGAAGGAATGGCAGCAGGGCGCTGGCTCCCAGCACACTGAACATGTTGCCGAAGTTCGAGCTGGCTCCCATCTTGATGTACTTGATGATGTTGCCAAACACTTTGCGGCCCTCGATCACACCTTCCTCGAGCACCATCAGGTTTTTTTCCAGCAGGATGATGTCGGCGGACTCCTTGGCGATGTCCACCGCAGTGTCGACCGAAATGCCGACATCGGCAGCCTTGAGCGCCGGGCCGTCGTTGATGCCATCGCCGAGGAAGCCGACCACGTGCCCTTTGAGGTGAAGTGCCTTGATCACCTTGGCTTTTTGCGTTGGCGACAGCTTGGCAAACACGTCGATCCGTTCCGCCAGTTCTGCCAGTTCGATATCGCTGAGCTTTTCGACTTCGCTGCCCAGCACGATGCGATCGACGTGCAAACCGACGCTCTTGCACACCTTGCGCGTGACGATGTCGTTGTCGCCGGTGAGGATTTTCACTGCCACACCGTGCCGGTTGAGCGCGGCGATGGCGGCGGCAGCCGTTTCCTTGGGCGGATCGAGGAAGGCGATGTAGCCGACCAGCGTCAGATCGCGTTCGTCCGCAATGCTGTAGCTGGCCTGTTTGCCGTCGATCTCCTTGTAGGCGATGGCGATGACGCGGAAACCGTCTTCGTTGAGTGTCTGTGTGACCGAGCGCAGCCGGGCGAAATGGCTGTCGTCGAGCGGGAATTTCTCGTCGCCGATTTCGCTGTCGGCGCAAATATTGAAGATTTCTTCCACCGCGCCCTTGCAGATCAGCAGGTGCTTGCCCTGGCCCTCCACCACGACCGACATGCGGCGACGAGCGAAATCGAAGGGGATTTCGTCGACCTTGCGGAAATCTTTCTCGACATGCAGGTGTTCGTTCATTTCCACGTGCTTGAGCACGGCCACGTCGAGCAGATTTTTCAGCCCGGACTGGTAGTAGCTGTTCAGGTAAGCGTATTCAAGCACTGCCTGACTTTGCTCGCCGAAAATGTCGAGGTGCTTTTCCAGAATGATGTGATCCTGGGTGAGCGTACCGGTTTTGTCGGTGCACAGCACATTCATTGCACCGAAGTTCTGGATCGAGTTGAGCCGCTTGACGATGACCTTTTTGCGCGACATGGCCAGCGCACCCTTGCCGAGGTTGACGGTCACGATCATGGGCAGCATTTCCGGCGTCAGTCCGACGGCCACGGCCATGGCGAAGAAGAAGGCTTCGATCCAGCTGTGCTTGGTCAGGCCGTTGATGATGAACACCAGCGGCACCATGACCAGGATGAAGCGCAGCATCAGCCAGGTGAAGCGGGTGACGCCGTGGTCGAAGCTGGTCTGGACGCGTTCGCCGGACACCACGCTTGCCAGGCCGCCAAAGTAGGTATCAGCGCCGGTCATGACGATGACGGCCGTGGCGCTGCCGCTGATGACATTGGTGCCCATGAAGCAGACGTTGTCGAGCTGCAGCGGGTCGCGCACCGACGGGTTGCTGGCGTGGACGAACTTTTCCACCGGCATGGATTCGCCGGTGAGCGAGGATTGGTTGATGAACAGATCCTTGGCAGTGAGGATGCGCGCGTCGGCCGGGATCATGTCGCCGGCGGAAAGCTGGATGATGTCACCGGGCACAAGTTCGGTGATCGGCACTTCCTTGCGTTCCGGGCCATGCGGCACGATGCGGATGTTGTACGCATCATTGACTTCCTGCGGAATGCCGGCGCGCTTGTCCTTGCGGATCACGGTGGCGGTGGTACTCACCATGGCGCGCAGTTTTTCTGCAGCATTGCTGGAACGGTATTCCTGTACGAAGGTGAGGGTGACGCTGAGCAGCACCATCACCGAAATGATGATGCTGGATTCGACGTCGCCCATGAAATAGGAAACGCCGGCCAGTGTCAGCAGCAGGATGTTGAGCGGGTTCCTGAACTGTTCGAATATGCGCTCGGACACCGATTTGACGTGTTCGTGGGTGACGGTGTTGGCGCCGTACTGTTCCAGCCGCTCTTCGGCTTCGCGGTCGAGCAGACCTTCGCTGGAGCTGTCGAGCTTGACCAGTGCGGCATCGGGGGTGAGCAGCGCCACTTCGAGCAAGCGGGCGGACACGGGCGGTACTGGTCGCGCGGCGGAGCCCCCCTTGACCGGGAACAGGGAGACGATGCCGGCTGCCAGGCCGGGAAAAAACTGCCGGATTTTCATGATGCGCTCTTTTCGTTATCCATGCCAACGCCACGAACACGCGCGCAGCCGCGTGCTTGCGGTGGGCGCAATTTCAGGAATACGGGAGCAGTCTGTGCCCGACTGTGCGTCGGACACTGGGGCGCAGCCCGGGTTCCACCGTTTGCCAGCAGCAGACTCCCGGGCAGTTCAGGAAAACTGGAGGGTGAGTGCGGCTAGCGTGTACAATAACAGAAGGATTTGTTACAACTGTGACAGTCCAACGTCGCTTACCTCTGGTCTCTGGAGAGACGCGAATTTTACCCTGAAGCCTGGCTGACGTCAAACCCATGTCATCTGCCGGGTCATCCTGCGCTGCGGAGCGACTGATTCATGCGCTGTCTCGTCGTGGAAGACGAACCCAACACCTCGCGTTATCTGTGCAACGGGCTGCATACGGCCGGATTCGTCGCCGTGCCGTGTGGCAATGCCGTGGAAGCACAGCAACTGGTCGATGCCTCGGCATGGGATGTCGTCATCCTTGATCGCCTGCTGCCGGGCTCGACTGATGGCATGGCATTGCTCGAACGCATGCGTGCCCGCGGCGACCGCACTCCGGTGTTGATGCTGAGTGCGCTTGGCAGTACCGATGAACGTGTGCACGGGCTGCGCTGCGGTGCCGACGACTACCTGGTCAAACCGTTTTCGCTCGATGAGTTGCTGGCGCGCGTCGAGGCGCTGACACGTCGGCGTCCGACAGGTAACGGAGAAACGCGTCTGCAGGTGGCCGATCTGCAGCTTGATCTGCGCAGCCAGCGGGTGACACGAAATGGATGTCCCATTCTGTTGCAGCCACGCGAATTCCGTCTGCTCGAATACCTGATGCGTCACGAGGGGCAGGTGGTAACGCGCAGCATGTTGCTCGAATCGGTGTGGGAATACCATTTCGATCCGCAGACCAACGTGATCGACGTGCAGATCAGCCGCCTGCGCAACAAGGTGGACAAGGAGTTTGACGTCGCACTGATCCATACCGTGCGCGGTGTCGGTTACCGGCTGTCAGCCGTTGCCGGAGACCGTGGTGCCTGATATCCGCCGGTCTGTGGTGACACAGTTGCTGCTCGGTTACGGCTTGCTGGTGGCCACGTCGATCGCTGTGGTGTCGTTGGTGTTCTATTTCGGCACGATGGGTGTGCTGCAACAGAATGTCGATCGCCGACTGATTTATATTGCCAATCGGGAGATCCGGTTCAATATGGATCATCCTGGTGCGCTGGCGCGCGAGATTGACAGACAGTTGGGTGACAGCATCAACAGTGATACGGAAATTTTTCAGTTGCTTTCGTCGCGAGGGCAGCGGATCGTGGGCAATCTCGATACCTGGCCCTCACTGCCGGATCGCGGGCCGGTAACGGCGCACGTGTTGCGCTATGGCAGGCCGGCATTGGCGCGTCTGTTGCGGATTTCATTGCTTGACGGCGATACGCTCATCGTGGGCTGGGAATTGAGCGAGCAGGAACTCATCGGGCGACTGGTGCTGCGGTCGCTGGCTGCAGGCGCGCTGATCTCGCTGCTGCTGATTTTTGGCGGGGCGTTGTTCTTTCGTCATCTGATCGAGCATCCGATCGCCGTCATGCGCAGAACCGCTCATGAGATCGAGGCGGGCGATCTGAGCCGGCGTATCCCGGTCGCCAGTTCGGACGAATTCGGCCGGCTGGCAATGGACATCAACCGCATGCTCGATCGCATCGAACAGCTGATGGATGGAGTGCTGCATGTATCCAATGCCATCGCCCATGACCTGCGCACACCGCTGAGCCGCATCCGGTCCCGGCTGGAAGAAGCTGTGCGCAGCGGAGATGGCGCAGGCAGCCCAGGTGAAGCAGCGGTTGCTGCCATTGGCGAGATCGATGAACTGATCCTGGTGTTTGAAAAGCTGCTGCAGATTGCTCAGGCAGAATCGGGAGTGCATGCCAATGCTTTCGAACCGGTTGACATTCGTCGGGTCGCCAGGGACATGGCCGATCTGTACGATGCCAGTGCGGAAGCCGCGGGTGTGCAGTTGCGTGCTGTGGACGGCGGCCCGGTGCTGGCGCTGGGCGATCGCAACCTGATTGCCAATGCGCTGGCCAGCCTGATCGACAATGCCATCAAATACAGCGGTCCGGACAGTACGGTCGAGGTGCGTGCCGTGCATGCGGGCGAGCACGTGTTCCTCGAAGTGCTGGATGACGGGCCGGGGATACCCGAGGCCGAATTGCCGCGGGTGACCACCCGGTTCTACCGCATTGACCAGAGCCGCAACCTGCCTGGAAACGGGCTGGGTCTGTCCATCGTTTCCGCCATTGCTTCCCTGCATGGTGGTCGCCTTGCCCTGCTCAATACCGGGCGTGGTTTGCTGGCGCGCATCGTGCTGCCGCATCAGCCGGCCGGATGATGGTGCAGCCTGCGCTGCCGATCAATCTTGCCAAACTGTAATCAGGCAAATACTTGCCGGTTGCCGATCTTCGGTTAGAATGTCGCGGTCTTTCGGCTGGCGCAGGACAGCGCCGGCTTCATGCGTATTTATCGAGGCGTTTCATGCGAGCGAAATCATCTCTTTTTGGCTGCAGGCCATGCGTCCGGATGGCCGGTCTGTTGCTGCCTGTCTGGCTGCTGGTTGCATCTGCCGGGGCGATGGCGGCCAGCACCGGCGGAGAAGTCACGCTGACGGACGGACAGACGAAATTCATTTCCGTGGTTCGGGTCGGCCAGGCCGATTTCGCCGACGAACGCGAGGCCGTGGGCAACACGGATTACGATCAGGACCGTACGGTGCAGGTCTCGTCGCCGTACGCCGGACGGGTGGTATCGGTGAGCGTCAGTGCCGGTGACGATGTGCACAAGGGCCAGGTGCTGTTCAGCATCGACAGTCCCGACCTGGTGCAGGCCGAGTCTGCGCTGTTGTCGAGCGCCGGCACGCTGCATCTGACCGATGCCGCGCTTCAGCGTGCGAGGGAACTCTACGCGGTGCAAGGAATGGCGCAGAAAGACTACGAGCAGGCTGTGTCCGACCAGCAGACGGCCGAGGCGGCCTACAGGTCGGCGACGGACGCGCTGCGCATCTTCGGCAAGAGCGATGCGCAAATTCGCCAGATCGTCGCCAGCCGGCACATCGATTCCGTCATGCCGGTGCTCAGTCCGATCAGTGGACAGGTGGTGGCGCGCAATGCTGCGCCCGGTCTGCTGGTGCAGCCGGGTGCGACCCCGGCGCCGTTTACGGTGTCCGATCTGTCGAGGAAGTGGCTGGTGGCCAGCGTGGCCGAGTCCGATCTGCCGCTGGTGCATGTCGGTCAGGCGGTCGATGTGCGGCTGATGGCTTATCCCGACGAAGTGTTTCACGGCCGGGTGGACTACGTGGCCAGTTCGGTGGATCCGAATACGCATCGCGTGGCGGTGCGCAGCACAGTTCAGGATCCTCGGCATCGCATTGCCGCGCAGATGATGGCGACCTTCATCCTGCATGCGGGCAGAAGCACGCTGGCGACTGCCGTGCCGGTCAATGGCGTGGTGCGTGAGGGCGATGGCAGCATGACGGTCTGGGTGACGACGGACCGGCGCCATTTTTATCGTCGGCACGTGCAACTGGGCATGCAGCAGCACGGCATGGATCAGATTCTGGCCGGGCTGAAACCGGGCGAACTGATTGCGGGCGATGGCGCACTGTTCATCAGCAATGCCTGGGTGCTGGGCCTGCGTTGAGCAGGTTGTGCCCGTGTTATTTACCGATTCGCTGAAAGTACAGCCGTGCTCAAGGGTCTGATTTCCTTTTCGCTCACCCGTCGTCCGATCATCATCCTGTTCCTGCTGGTGTTCATCGGGGTCGGGCTGGCGGCGTTCTACAAACTCAATGTCGAAGCCTATCCCAACCCGGCGCCGGTGATCCTGGAAATCACCGCGCAGGCGCCGGGATTGTCGGCCGAGGAAATGGAACGCTATT
>JAJXUP010000202.1 GCA_021782795.1 Pseudomonadota bacterium | reverse complement strand
CTGTACTGCATTTGGCAACAATTCACTCAAGGTCATCGCCGACCATATCCGCGCCTGCGCCTTCCTCATCGTCGACGGCGTGCTGCCCGGCAACGAGGGCCGCGGCTACGTGCTGCGCCGCATCATTCGCCGCGCCATCCGTCATGGTTACAAACTCGGCCAGCAGCAGCCGTTTTTCCACCTCCTGGTGACCGATCTCGTCGGACAGATGGGCGTCGCTTACCCCGAACTGGAACAGGCACGACCACGTGTCGAACAGGTACTGCGTCAGGAAGAAGAACGCTTCGCCGAAACGCTGGAGCATGGCCTCGCCCTGCTTGAGCAGGCCATGCCGCAGGCCGGTGGTACGCTGGACGGCGACACTGCATTCAAGCTCTACGATACTTACGGATTCCCCCTCGACCTGACTGCCGACATCGGCCGCGAACGCGGTTTCGGCATCGACACTCCGGCGTTCGAGGCCGCCATGGAAGCCCAGCGCGAACGTGCGCGCAGCGCCAGCCGCTTCAGCATGCAGGCCGATCTCGAATATCAGGGTGCAGACACGCTGTTCGACGGCTACCAGCTGCTGCACGAACCGGCGCGAGTACTGGCCATTTACGTTGACGGCCAGCCCGTCGACCGGCTCGATCCCGGCACCTCCGCCATCGTGGTCACCAACCGCACCCCGTTCTATGCCGAATCGGGTGGTCAGGCGGGCGACCGCGGCGTGCTGCGTCACTCAGGCGCCATGTTTCACGTCGATACCACACAGAAAATCCGCCCCGGGGTGATCGGTCACCACGGCTCGCTGCATTCCGGCGCGCTGCAGATCGGCGACAGTATCGAAGCGGGTGTCGACGCAGACCTGCGCGCACGCACAGCCGCCAACCACAGCGCCACACATCTGCTGCACGCCGCGCTGCGCGCGATCCTGGGTACCCACGTCGCGCAAAAAGGCTCTCTGGTCGATGCCGACCGACTGCGTTTCGATTTTTCACACAACGAACCCCTCAGCGCCGAGCAGATCCATCACATCGAGACTCTGGTCAACGAACAGATTCGCGGCAACCTGCCGGTCTCCACCGCGGTCATGCCCTACGATGAAGCCGTGCGACACGGCGCCATGGCGCTGTTCGGCGAAAAATATGGCGACGAGGTGCGCGTGATCGGCATGGGCACATTCTCCACCGAACTGTGCGGCGGCACCCACGTGCACCACACCGGCGAGATCGGTATGCTGGCCATCATCGCCGAATCCGGCGTGGCCTCGGGCATTCGCCGCATCGAAGCGGTTACCGGCAGCGGTGCGTTGCACTATCTGCAGCACCAGCGCGCTCAACTCGACGAACTGGCACAGCGGCTCAAGACCCCGGCCAGCGAACTGCTGAGCAAAACCGGCCAGCTGATGGAACAGAACACTGCGCTTGTCCGGGAAATCGAACGGTTGCAATCACGTCTTGCAGCCGGGCAGATCGATCGGCTGATCGATGGGGCAGAGCGCATCGGCGACGTCCGCGTCCTCACGGCCCGGCTCGACGACGCCGACGCCAGACTGCTGCGTGAATCGCTGGACCAACTCAAATCGCGGCTGGCGCCATGCGTCATCGTACTGGCATCAACCCAGGGCGGCAAAATCAGCCTGATCGCCGGCGTCAGCGCAGCAGAGACAGTGCAGTGCAAAGCCGGCGAACTGGTCGGGCACGTCGCGGCGCAGATCGGCGGCAAGGGCGGTGGCCGGCCAGACATGGCGCAGGGCGGCGGCACCGACGCCGGATCCCTCGATCAGGCTCTGGCCTCGGTCAAACCGTGGGTCGAACAACGCCTGAGCGGCAGCCTGGCTGCAGCGGGAGCAGCACCCTGACCTGGCGCGTCCGCCATGACCGGACGCATGGACGCATGAACCGAACGAACAACAATATGGCCCGCCACACACGGGACTCATGAATCAAAGCGGGAGAGAGGCCTTGATGTTCAACGTAAAATCCCTGTTTGGCAAATCTGGCGACAACGACCCGCTTGCCAACCGGAAAATGGCGTTGCAATGGCTTGGAGGGCTTCCCGCCGACGACATCACGACTGCCCAGGGCCAGATCGTCGACCACCTCAAACAGTTAGCCGATGCCTGCCCCAGCGCCAGGGAGGAAGTCAACCGGCTGGAAATCATCGACGCGCTCGATCACCACATTCAGACATTCCAGGCCACACTGTGCGAACAGTACCTGCGCAGCCCGCGCATGTCGCAAACCGTCGAGAACCGCTTGTGGACGGTAATCTATGGCTATTATTTCGGCATCAGCCAGCTCTACCTGCAACATCTGCAAGCGCAGATCGGTAACCGCGAACTGCGGCAGAATGACGCCTTGCTGCTGCGGCTGTGCCTGCGCGGTCTGTACAACCTCGGCTTCGCCTTCAAATGGCGTTTCCTGCGCTACAGCCTGCCCGATAACGAAATGTGGAGCATGCTCAACGGCTTCTACCTGATCGCCGAAACCCAGGGATTCGAAAATCAGCCACAAACAGTGTACGACGCTCGCGAATTCCGCTGCAGCAGCCTGCTGTTACGTACCGAACTGCTTGCGCTGGCCCACCCGGGCTCCCTGCTGCCGGACCAGATCGAATATCTGGACCGCTGGCTGCTGGAATCCACCGAATCCATGACACTGGAACGCCAGCCCAGAACCGAACGCCACCACTATTTCATCGATCTGGCCGA
>JAJXUP010000201.1 GCA_021782795.1 Pseudomonadota bacterium | reverse complement strand
CAGCACAAACACCACGACTTTCAGCAATCCAGCTTTCTGGCGAGCGATCTGGAAGCCGAATTCCTGGGTCAGGAAGGTTCCGTGGGTGTGACCGGTATCCAGCAACTTGACCTTGGCGCGGGTCAGACCGGTTGCCGTGTTGATGGTGGGGCCCAGGCCGGGGCTGCTGATCCAGAAGTAATAGATGGCCTTGAGTACCGCTGCGATCGACAGAATCAGCGCAGACATGGCGATATAAGGTGTGGTGTCTAATCCCGAAACAACGGCCCCCAGCAGGAGCAGGAGGCTACCGCTGGCGTAACCGAGGGCAAGATAGTTGGCCGGGACCAGCGGGGTGTTCCACTGGCGGATCGTTTTAAGGCAGGCGTAGATCATGCCGGTCGAAAATACGGTGATCCAGGCCAGCACGGCGGTCAGAAAACCGCTGGTTTCGCGCAGCCACAGCGGTGCGTCAAACCAGATGCTGGCCAGGTAAACCAGCGCCAGCGGCATGAACAGCACCGCAAACACGCCTTCGCGCGACAACCACGAGGTACGGAAGCGGCTGAACGCACGCCATGCGTTTTTCGGATTGGCCAGGTGGAAGGTGGAAGACAACAGGCCAAACACGACCAGGGCCATGGCCATCAAGCCGCCAATGATGAGTTGTTCGCGTTCGAACCCGCCACCCAGTTTGAATACGTCGGCGATGAACAGCAGCGAAAACAGGCCAAAACCCGCCCCCGAGGCAACGGTAAAGAAGATGACTGAAAATGCTGGATGCATATCGATTTCCTAATGGATCAGTATCCGGCTTGCCGACGCGGCCCCTTCAAATCGGGGCGGCGCCAATAAGCCTGATGCATGGTTATTCCTGCTTGTGTCTATTCAGGTTCAACGACGAACCAGCTTGTTGGCAAACTGCTTGATGCTTTCCTTGAGGCCACCACGGGGATGGGCCTCGATCGGAATCACCGGTTTGCTGCGCGGCGGCAGATACTGGTTGGTCGGGTTGTAATTGAGCTCGGGCATAAGACCGAATCCGCCGCGCTCACGCACGGTGCGTGACACCGCCGAATCGGGATCGTCGAAATCGCCGAACATGCGAGCGTGCGCCGGGCAGGTCAACACGCATGAAGGCTGACGCTCTTCGACCGGTAACTCCATGTCATAGATACGGTCGACGCACAGCGTGCATTTCTTCATCGTGCCCGAACTGCGGTCGAGTTCGCGTGCGCCATAAGGGCAAGCCCAAGAGCAATAATTGCAGCCCATGCACTTGTCCTGGTCAACCAGCACGATGCCATCCTCGGCGCGCTTGTACGACGCGCCGGTCGGACACACGGTGACGCACTCGGCATCCTCGCAGTGGTTGCACGACATCGGGAAATTGACCGTTTTGTTGTTCGGATACTCGTCCATTTCGTAATGGCGAATCCGGTTGAACCACACGCCGGACGGCTCCGCGCCGTAAGGCTGGTAGTCGGACAGCGGGCCGGTGGTACCGGAGGCGTTCCATTCCTTGCAGGCGATGGCGCAGGCATGACAGCCCACGCACACATCGAGGTCGATGACCAGTCCAAGTCTCATTTTTCTCTCTCGCTTAAATTCGCTTCAGTGCTGCTTTTAGTTTTTTTCGTGGCTGCGCGCGTCGTAGCGCAGCACGTCCGGACGTTCATAACGTTCATCGCCCGGGAACGCCTTCAGCGCATCGAACTGCGGCCACGATCCGGTTTCGCCTGCTTCGGCCTTCCAGATTTTCACTCTCATGTCGAACCATGCAGCCTGACCGGTGACCGGATCGGAGTTGGTGACGCGGCGCTCACCTGCCTTTTCCGGCAACAGCTCGGAAATCAGGTGGTTGAGCAGGAAACCCTTGGTCGCTTCAGACGCGTCTTCCTTCAAGCCCCACGCGCCTTTCTGTTTGCCGATGGCATTCCAGGTCCAGACGGTGTCTTCCTGGGTGCCTTCCATGGTCTTGACCTGGCAACGGATTTTGCCGTTGTGCGACTCGACCCATATCCAGTCGAAGTCCTTGATGCCCATTTCGGCCGCTTTGCGCGCATTCATGTACATATAGTTCTGCGCCATGATCTGCCGCAGCCAGACGTTCTGCGAATCCCACGAGTGGTACATGAACATCGGGCGCTGGGTCAGCGCGAAGAAGGGATACTCATTCGCGTCGACGCGCTGCTGCTCCAGCGGCTCGTACCACATCGGCAGCGGGTCGAAGTACTTCACCAAGCGCTCGCGGTCGACCTGGTTGTTCGGCTGCGGGCCGTCGTACAACCCTTGGCCGGCGAGGCGGAATTTCTGCAGCGGCTCGGAATAGAACTGCATGATGATCGGCTCGGCCTTGCCGACGAAGCCGACATCCGCCGCCACTTCCAGATACTCCTTGTTTGCGTAGCGCATGTATTTCTGGTTGTCGGGCCAGTGGTGCGCAAAGAAGCTCTGGTTCTCGATGTACTTTTCCCACTGATTGGGGTTGGGCTCGCCTTTAAGCGACTTGCTGCCGTCCTTGCCGCGCCAACCGGCGAGGAAACCGATGCCGGGCGAGCGTTCGAAGTTGACGATGAAGTCGGGGTAGTCCTTGAACTTGCGCGTGCCGTCGGGCTTGGTGAAGGCCGGGAACTTCAGGCGCGAAGCCAGTTCGACCATGACCTCCTGCCACGGGCGCACATCGCGGTCGAGCTTAACCAGCGGATAGCGGATCGCATCG
>JAJXUP010000062.1 GCA_021782795.1 Pseudomonadota bacterium | reverse complement strand
AGAATGTTTTCTTCATCGTCCACGACCAGTATGCGCCACATGTCCATCCTCCTGACTGGCTGTTGAATCACTGTTGCGTTTGCCGGTATTTCGTTGAAACCGGCCGGGAACCCTCATCCAGACCACATGGATTTCGCCTTACGTCTCATCTTGCCCAGACTCACGACATTTTTCAACGACTGGCTACGCCCTGACGTAGATGCCGATCTGCTGGTCGATCGTTTCTTCATAACCGCGTATCTGCCCGATCAACGTTTCATCCAGCATATAGTCCCTGGCCAGTAACAACAGGCCGTCCTTGCTCACCAGATCTTTCGCCAGCACCATTCCCGGTTTGAGGCGGTCGGAAGTAATACACACGGCTGCGGTAGCGGCTGGCTCCGCGTGCATGCCCATCAACCGGATGAATCCATCCACCACTTTTGGATCATAGCGCGTTCCCTTGCCGGCGAGCAGGAATTCTCTGGCTTCCTGTGCGGAATACTGCCGTGGCTGGATCCCGCCATGCATCAGCGCATCATAATCATTGACTACGGCGAGAATGCGCGCTCCTTGCGGAATTTCGCTGCCGTGCAGCCCATCGGGAAATCCGAGACCATCGAAACGCTCATGGTGGCTACGCAACAGCCTGCCGGCCTCACGCAGTGTCTCGATGCCCATCAGCGCGGCCTGGCCGGTCGCCGGATGCAGCCAGAACGCCTTGCGCTCCTCGTCATCGAGCTGGCTGTATGCCTTGACGATGACCCGGTCTGGCAGACCGATCTTCCCGATATCATGCAACAGTGCGGCAAACAGTACATTCTGCACCTCACTCTGCGTCATGCCCATCGCCTGCGCCAACGCTCGCGCATGTTCGGCCACACGGCGCGAATGGCCGGCAATGCTGCCATGGCGCAATTCGATCAGGTTGGAGAACACGCGCATGGACAACAGGAAATTTTCCCTGAGCTGCTTGTTGGCGGCTTCGAGAAACGTATTGATCTGACGGATTTCTTCCGTACGAGCACGCACTTTTTCTTCCAGCCCGGCATTGAGCTGTCGCAAAGCCTCGTTCTGCTGCTGCGTCAACTGCTCCAGCCGCACCTTTTCCTGTTCGAGCGCCTTGCGTTCGAGTGCGTGGCGCACAGTCAGCAGCACGTCGTTTTCTTCCCACGGCTTGGCGAGATAGCGGTAGATGCCGCCATGATTGATCGCAGCGATGGTGGAGTCGAGATCGGCATAACCGGTCAGCAGGATACGCACCACATCAGGATGTTCCGTCTGTACCCGTTCGAGAAACTCGGCGCCGTTCATCTGGGGCATGCGCATGTCGGAGATCACCAGGTCGACGGACTCGCTGCTCATCAGTTCCAGCCCTGCCGCGCCGCTTTCCGCGGTAAGCACGCGATAACCATGCGGACGGAACAGTCGCCTGAGTGCATTGAGTATGTTCGCCTCGTCGTCAACCAGCAGCAGCGTGGGGGCATTCATTTACATCGCTCCCTGCCCGGACTGCAGGCGCTCGTTCGCCAGCGTCAGTTCGCGCACCAGACGGGCATGATCCCGCTTCATGGCATACAGCGCAAATGCCTCGCGGATGTTATCCTGTAACTGCGTATCGTCCCACGGCTTGGTCAGAAACTTGTACACTGCACCCTCATTGATGGCTGCTGTCACCGATTTCAGATCAGTATAGCCCGACAGGACGATGCGGATCGAATCAGGATGCAGTTGCTTCACCCGGCGCAGGAATTCGACGCCATTCATTTCCGGCATGCGCTGGTCAGCCACCACCACGCCGATTTCATTGCCGGCCAGCAGGTGCAACGCTTCGATGGCGCTGGTCGTGCTCAGTACCCGGTAACCCTCACGACGGAACACCCGCTCCAGTGCACGGAGGATGTTTGCCTCGTCATCGAGCAGCAGCAGGGTCGGCACGTTCCCGGGCGCCACTTCAGGCAACTGCAACAGGCGCGGCTGCGCCAGTAGCACGTCAATCTCGTCGGCCGGCAGCGGACGGGCGTAATAGTACCCCTGTATTTCGTCGCACTCATGCATCACAAGAAACGCCAGCTGACCGATGGTTTCCACGCCCTCGGCGATCACGCTCAGCTTCAGGCTGTGCGCCATGGCAATGATCGCACTGACGATGGCGTTATCGTTCGGATCGGTGACGATGTCGGCCACGAATGTCCGGTCGATCTTCACCTTGTTGACCGGGAAGCGCTTGAGGTATGCCAGCGATGAATAACCGGTGCCGAAGTCGTCAATCGACAGGCGTACGCCAATCTTGCGCAGTGCGGTCAGCACGTCCAGCACCAGTTCCGGCTGGCGGATCAACACGCCTTCGGTCAGTTCGAGTTCAAGCCCTTCGGCTGCCAGCCCGGTCTCGGCCAGAATCCCCGCCACTTCGTCCACCAGCGCCGCGTTGCGGAACTGCAGCGCCGACAGGTTGACCGCCACCACCACCTCGTGTCCCTGCGCCCGCCACGCCGCTGCCTGCGCACACGCCTGTCGCAGCACCCAGCGACCGATCTCGACGATCTGGCCGGATTTTTCTGCCACCGGAATGAAACGCGTCGGCGGAATCATGCCCAGCTTCGGATGATTCCAGCGCATCAGGGCTTCCACACCCGTCATGCGTCCGCTGCGCAGGTTGACCAGTGGCTGGTAATGCAACAGCAGTTCGTTGCGCTCCAGCGCGTAGCGCAGGTTATTCTCCAGCATCAGGGTGCCGAGCGCCGCTTCGTTCAGTTCCGGATCGTAGAACTGGAAACTGTTGCACCCGGACTCGCGCGCCTGGCGCAGCGCCGCATCGGCATTGCGCAGCAGCGTCGACACATCGTCGCCATCGCGCGGATACAAGGCGATGCCAATGCCAGTGGTGATGAACAGTTCGCGTTCATCGATCATGAACGGCTGCGCCAGCGCACTGCGCAACTGTTCGGTGATGAACGACACATTGCCGTCATCGCTGACCTCGGTCATCAGCACCACGAATTCGTCCGAGCCGAGTCGGGCCACCGTGTCCTCGCGGCGCACACCGGCAGTCAGGCGTTGCGCAATCTCCCTGAGCATCAGGTCACCGGCCGCATAACCGAAACTGTCGTTGATCATGCGGAACCCATCCAGGTTGAGTACCATCACTGCGATCATGCCATCGTGCCGCGCGACCTGGCTGATCGCCTGCGCCGTGCGGTCCTGGAGCAGGTTGCGGTTGGGCAGCCCGGTCAGCAGGTCAAAATTGGCCTGGCGCCACAACTGCTGGTCGAACTGTTTCTTTTCCGTCAGGTCATGATGGAACACCACGAAGCGAGGCTCGGCAGCATCGTCTCCGTCCTCGCCAGGAATACGGCTGATATTGAGCCACAACGGCAGAAGCTTGCCACTCCGACTGCGCGCCAGGGCTTCGCCCTCCCACGCGCCCGACTGTTGCACCTGCCGGCGCACGGTACGCCAGAACACGTCATCCTGTGTCTGCTCCTGCGGTTCGGCCAGCAGGAAGTCCGGATCGCGGCCGATCACCTCGACAAGCGCATAGCCGGTCAGTTCAACGAAGGCCGGGTTGACATCCAGAACCTGCCAGCGACCGTTCATCACCAGCATCGACTCGCTGCTCGACTGATACACCTGTGCCGCCAGGCGCAGGCGGTGCTCCGCCTCCTGCCGCTGCCGGCGGGCATGCAGTGCGGCCAGGGCAAAATCGAGGTTTTCCACCAGTTCTTCGAGCAGACGCACTTCCTCCTCGTTGAAGGCATCGGGCTGCGAGGCATAGATCGTCAGCGCCCCGAAAACACCGATCTCGTCACGCACCGGCAGCGCGATACTCGCCAGATACCCCTGGCGAATCGCTTCGGTACGCCACGGCGACATGGAAGGATTGGCCAGGCAATTCTGGTTGATGTGGGTCTGCCCGGTGCGAATCGACGACCCGGTCGGCCCGCGACCGATCTCTTCGTCGCCATAGCTCACGTGAATGCGGTCGACGTAATCATCCCCCGTACCATAGCGCGCCACCGGCCACACCCGCCGCTCCGGCGCCTCGCCCGCCCGACCGATCCAGGCCAGCCGATAGCCACCGGTATCGACGATCTCGCGGCAGATCGACTCGAACATCTCCTGTTCGGAGGCGGCATGCATCACCACCCGGTTGCACGCACCGAGCAAACGCAGCGCACGGTTGAGACGCAGCAGATTTTCCGCACTTTGGCGTGTGGCGCTGATGTCATCGGTCACCCCGGCCAGATGCAGGGCCACGCCGGTACCGTTGCGCACCAGGATGGCACGTTCGCGCAGCCAGCGCACATCGCCGTCGGGGCGGCGGATGCGATACTCGATGTCGTAATGGCCACGCCGGGCCACGCTACGCAACGCCCGCGACAGCACTGGCCGGTCTTCGCTCAGCACCGCCTGGCGCCACAATTTCGCCACCACCTCGGCATCGGAACTGTGTTTACCCCAGATCTGCCTGAACGCCGGACTCACATACTGAAACCGCCGCCGGTCCGCCGACGCCAGCCAGAACACTTCATTGATGCTCTCCACCAGCGAACGGAACCAGTAACCGGCGTCTGGCCACTCGCCGCCAGGAGTCTGGCGCGACCGAACAATATTGCCCATATCATCCGTCATGACCTCCCCCGTCACGATTCCATCCCGGCACGCCGCCACGCTACGTCGATCAGGCCGGCGTCCACCGCAGCGCAGCACATGCACTTCCATCATAGTACACATTTCTTCGGCCATGGAAGCCACGTGCCGTTTTCGTCCAGCCCGGCGCGGACTTCCCCGCTCTGGCAACGGGCTTGCCGTTAAATTATCGATAATCTATACTGCACAAAATTTCCTTGCGCGAGCGCACGATGTGGATTGTCAGAATCGCCCTGCAACGCCCCTACACCTTCATCGTGATGGCGCTGCTCATCGTGCTGCTCGGTGTGTTCAGCATCCTGCGCACACCAGTCGACATTCTGCCCAACATCAACATTCCGGTGGTGTCGGTCATCTGGAACTACTCCGGCATGCCGCCGGAAGACATGTCCAACCGCATCGTGGCCTTCAGCGAACGGGTCGCGACCACCACCGTCAATGACATCCAGCATATCGAATCGCAGTCGCTGAACGGCATCGGCGTGGTCAAGTATTTTTTCCAGCCACGGGTCAACGAAGACCTGGCGGTGGCACAGATCACCTCGATCTCGCAAACCCTGTTACGCGTCATGCCACCGGGAATGACGCCACCGTTCATTCTTGCCTACAACGCATCCAGCGTGCCGGTAATCCAGCTGGCGCTGTCCAGCCCGGCCATGACCGAAGCCGAGCTGTTTGACTTCGGCAACAGTTTTCTGCGCACCCAGCTCGCTACCGTGGCTGGTGCATCGCTGCCCTTTCCGTATGGCGGGCAGATGCGTCAGGTACAGGTCGATCTCGACCCGATCGCCATGCGCAATTACGGCGTGTCGGCCGATGACGTCACCCGCGCCATCGCCAGCCAGAACCTGATCCTGCCGGCCGGAACGGAAAAAATCGGCGATTTCGAGTACTACATCAAGCTCAATGCCAGTTTTCTGCGCATCGAGTCACTGAACGACATTCCGTTGCGGGCAGCGCACGGTGTGCTGATCCACATCCGCGACGTGGCGCATGTGCATGACGGGGCACCCCCGCAAACCAACATCGTGCGTGTGGACGGACACCGCGCCGTGCTGATGAGCGTGCTCAAGACCGGATCGGCCTCCACGCTGAGCATCATCGACCACATCAAACGCATGCTGCCGTCCATCCGTGACGACATGCCTGCCGGCATGACGATCCATGCGCTCGGCGACCAGTCGATCTTCGTGCGTGCAGCCATCAACGGCGTGATCCGTGAAGGTGTGATCGCCGCTGCGCTGACCGGTCTGATGATCCTGCTGTTCCTCGGATCGTGGCGCAGCACGCTCATCATCACCATTTCCATCCCGCTGTCGGTGCTGGCCTCCATCATCACCCTGTCGTGGCTGGGTGAAACCATCAACATCATGACGCTGGGCGGTCTCGCGCTTGCCGTAGGCATTCTGGTCGATGATGCGACCGTGGCCATCGAAAACATCAACTGGCATCTCGAACAGGGCAAAGAGGTCGAACCCGCCATTCTCGACGGCGCGCGCCAGATCGCCATTCCGTCTCTGGTGTCGACACTGGCAATCTGCATCGTGTTCATTCCGATGTTCCTGCTCACCGGTGTGGCCCACTACCTGTTCGTGCCGCTGGCCGAATCGGTGGTATTCGCCATGCTGGCTTCGTGGATCCTGTCGCGCACACTGGTGCCCACCCTGGCCAAATACTGGCTGCACATGCACAGCCCGGAACAGATTGCCGCCCGTCGTGGCATGGCGGCCCGCCTGCAGGCACGCTTTGAAGCGGGATTCATGACCCTGCGCGAGGATTACCGCCAATTGCTCGCCGCAGCGCTGGCCCACCCGCGTGGCTTCATGGGCGCATTTCTGTTTGCTGTTGCGTTATCGCTGGCGTTGTCACCCTGGTTGGGCGAGAACTTCTTCCCCGAAGTCGATGCCGGGCAGATCAAGCTGCACCTGCGTGCCGCCACCGGTACCCGCATCGAAGACACAGCCGCCCTGTGCGATGCAGTGGAACGCGAGATCCGCCAGAACATCCCCGCCGACCAGTTATCCAGCATCGTCGATGTGATCGGCCTGCCTTACAGCGGCATCAATCTGTCCTACAGCACCTCTGCGCCCATCGGTCCGGGAGATGCCGACATCTATATCTCGCTGAATGCGAACCACGCACCATCGGCCCAATACGTGCACGACCTTCGCCAGCGGCTGACGGCGCATTTTCCCACCACCACGTTTGCCTTCCTGCCGGCAGACATCGTCAGCCAGATTCTCAATTTCGGCCTGCCGGCGCCGCTCGATGTGCAGATCATCGGCAACAACCTGACCGCAAATCGCGCATTCGCCAACCGGTTGCTCGCCCGACTGAAAACCATTCCGGGCACTGTCGACCTGCGCATCCAGCAGGCATTCAACTATCCGCAAATCAACGTGACCGTCAACCGTGACACCGCCCAACTGCTTGGCTACACGGAACAGGACATCGCCACCAACCTGCTGACTTCGCTATCGGGCAGTTTCCAGACCAACCCGAGCTTCTGGGCCAATCCACACACCGGGGTACAGTACTCGGTCGCGGCACAGGTGCCGCAATACCGCATGCAAACGCTGGAAGATCTGGGCCAGGTGCCAGTCACCGGCGCAGGCGCAACCCAGCCGCAACTGTTGGCGAACCTGGCGCGATTCAGCCGCAGCGAGGGTCCGGCTGTGGTCAGCCACTACAACGTCAAGCCGGTAATCGACATTTTCGGCAGCGTCCAGGGCACTGATCTGGGTGATGTGGCGCAGCAGATCCGCGCCGCAGTGCAATCGATGCAGCACGAATTGCCCAAAGGCACCCATATCGTGCTGCGCGGCCAGGTCGAGACCATGCAATCCTCGTTCACCAGCCTGGAATGGGGCCTGCTCGGCGCCATAGTGCTCGTCTATCTGCTGATCGTGGTCAACTTTCAGTCCTGGCTCGACCCGTTCATCATCATCACGGCCTTGCCCGCAGCGCTGGCCGGCATCGTATGGATGCTGTTCGTCACGCATACCACACTTAGCGTGCCGGCACTGACCGGAGCGGTGATGTGCATGGGCGTGGGCGCGGCCAACAGCATCCTGGTCGTCAGTTTCGCCCGTGAACGCCTGCATGACGGCGTACCACCGCTGCAGGCCGCGCTCGAAGCCGGTTACTCGCGCTTCCGCCCGGTATTGATGACGGCACTGGCCATGATGATCGGCATGGCGCCCATGGCGTTCGGCCTCGGCGAAGGTGGCGAACAGAACGCCCCGCTCGGTCGTGCCGTCATCGGCGGATTGCTGTTTGCCACCCTTGCCACCCTGTTCTTCGTTCCCGTGGTGTTCAGCGTGCTGCATGGCCGCCGCACCGGGAAACCCGTCGCTCCATAAGGATCAGCGCATGACATCCCCCATTTCCCCGCACCACTCGACGATTCGCATGGCGCGCCGCTACGGCCTGCTTCTGCTTGCGCTGGCTGTACTGGCTGCCGCCTGGGGCATTTACAGCCGCAGCGAGGCGCACGACGCTCTGGCGCGCGAGACTGCACGCAACGCCGCCATACACGTCGGCATCGTATTGCCTCAAGCCGAAAACAACCTGCCCGATCTGGTGCTGCCCGGCAGCCTGCAAGCCTGGACGGAAATTCCGGTCTACGCACACACCAGCGGTTACCTCAAACGCTGGCTGGTCGACATCGGCGACCATGTCAAGGTGGGCCAGGCGATCGCCGACATCGCCATTCCGGAAGTCGACCAACAGGTCCGGCAAGCCGAAGCCGATGTCCGCACCGCCGAAGCCAACTATGACCTGGCCCGAGTCACCGCGCAACGCTGGCAGGAGTTGCTCAGGACGCATACCGTCTCGTTACAGGATGTGGACAGCAAGAACGACGATGCAGCTGCCAAACTGGCCAGCCTGCACGCGGCACAAGCCAACCTGGCCCACCTGCGCGCGCTGGATGTCTACCAGCACATCACCAGCCCGGTCGATGGCTGGATCACTGCCCGTAACGTGGATATCGGCACACTGATCGACAATGGTTCGGCCAACGGCAATGCCCGCGAACTGTTTCACGTGGCCGACATCCACCGCATGCGCGTCTATGTGCCGGTGCCGGAAACCGAAGCCCGACTGGTGCATGTCGGCAGCATCATCCTCCTCGCAACCCGTGCCTGGCCCGATCGCGTGTGGCAAGCGCGCCTCACCGACAGCGCACGCGCCATCGATCCGGTCAGCCACACGCTGCTCGTGCAACTGCAACTCGACAACCCCGATGCCAGCCTGCTGCCGGGCGGCTATGTGGAGGCGCGCTTTCCGCGTCCCAGCCGGTCGGCCGGATTGCTCGTGCCTTCCAACGCGCTGATTTTCAATGCTTCCGGCACCCAGCTTGCCATCGTCGATGCACACAACCGTGTCCATCTGCGTCGGGTGAGGGTCGCACGCGATTTCGGCCGCACGCTCGAAATCCGCGCCGGGTTGATGCCGACTGACCGCGTCATCGTCAGCCCGCCGGATTCGATCAGCGACGACATGTCCGTCGTACCGCGCATGGTCGCTTTCCCGAAACAGGAACAGTCATGAAACGTCGTCTGACACTGCTGACGCTGCTGATGCTGGGACTGTCGGGTTGCTCGCTGGCGCCACCCTACCAGCCGCCCGCAATCAACACTGCGCAGCAGTACAAGGAAGCCGGCCAATGGATTCCGGCCCGGTCATCCACGCCTGCCGGTGACTGGTGGACTGCCTTTGGCGATGCGCGTCTCGATGCACTCGAAACGCTGGCAGCACAGGCCAACCAGAACATTGCTGCCGCCGCGGCTCGTGTGGATGAGGCGCGCGCCATCGCGCGCGCCAGCGATGCCACACTCTATCCTGACGTCACCGCCTACGCGCAGCACACCGATAATCGCATGTCGCAGGGCCGACCGCTGTTTCCCTCCACTGTGCCGCGCAACTGGCGCGATAACCAGCTGGGCGTCGATCTGGGCTACGAACTCGACGTCTGGGGACGGCTGCGCAACGCTGCGCGGGCTGCAGGCGCGCTGGCCATTGCCAGCGAAGACGATCTCGCCGCCGCCACGCTGTCGAGCCAGGCAGAACTGGCCATGGACTATTTCAATCTGCGCGGCGTCGACACCCAACTGGCGCTGATTGACCAGCTGATCGCCAACTGGCACGACAATCTTGACTTGACACAGCAAATGTTCGACCGCGGCAACGCCAACCAGACCGACCTGGCCCAGGCCGCCTTCGCGCTGCAGAACCAGATCACCCAGCAAGCCGAGCTGCGACTGCAGCGCGGGCAGCTCGAACACGCGATCGCATTGTTGTGCGGTCAGCCACCGTCCGGTTTCTCCATCGCCCCGGGCGATCCCGCATTCGACATCCGTGTCGCACGACCCGATCCGGGACTGCCCTCGACCCTGTTGCAGCGACGCCCGGACATCGCAGCGGCAGAACGCCGCATGGCCGCAGCCAATGCCACGATCGGCGTTGCCCGTGCCGCTTTTTTTCCGGTGTTCAGCCTCAACGCCTCAGCGGGTTTCGAGAGCACCACGCTCAACAATCTGCTGACCGCACCCAACCGTTTCTGGTCAGTCGGGCCCGGCGCGGCGATGGTGTTATTCGACGGGGGGCAACTGGCCGCGCTGAGTGACCAGGCCCAGGCGGCCTGGCGCGAATCGGTGGCCAATTACCGCAACAGCGTACTGTCCGCCTGGCGCGATGTCGAAGACAGCCTGTCATCGCTGCATGAGCTCGACGACGAGTCGCAGACTGCCCTGGGTGCGCAGCACGCCGCGCAGCAGGCGCTCGAACAGATGCAATATCGCTACCGGGCGGGCGTTGTCAGCGAACTCGACGTACTGACCGCCACCCGGCAGGCGACCCAGGCCAAACTTACCGCCACAGCCATCCACATGCGTCAGGTCACAGCAGATATCGTGCTGGTCAAAGCCCTGGGCGGCGGCTGGCAATCCCGCACACTTGCGGCCTTCCAGGGCAACAGCACACCATGACCGATCCGGACCGTTGCGACACTCCCCATGACCGGCGCTGCATGCGCGACCACATCCGCGACAGACTGTTGCAGCGCATTCTCGACGGCCATTATGCCGCCGGCGAACGCCTGGTCGAACTGACGCTGGCACGGGAGTTCCAGGTCAGCCAGGCACCTGTGCGCGAAGCGCTGCGCGAGCTCGAAGCCATGGGATGGATCGAGTCCGAACGCTACTGCGGCAGCCGCGTACGCGCCATCAGCAGTACGGAACTGGCCGAACTTTACGAATTGCGCGCCATTCTTGAACAGCGTGCCGCCGAACTGGCCGTCCCCTGTCCGCGCGAAATGCTCGACGACCTGCGCACCACTCTGGAACGCATGCAGCAACTGGCGGCCAATGGCGACGCGGCCGGCTACGCGCGCGCCGCCTATCACTTTCATCATCGTATCGTCGTGCAATCCGGCAACAGCCAGTTTCTACGCATCTGGAACAATATGCACGTCGAAGCCCGCGTTCATTACGCCGCGCTGCGTGCGGGCGCAAGTCTGCCCGAGTATGCCCGGCTGCACATCGACGTACTGCAGGCGCTGGAACACGGGGATGGCGTGCGCGCCGGCCAGAAACTGCGTGGCGTGCTCGATCTGCTGCGGCAACGTCTGTATGGAAACAGTGCAACCGCGGCTGCCCCCACAGAACGGTAAAGTGGTTTTGTGTTTGAATTTCACGGCACAAGCCACAGTTGCTTGAACACCACATCAAATTTCTTCATCTTGCACTTCAATTTTATGTACAATTTGTCATTGAACTTTAAGCATGGTGACATTTGGCATACTGATGATGAAGTCGCGACCGCTAGCGTTAAACCATTTCGCCAGACTGTCACTATACCTGCCCTGGCTGGCGGTGAGCGCGCTGAGCGTTTCGGCACATGCTGTCGGGCTCGGAAACATTCAGCTCGAATCCGGCCTCGGCCAGCCCGTCCACGCCCGCATCGCGGTCTACGATGCCGATCCGGCACTCGATTCCCGCTGCATCAATGTACACATCGATTCTGCCGATCATCAGTTGCTGATGAATGCACAGGCACAGGTCAACCGCGACAAGGATGGCAACGCGACCATCCAGCTTGCCACGCATAAATCGCTCTACGAGCCGGCAGCCTACATCAAGGTCAGCGTCAGTTGCTCCGACAACTACTACCAGCGCGAATATGCTGTGCTGCTGGACATGCCCGGTCAGTCGGATGAATCCCCCCCCGCCCAGGCCGCAACCCCGACCGGCACCAGCGTGGCGATCGACATGCCTGCGACCTCCGTCATGCCCCGTGCTCCACGTGCAGCGCATCACAGCCCGTCGCTGGCAACGCTGCACCCCCGCGCCCACCCCCGTAACCGGCACGTGGCAGCGGTCCACGCCAGCGCGCAACCCCGACTCACGCTCAGCGATGACACGGGAAGCTCCATACCGCCGCAAGGGATCAACCTGCGCATGAGCAGCGAGCTCATCAGCCAGCTCGAAGTCCAGAGTGCATCAAATCTGGCCGAGCTGCGCGCTGCCCGTGCGCACCTGAGTCAGATGATGACTCAACACCAGGACAACCCGGCAGCAACAGCCGATGCGCAGCTGCGGCTGAAACAGCAGGATATCATCAGCTTGCAGCATCAGATCGACAGCCTGCACGCACAGTTGCAGCACCACGCAGCCAGTTTGCCGGCAACCCTTCCGGTGAATTCCGGCCAGAACTGGTTCGTCATTCTCATTGGCCTGGTGGCTGCCGAAGGCCTGGCGCTGGTGCTGCTTGCACGAAGAATGCCCGGCATCCGCGAGCAACAGCATCAGGCCCTGCTGGAAGACGGCGCTGCGGTCACGCCCTCCGTGCCACCGATGGCGAAGCCGGCCTCCGTGCGTCCGAATGCCTTGCCGCTGGCAGAAGTTGCCTCGGAACCGGTCATGCATCCGAACGAATATCCTTTGCCCGCATTCGAGACTGTCGAACCCGAGCCCGTATCACGCCCGGTACAGTCACAAGATTCCGGCCGCT
>JAJXUP010000061.1 GCA_021782795.1 Pseudomonadota bacterium | reverse complement strand
AAAACAACGCCAGCAGATCATTGAGAAAACGTCGGCCTTGCGGGGTCGGGGCAATACGTGCGTCATCCTGCTGCAGCAGGCCGCGCCGGATGGCTGTGTCGAGCTGCGCCTGTACCAGTATCAGTGGCAGGCCGGTGCGTTCGGAAAACAGTGCCGGATGAAATCCCTGTGACAGGCGCAGTGCATTCATCATGAATTCGAACGCCAGCGCGTCGTGCCTGACTGGCTGACGCTGCAGCAGCGGGTTGCCGGCCTCGGTCTGTTCCATGTAATTGCGCGGGTGCGGATGACGAAGTTCGCGGACGATGCCATCATGGGACGACAGTTTTCCGTGAGCCCCGGCACCGATACCCAGATAATCGCCGAACTGCCAGTAATTCGTGTTGTGGCGTGAATGTTGGCCGGGCCGGGAAAACGCGGAAGTTTCATAATGCAGGTAGCCGGCGTGTTCGAGACGCTGTTCGATGGCCTGTTGCATGTCTGCGGCCAGGTCATCGTCAGGCAGGTCGGGTGGATGGTGCCAGAAGGGCGTGTTGGGTTCCAGTGTCAGGTGATAGCACGACAGGTGTGGCGGGCCGGCTGCGAGCGCCGTGTCGAGGTCGGTTATCGATTCGGACAGCGTCTGACCCGGCAGGGCGTACATCAGATCGAGGTTGAAGTTGTCGAAATGCATGGCAGCCAGTTCGATGGCGGCGTGCGCCTCGCTGGCGCCATGGATGCGGCCGAGCGCCGTCAGGTGCCGGTCGTTGAAACTCTGGATGCCCAGCGACAGCCGGTTGATGCCGGCAAAACGGTATTCGCGGAAGCGGCCGGCTTCCAGCGTGCCGGGATTGGCCTCCAGCGTGATCTCGGCCAGCGGATCGAGAGGTAGCAGGCTGCGGATGGCGGCAAGCAGCCGGTCGATCGATGCCGGTGAAAACAGGCTGGGCGTACCGCCGCCCATGAATATCGCGTGTACCGGACGGCCCCAGACCGCCGGTAATGCCTGTTCGAGATCGGCGAGCAATGCGTCGATGTAGCGGGTTTCTGGTACCGCATCCTGTGCGGTATGCGAATTGAAATCACAGTACGGACATTTGCGCACGCACCACGGAAAATGCACATACAGTGTCAGCGGAGGTGAAGCGGTCAGGCGCCACTCGTGCGGAAGCAGAATGCGGTTCATTGTGCGGTGAGGCGGTCGAACAGGGCTCGCAGGGCCTGCGCACGGTGGCTGACCGCATTTTTTTCTTCGAGGGTCAGTTGTGCGGCGGTGCGGTCGAACCCGGGCACAAGGAACAGCGGATCATAGCCGAAGCCGCCATCGCCCATCGGCTCGGACAGGATGATGCCGTGCCAGATGCCCTCGCCGATCAGGGGCTGCGGATCGTCGGCGTGGCGCAGCCATACCATGACGCAGTAGTACCAGGCCGCGCGCTGGCCGCATTGCGCCAGTTCGGCCAGCAGGCGCTGGTTGTTGCGCGCATCGCGCAGCGCCGGGTCGGCTTCACCCGCATAACGGGCGGAGTGCACGCCGGGGGCGCCATCCAGCGCGGGCACACACAGTCCGGAGTCGTCGGCCAGTGCAGGCAGCCCGGTGAGACGTGCAGCGTGTCGTGCCTTGACCAGGCAGTTTTCGATGAAAGTTGCGTGTGGTTCCGCAGTTTCGCTGACGCCCAGTTGCGATTGCGCCACGGCATGGTAGTCGAGCGGTGCAAGCCAGGCCTCGATTTCGCGCAGCTTGCCGGCATTGCCGCTGGCCAGGACCACCTGGCGGGTCATGGCTGTGCCAGGCTTGCGCGCTGGATTTCGATCAGCCGGGCGATGCCGCTTTCGGCCAGAGTGAGCAACTGGTCAAGCTGTGAACGCGAAAATGCCGTGCCTTCTGCAGTGCCCTGAATTTCCACCAGATGGCCCTGGCCAGTCATGACAATGTTCATGTCCGTGTCGCATCCGCTGTCTTCGGCATAGTCCATGTCGAGCACGGGTTGACCGTTCCACAGGCCGACCGATACGGCGGCGACGGCATCGCGCAGTGGTGTGCGGCCAAGCTTGCCACCGGCGAGCAGCGCGCCGATGGCATCGTGTGTGGCGACGAAGGCGCCAGTGATCGATGCGGTGCGGGTGCCGCCATCGGCCTGAATCACGTCGCAGTCGATGTGCAGGGTGCGCTCGCCGAGCAGCGACAGATCGACGACTGCGCGCAGGGCCCGGCCGATCAGGCGCTGGATTTCCTGGGTACGACCGCTCTGTTTGCCGCGTGTGGCCTCACGGTCCATGCGGGTGCCGGTCGAGCGCGGCAACATGCCGTATTCGGCGGTGAGCCAGCCCTGGTTCTTGCCCTTGAGAAATGCCGGAACGTTTTCGATGACGCTGGCAGTGCAAATCACGTGAGTATCGCCGCAGCGGATCAGTGCAGAGCCTTCGGCATGGCGCAGCACGTTGCGCTGGATGGTGACGTCGCGCAACTGATCGGCAGCGCGCATGCTGGGTCGATGAATGCGGGTCATGGGTTCTCGTCGGAAAATTTACGGATGGTGTGCTGGATTTCGGCGATCACCCGCTCGACCTCCTCTTCGGCGAGGTCGGCCGGGCTCGGTGTGTAACTGCTCATCTTGGTGGTAAAGGTGTTTTCCGCCATGGCTACGGTCGAGACTGTGTAGTCTTCCGATTCGTCCGGTGATTCCCAGGTAAGCGCGATTGCGGACAGGTTGTCGCCGTGACGGCCGCCACGCAGTTCGGCATGATCCATGAGAAATTCGACTGCGCGCGCCAGCGGAAAGCGCGACAGCGTGGTGGCGATCTGTTCGGTCGTAACCTGACCCCACAGGCCGTCGGTGCATATCAGGATGCGGTCCTGCTTGGTGAGCGGCATCGGCCGCGACAGCTCGATTTCCGGCACCAGATAGCCGCCGACGCAGTTGTAGACCTTGTTGCGGTCGGGATGCTCCGACATCTCGGCTTCGCTGATCTTTCCTTCGTCGAACATCTGCTGCACCGCGGAATGGTCATGGGTGCGCAGAATGAGATTGTTGTCACTGAACAGGTACAGGCGCGAATCGCCGACATGCGCCCACCAGGCGGTATCGTCCTGGATCACGCACGCCACACAGGTGGTGTGCGGGGCCTCGTTCAGACGTTGTTCGGTGGCATACTGGTTGATGGCTTCGTGCGCGCGATGGATGGCGCCATGCAGGAATCCGGACGGGTCGCGCAATTTGGGGTGGGCATGGCGCTGGAATGCTTCGGTCAGCGTTTTTACAGTGAGTTGCGCGGCGATTTCGCCGTGGCTGTGGCCGCCCATGCCGTCAGCCACGACCATCAGCAGCGCATCGCGGCTATAGGAATAGGCAATCCGGTCTTCGTTGTAGTTGCGCCCGCCTTGTCGGCTGGCCTGATAGATGGAAAATCGCATAAGCGGCCCCGAATCAGAAAATATCCTTGTACAGCTTGTTGCGGATGCTTTCCAGCAAACCCGGTGGGCGAACCTCGAGATCGCTGGTTTCCATAATGGCCTTCTGCAGGTTGAATACGCTCTGCGGACGTGCGAGCGGATCGAGTTGCAGACAGGAGTCGATCAGTTCAAGCATCTCCGGCGAGTACTTTCCCCGCCAGGCCTTGGCCGCCGGAATCAGCTTGTCGTGATCCAGCCGGGCGTCGGCAGCCAGCGGCGCAATGCCTGACATGCAGGTATACATGGTGGCGCCGACGCTGTAAATATCGGTCCACGGGCCGAGCTGCTGCAGGGTACCTTGCTTGTACTGTTCTGGTGCGGCGAACCCGGGCGTGTACATGGTGACCAGTTTCTGATGTTCGGCGTTGAACGACTGACGCGCCGCACCGAAGTCGATCAGTACCGGAGAGCCATCCATGCGGATGTAAATGTTCGATGGCTTGATGTCCAGATGCAGCAGTTTTTGCGCATGCACCTCGCGCAATCCATTGAGCAGTTCGGCGAAGATGCGCCGGATGAACGATTCCTTGACTTCGCCGCGATGCGAACGGATGTATTCCTGCAACGTTTTGCCGCGTTCGTAGCGCATGACCATGTAGACCGTGTCGTTGGCGCGGAAAAAGTTTTCCACCCGAACCACGTTGGGGTGCATGATGCGCGCCAGCGACCGCCCTTCCTCGAAGAAGAAACGCATGCCATAACGGAACGACTGGAAGTTGCTTTCCGATAGCGGCACCACACAGTGGTTGTGGTCGCGGGTGACCAGGGTGACCGGCAGATACTCCTTGATGGCGACTTCCTGGTCCTTGCTGTCGTAGGCCAGATAGACCACACTGAAGCCGCCGCCGCCGATCTTGCGGACGATGCGGTAATCCATCAGTTGGTAGCCGCTGGGCAGGGCGTTGTTCGGTTGGGTGGTCATAACATGCGTTCGCAGACAACACGACGACGTGTCGCGCAGAAATCCCGGCTGAAGCCAACTGTAACACAGAATTGTACGTCGCGCGGAGACGAATATGCCTGAATACGCATGTCCGGGCGAGTGTGCCGGGGCAAGGCGCTTGGCGCACGCAGCCAATCCCCGTAACATTGCGCATGTCTGATGAGGTGGGGAAGTCGATGCAGTCTGTAGTCAGCAGCATGACCGGTTACGCCAGCGTGGCTGCGGAACAGGGTGGCCAGCGGGTGACCGTGGAACTGCGCAGCGTCAACTCGCGCTACCTGGAAATCCATTTTCGTCTGGCAGATGAAGTGCGTTCGCTGGAGCCGCAACTGCGTGAGCGGCTGCAGCGCGAACTGGTGCGCGGCAAGGTCGAGTGCCGCATCGCAGTGCAGTCAGGCGCGACCCAGGCGCCGTCGCTGGCGCTGAACGAGGCGTTGCTGTACGCGCTTGCCGGGGTTGCGGGTCAGGTGGCGCAGGCAATTCCCGCCGCTGCTCCGCTGTCGGTGGCAGATGTGCTGCGCTGGCCAGGCATGCTCGATGCCGGCAGTGCGACGGCGCTGGAAGCGTGCGGCCTGAAACTGCTTGACGAAGCCATGCTGGCGCTGCAACTTAGCCGGCGTCGCGAAGGTGCGGCGCTGGCACAGCACCTGCGCGAGCGTGTCGAAGACATCCGTGCGCGGCTGGCGGAACTGGGGACACATCTGCCGCGGGTGCTGGCGGAATACCGGAACCGGCTTGCCCGGCGCTTCGCCGAGGTGGTCGTCAGCGCCGGTGAGGAGCGCATTGCACAGGAACTCGTCCTGTTTGCCCAGCGCACCGATGTCGATGAAGAATGTTCGCGACTGGCGGCCCACCTGCAGGCGGTCGAAGCATTGCTCGATCGCGGTGGTCCGGTCGGGAAGCCGCTGGATTTTCTCATGCAGGAGCTTAACCGCGAAGCCAATACGCTGGCGTCAAAATCGGTCGCGGCAGCGGTCACCAATGTGGCGCTCGAACTCAAGGTGCTCATCGAACAGATGCGCGAACAGGTGCAGAATCTTGAATGATCATTGTCTGAAAGTGGACCGGCACGATTGCAACAAATCCGTCATGTGTATCGGTTAGAGTGCATCGACCCCCCTTCATTCAGACGAGGATATGGACATGAGACACGCTATGCGCAGACTGCTGGCAGCCGCAGGGCTGGCCTTCGTCGCCGCTGCCCGTACACAGGCGGCACTGGCCGGCGGCATGCCGGCACTCGATCACGTTTTTCTGATCGTGATGGAAAACCGTTCTTACGATGACATCATCGGCAATCGCAATGCGCCATACATCAACCAGTTCGCCCGTACGGCCAATCTTGCCACCAACTATTTCGCCGTGGGCCATCCGAGCCTGACCAATTATCTGGAAATCGTCGGCGGCTCGAATTTCGGCATCCACAATGACAATTATCCCGATTGGCATGGCGCAATGCCGGGCAAGGACCGCAATGAGCCGATTGCGGGCGAAGGCACCGATTTGCCGACCATCGCCGTCATGGCGCCGTTTGGCGTGGCCCTGCCGGCCGCGCGCTATCGCGGCACTCAGATTGGCGACCAGCTCGTGGCGCATGGGCAGCGCTGGAAAACCTACCAGCAGAGTGTGCCGGAGTCCGGCGCAGTCGATGGCGTGGATTACAGCGATGGGGTGTTTACCAACAAGGACGCTGAGGCACTGGCCATCCCCGGCGGGTTGCGCCGGCTGTACGCCGCCAAGCATGATCCTTTCATCTATTTCGCCAGTGTGCAGGGCGGCCATGTCGCAGCGGACAGTCTGGCCAGTGTGTCCGGGTTTGGTGGCATGAACGGGCTGTATGCCGACCTCGCCGACGGGCAGGTGCCGGCGTTGTCCTTCATCGTGCCCGATCAGTGCCATGACATGCATGGCATGGACAATGCCGGCAGGCAGTGCGAGGACAATGCCGACCTGGTGCGTGCGGGTGACGCCACCGTGCGTCGGTTGGTCGAGTCGATCCATGCTTCGCCGGTATGGAAGCGTGGGCGCAACGCCATTGTGCTGGTGTGGGACGAGAACAGTTCGGGTGTCGAGCCGAATCGGGTGGTCATGGTGGTGGATACCAGCTATGGCGCGCATGGTCTGCGCAGTCACCGGCCATACAGTCATTTTTCCCTGCTCAAATCGATGGAACAGGCGTTCGGGCTCCAGTGCCTGAACCATGCCTGCGATGCCGGCGTGAACAGCATGACCGACCTGTTTGCGGAGACTGGCAACCAGCATGACCACTGAAATACATTCCGGCCGATCCGGTAACTGGCCGGTTTCATTGCAATACAGGCTGGTGGCGCTGGCCTGGCTGTTGTGTGTGGGTTCCGGCGCATGGGCTGCGCCGGAAGAAATCCAGGTGTACATGGACGAGATGGACGCGCCGGGTCAGTTCGGCCTGGATGTTCACGTCAATGATGTGCCATCCAGCAGCGTGCCGCCGCAGTATGCCGGCCAGTTGCCTTCGGCGCACCTGTTCCGCGTCACGCCCGAATTCTCCTGGGGGTGGACACCAGATATCGAACTGGGCGCCTACCTCCTGACCACCACCGATGTCCAGGCCGGAACCCAGGTCGATGGCGAGAAATTCCGCATCAAATACATTGCACCGCGCACCCCGGATCAGACCTGGTTCTGGGGCGGCAATTTCGAGATCGGTCGCGTGAGCCAGTTGCTCGACATCAATCCGTGGAATGCCGAACTCAAGGGGATCATTGGCGACCGGATCGGACGCTGGACGCTGGCGGCCAACCTGAACTACGACTGGGTTGTGTCCGGTCCGGTGCCCGAGCCGGCCACGTTCGAGCTGGACAGCAAGATCGGCTACTCGATCGCTGCGCACACGCAGATCGGCATCGAGAGCTACAATGGGCTGGGGGCGGCCAATGATCCCGGATCGTTCGGTCAGTTCAGCCAGGTGACCTATGCCGTGATCGATACTTCGGTGCACGGCTGGGATCTGAACTTCGGCGTTGGTCGGGGCACGACCGGGGTGTCCGACAACTGGGTGGTCAAAGCCATCATCGGCGTGCCCTTCGACTAGGTGCGCGACCGCGCGGCTGCCCTCGTTGCGACAGCCGCTCAGGCAACGCGGCCACTGTGGTTATGATGCCGGCTGTTCCTGCGGGCTCGGGATGACCAGAGCGTAGCCCATCTGTTCGTAATGGGCGATGCTCGGTAGCGCGCCGGGATTGACCACGGCCGGGTTCTTGTCGCTCAGGCCATCCATGTCGGCAGGCTTGAGTCCGGCGCCATGCACCGAATTGCCGCAGAATTCCACCTGCACACCCTTGTTGGCGAGGTCCGCCCACTGGTCGACCATGCCCTGGTGATCAAGATAGTTCTTCTTGGCGAAAATCGCCACGGAAGGCCCCTCGATGACGACCACCAGCTTGGCGTTCGGGTATGAGATAATCCGTCTTGCGGTAGCGACACCGAACGAAACATCAGCCGGGATGCGTACTTTCAGGTCCATGACCACTTTCAGGTTGGGGTAACGTTCGTCGTGGTGATCGATGGCCGTGCCGCCGGGGGCGAAGCTGTCGTCATCTGCCTGGGCAGACACGCTGCACAATGCGAGGCTGCTGAATGCCAGCGTCAACAGTATGCGGGAAATGCCGGTTTTCATCGGGATGCTCCTTGGCTGGTGGTTGGTATGGGGTAGACGCGCTGCAGTGGCAAAATAATCCATGATAATGTCAGGCGTTGTCGCTGTCGATTTTTCATCTGGGAGTCAGGATAAGCAAATGACCGGCAATGTATGGATCGTGACGGCGCCTTCGGGTGCGGGCAAGACCAGTCTCGTGCGCGCCATGCTCGAACGCGACCGGCAGATTTGCCTGTCGGTTTCACACACCACACGTGCACCGCGCCCGGGTGAGCGCGACGGACAGGATTATCATTTCGTCGACGAGACGCGGTTCATGACCATGCTCGAAGCCGGGGAGTTTCTTGAAAGTGCCGAAGTGTATGGCAATCGCTATGGCACCTCCGAACGCTGGATTCGCGAGCGGCTTGCAGAAGGCATCGATGTGCTGCTGGAGATCGATTGGCAGGGCGCCCAGCAGGTGCGCCGGCTGTTTCCCCAGGCCATCGGAGTGTTCATCCTGCCCCCGTCGATCGAGGTACTGCGCGAGCGCCTGCGTAATCGTGGCCAGGACGATGCGGCGACCGTCGCGCGCAGACTGGCTGCCGCACGCAGCGACATCAGTCATGCAGTCGAGTTTGACTATGTTATCATTAACGATCATTTCGAAACCGCATTGACCGACCTGCTGGCTGTCGTGCGCGCGCACAGGTTGCGTGCCGGAGAACAGTTGCAACGGCATGCGATTCTGTTTGCGTCCCTGAACGCATGATGACATCAAGGAAACCGGCATGGCGCGAGTGACTGTGGAAGACTGCATCGGCAAGATTGACAACCGTTTCGAATTGACCCTGGCGGCAACCTACCGTGCCCGCCAACTGGCCAACGGCCATGCACCCAAAGTCGATCCGGGCCGTGACAAGCCCGCCGTGGTGGCGTTGCGCGAAATCGCCGCTGGCGAAGTGGGGCGCGAGGTGCTGGAGCGCGCGCGCGGCTGAGCGGCGGTTGGTGCGAATGTCTGGCGACTTGCAACATGCCGGGATTTGAAGAAATAGAGAGCGGGCTGGGTTACCTGAAACCCGCGGATCTCGTGCAGGTTCGCGCGGCGTACGAGTTCAGCCGTGCCGCGCACAGCGGTCAGTTCCGCATGAGCGGCGAGGCGTATATCTCCCATCCGGTCGCTGTGGCCGGCATTCTTGCGCGCTGGCATCTCGACCCCCAGGCGCTGATGGCCGCGCTGCTGCATGACGTGGTCGAGGATACTCCGGCGACCAAGGAAGAAATCTCCGACCAGTTCGGCAAGGCGGTTGCCGATCTGGTGGATGGCGTTTCCAAGCTGGACAAGATCGAGTTCCAGACCGAAGTTCATGCGCAGGCGGAAAATTTCCGCAAGATGCTGCTGGCGATGGCCCGCGACGTGCGGGTAATTCTCATCAAGCTCGCAGATCGGCTCCACAATATGCGTACTTTGGATGCCATGCCGGCAGAAAAACGACGCCGCATTGCGCAGGAAACCATCGATATCTATGCGCCAATCGCCAATCGCCTGGGCCTCAACAGTCTGTACCAGGAGCTTGACGACCTGTGTTTTCATCATCTGTACCCCAACCGGTACCGGGTGCTGGCACAGGCGGTCAAGGCGGCGCGCGGCAATCGCAAGGAGGTCGTGGAAAAGGTGCGCGAGGCGATTGCCCACAAATTGTCTGAAGCGCATCTGCCGGCCATCGTCGGCGGTCGGGAAAAGCACCTGTACAGCATCTACCGGAAAATGCAGGAAAAATCGCTGGCATTTTCCGAAGTTTTCGATATTTACGGCTTTCGCGTGCTGGTCAACGACATTCCGTCGTGCTATCTGGCGATGGGCTACCTGCACGGCCTGTACAAACCGATTCCAGGCAAATTCAAGGATTACATTGCCATTCCCAAGGCCAATGGCTACCAGTCGTTGCACACCACGCTGTTCGGCCCGTTCGGCACGCCGATTGAAATCCAGATCCGCACCCACGAAATGCACAAGATCGCCGAGGCTGGGGTTGCCTCGCACTGGCTGTACAAGTCGAGCGATGCCGAAATCAACGAAGTGCAGCAGCGCACGCACCAATGGTTGCAATCGTTGCTGGAAATCCAGGAAGGTGGTGGCGATTCGGCCGAGTTCCTCGAACATATCAAGGTGGATCTGTTTCCCGACGAAGTCTATGTGTTCACGCCAAAAGGCAAGATCCTTTCACTCCCGCGCGGCGCCACAGCGGTCGATTTCGCTTATGCCGTGCACACCGACGTCGGTAACCACTGCACGGCGGTCAAGGTGAATGGCGAATTGATGCCGATGCGCACCGTGCTGCGTAACGGCGATCAGGTGGAAGTGGTGACTGCACCCAATGCGCGACCGAATCCGGCGTGGGTCAATTTTGTGGTGTCCGGCAAGGCGCGGGCGCATATCCGTCACTATTTGCGCACCATGCACGCCGACGAATCGGTGCGGTTGGGCGAACGGCTGCTTGAGCAGGCAATTCGTGCGCTTGGCGCCGATCCGGCTGCCATCAAACCGGCTTGCTGGGACAGGGTGGCGCGCGAGACCGGCAAGTCGCGAGAGGAAATCCTGACAGACATCGGCCTGGGCAAGCGGCTCAATATCGTGGTGGCGCGCCAGTTGCTGATGCAGGAGCACCAGCTGCCGACACAGCGCCACCACAGCGTGATTGCCATTCGCGGTTCGGAAGGGGTCGCAGTGCAGTTGGCGAAGTGTTGCCGGCCGATTCCAGGTGATCCGATCATTGCGTTCATCAAGTCCGACCAGGGGCTGATCATTCATACCCATGATTGTGCAGCCATCAAGCATTACCGCGACGATCCGGACAAATGGCTGGACGTGGAATGGGAACCGGGATTGAGCAAGATGTTCGATGTCAATATCAAGCTCATTGTGCTCAATCAGCGCGGTGTGCTCGCCAAACTGGCGGCCGTGATTGCCGACGAGGGATCGAACATCGATAATGTTTCGATGGCGGAAGAAGACGGTAGTCAATACACCACGTTGTACTTTACGCTGCAGGTGGAACAGCGCATGCATCTGGCGCGTATCATGCGCGCCTTGCGTCGGCTGCCGGAAGTGGTGCGTATCACGCGAGTCAAGCAGCGTAACCGCGAGGCCTCGGCGGCAGGGGAGCAGAACGGTTTGCCGGCCTGAACGGCAATCGGGCGCTCAGTCGCCGGTGTGTTTGCGCAGCGCAGCGCTGGCGGCCTCGACAAGGAAATCGTTGCGCGTCTGGCCGCTATGTTTGATGTGCTCGTCGATGTGGGACAATAACAGGCGCGGTATGCTGAGGGGAAATTTTTCTGCCGGACCGAAATAGTGTTCGACGGCCACGTCCACCAGCGCCCAGACGCCGTCCTTCAGTGCAGGATCGTTCTGGTGCGCGCTTGCCGCAAGCGGTAGCGGAATCGCCCCGCCGCCGCCAAGCAGTCCTTCCACGTGCAGTTCGATGGCTTCGCTTGCGCTGGCGAGTGCGTCGTCGAGCGTACTGCCTGCCGAGGTGCAGCCGGGCAGGTCGGGAACGGTCACCCCATAATGCTGGCCATCTTCACTGTGTAGCACCACGGTAAATTTCATGCGTCCGACCCGGTGTTTTCCGGGTAACCGGCTGCCCGCAACGCGAGTTGTAGCGTACGCACGGGAATGTCGGCCACGGAATGCTTGAGGGTGATCAGGTCCGGCTTGTGAGGGTGCCTGAACTGACGGTGCATGCCGAGCATCCGGTCCAGGTACCAGCCGTTGGTTTCCAGTTTTTCGATCAGTGACGCGCTGTCCATGATCACATTATAGCGTTGCTGCAACTGCAACGGGCGACGGATTCAGGCTGGGGGGTGCAGGCGTCTTCCGGACGGCTGCAAACGGTGGCCGATCCAGAAGAACGTGGCGGCCAGCAGTGCGCCGGCAAGTACATCGACGGCCATGTGCTGTTTGGTTGCCATGGTCGAATAGACGATGCCGGTGCCCCACAGCAGGTTCATGCCGCGCGACCAATGTCGCAGTCCGAGCAGAGGCATGCGGAAATGCAGCCAGAGCGCGGAAAAAACGGCAGTGGCCACGTGCATGGACGGGCAGGCATTGCCGGCTGCGTCGGCATGTTTCAGGAAGGCGATGCCAGGATCGCGCGACCAGTCGAGGTGCAGCGGCGGCACGGCATTGGGCCAGAAATAGAAGATGCTCAGCCCTGCCAGGCACATCAGCCCGATCCATATGCCATAGCGGGCAATCTCGCCCCGGCTGTCCATCAGCATGGGGGGGATCGACACGTATATCCACAGCGACAGGTACAGCGGCAGCACCGAGGGTTCGAAAGCGACAAGGCGGTCGGCTGCGGTGGACGGTACGGTCAGCACCGGGTAGGCCGGGTGTTTGAGCAGATACAGGTAGGCGGCAAAGAACAGGGCGGTGAAACCTGCCGTGCCGAAACATTTGAACCAGAACAGGTGCAGCGCCCGTGCCGCCAGTCCATTCCAGCCCGGAATATCCTTCGTGATACGCTCAGTCAACAGTGTCTCCGCAAAGGTTGCTGGCCGGACCAGGTCGTCCGCCGAATATGGGTTGGCGTGACCATAGCACAGAGTCAGTTCCCTGCGCCATCCCGGAAAACAAATTGAAACAGGATTC
>JAJXUP010000060.1 GCA_021782795.1 Pseudomonadota bacterium | reverse complement strand
GAGCATCCATTGCCGGTATACGCCGACCTGTTCCCAGTACGCAATCGAGGCTCTGGCACGGCATGGCGCTATACGTGGCAGCTGGCTGGCCATACGACGCGTGTCACGCTGCCATCCCTACCATCCCGGCGGATACGATCCTGTTCCATGAATTTTGACTCTTGTGGCTGACCTGCAATGGATGCTCAACGACTGATCCTGTCTATCATTTTTTCTCTCTCGTCGCTGATGTTATGGCAGGCGTGGCAAAAACACGAGCAGCCATCCACGGAAACCGCGACGGTGACGGCACCGGTCAAGGGCAATCCGTCCACGGTTGGCGCGGGCGCACCGGTTCCCGGCACCCCGCAGTGGAACAGCGCCAATACTCCCGCAGCCGCACCAGCCAGTGCGTTTCCTGTCGGTCCGCAGGCGATAGTCAGTACCGACCTTTTTGATGCAACCATCAATGCTGCTGGTGGTGATATCCGTAACCTGACGTTGAAGCAATATGGCGATACCACCCGCCCCGGACACCATCTGCATCTGTTCGAACAGCAACCGGATCACCTGTTCGTTGCCCAGTCGGGTCTGGTTGGACCGGGCTTGCCAACGCACAAATCGATGTTCACGCTGCAGCCGGGGAATCATGAGCTGCAACCGGGGCAGGACACGCTGTCGCTGGTGCTCAACTGGGATGACGCCCAGAGCGGCATGCAGGTGCAGAAGACCTATGTGTTTCACCGCGGCAGCTACCGTATCGATGTGTTGTGGAACATCGTCAACCGCAGCAATACCAATGTGAGCGTCGACGCGTATTATCAGTTTGTGCGTGATGGCAAGCCGCCCGTGGGTGAGTCGCGCGTGGTGCATACGTTTACAGGCCCGGCCATCTATACCCAGGCAAGCAAGTTCGTCAAACTGGATTTCCACAAACTGGACAAGGGAGAGCAGGAGTACCCGAAATTTGCCAATAATGGCTGGCTGGCCATGGTACAGCACCATTTTGTCTCGGTGTGGCTCCCGCCCAATGGCGGCAATCGCGAATTTTTTGCGCGCCCGCTGGGCGATGGGCTGTACAGCGCCGGTGTGATTCTGCCTGAAGGACGAGTGGCTCCGGGGGGCTCGCTACGTCTCGACGTCCCGCTGTATGCCGGTCCGCAGATCCAGAAGGTGCTGACAGCGCTTGCGCCCGGGCTGGATTACGTGGTCGATTATGGTTGGCTGACACCGATCGCCGTGCCGATTTTCTGGGTGCTGCAGCACATCCATGCCTGGGTAGGCAACTGGGGCTGGGCCATCGTTATTCTGACCATTGGCATCAAATTGCTGTTTTTTCCGCTATCGGCCAAGAGCTATCGTTCGATGGCACAGATGCGCGGGTTGTCGCCCAAGCTGCAGCGCCTCAAGGAACAATACGGCGATGACCGTGAGAAGTTGCATCTGGCAATGATGGAATTGTACAAGACCGAGAAGGTCAATCCGCTTGGCGGCTGTCTGCCGACGGTCGTACAGATTCCGGTGTTCATCGCACTGTACTGGACGCTGGTCGGGAGTGTGGAAATGCGTCAGGCGCCGTTTATCGGCTGGATTCATGACCTGTCGGCACCCGATCCATTCTATGTGCTGCCGATCATCATGGGTTTGACCATGTTGCTGCAGACCCGGCTCAATCCGGCGCCGCCCGATCCCATGCAGGCAAAGATGATGATGATCATGCCGGTGGCATTTACTGCATTTTTCCTGTTCTTTCCGTCCGGCCTGGTGTTGTACTGGGTGGTGAACAACACCATGTCCATCCTGCAGCAATGGGTGATTACGCGCAAATTCGATGCGAGCCGGGCGCGCTGAGCGTTTGGCTGACCGCACCGATGTGTGACCGGGGTGAACAGCATGATCCCCGTGTCTGATACCATCGTTGCCATAGCTACGGCAGCCGGACGTAGCGGTATCGGTGTGGTGCGCGTGTCCGGTCCCGGGGTGTGCGAGTGGCAGCATCCCTTGTTCGGGCGTCTCCTTCCACCACGACAGGCGCTGCTGTGTACGCTGCGTGATGAGCACGGCGAGGCCATCGATCAGGTGGTGGCGCTGTACTTTGCGGCACCGGCTTCCTACACTGGCGAGGACGTGCTCGAACTGCACGGTCATGGCAATCCGGTCATCCTTCAGGCGATAGTACAGCGCTGTGTGCAACTGGGTGCGCGGCTTGCGCGACCGGGAGAATTCACCGAGCGTGCCTTTCTCAACGACAAGATCGATCTGGCTCAGGCTGAAAGCGTGGCCGACCTGATCGATGCCGGATCGATCGAAGCCGCACGATGCGCGATGCGTTCGCTTGAGGGAGAGTTTTCCCGCCTGATCGGTCAGTTGGCGCAGGAACTGCTCGAACTGCGTATCCAGGTCGAGTCGATGCTGGATTTTCCCGAAGAGGTGCCGGAATACCTGCATGCGCTGCGCATTGTCGAACGTCTGCAATCGTTGTTGCAGCGCTTGCGCCAGATTGAGCAGGCCGGACGGCAGGGCAGTCTGTTGCGCGAGGGCATCCAGGTCGTGCTGATCGGCCAGCCCAATGTCGGCAAATCCAGTCTGCTTAACCGGTTGGCTGGAAATGAACGGGCCATCGTGACCGATATTGCCGGCACCACGCGTGATACGTTGCGTGAAACGATTGTGCTACACGGCATCACGCTGCATATCATCGACACAGCGGGCTTGCGCGACACCAGTGACCCGATTGAGAAAATCGGTATTGAGCGTACCTGGCAGGCCATTGGCCATGCCACACTGGCGCTGCTGCTGGTGGATGCGCGTCAGGGCATCACTGCGGCCGATCAGGCCATCATCGACCGCTTGCCGCCCGGATTGCCACAATTGCTGGTGCACAACAAATGCGATTTGCCTGGTGCCGATGCCATGGCGTCGACTGTCGGCGTGTCGGTATCGGCGCGTACCGGCCATGGGCTGGATGTGTTGCAGCAACGCCTGTTCGAATTGGCGGGCTGGCGCGGCAATACCGAAGGCATTTACATGGCGCGCGAACGCCAGTTGCAGGCGTTGCAGGCGACGCAACGCCACGTGACCCAGGCGCTTGATCAGCTTGCCATTGCCGAATGGGTGGCCGAGGAATTGCGTCTGGCCCACATTGCGCTGTCGGCGATTACCGGTGCGGTCAGCGCGGATGACTTGCTTGGCGAAATCTTTTCACGGTTCTGCATCGGCAAGTGACTCCGCGCGGGGTTACTGTGCCGGCTCGAATCGCAGCACAGCGCTGTTGATGCAATAACGTTTACCTGTGGGTGGCGGTCCGTCATCGAACACATGCCCGAGGTGGATGCCCGTGCTTGCACTCAGCACTTCGACGCGATGCATGCCATGACTAAAGTCGTCGTGCATGATCAGCGCGCCAGGCACCGGCGCTACAAAGCTTGGCCAACCGCTGTGGCTTTCGAATTTTGCGTCGCTGCGGAATAACGGTGCGCCACTGAGCGGGTCGACATAAGTGCCGGCCTCATGGTTGTGCAGCAACAGGCCGCAAAACGGCGATTCTGTAGCGGCGTTGAGGGCAATGTCGCGCTGTTGCGGCGTCAGCATCCATTGCGCCAGCCAGCGCCAGAATTCGTAAGCCTGACCGTCATAACCATGGCGCCGGCTGATTTCTTCACCATTGCGACACAGCACAAACACCAAACCGGGACCTGGCGGCTGATGCAACACGCAACCCGCGGGAGCGGCGCCCCTGTCGACGCGGATCAGCGGTAATGGCGAGCGCCAGCCAGCGGCGAGTTCCTGGTCGAAGCGCTGACAATCAGGGCAGGCATCAGGCTCTATTGCCAGCAACTGTAGCGGCGCCGGCGATGATTCGGAGAGCAATGCCGGTGTCGTCGCCGACACCCCGCTCGGGTAAGGCACACCCGTACCGCCCGCGCCACAATAGCCGTTCGGATGCTTGACCAGGTAGTCCTGGTGCCAGGCCTCGGCTGGATAGAACTGGCGCAGCGGCGTGATTTCTGTGGTGATGCGTCCGTAGCCTGCCGCAGTCAGTGCTGTCTGGTAGGTCTGGCGGGTGCGCTCAATCACCGGCAACTGGGCGGCGCTGGTGTAGAAAATCGCGCTGCGATAATTTGCGCCGATGTCATTGCCCTGACGGTTGCCTTGCGTCGGGTCGTGATTTTGCCAGAATGCAACCAGCACACGTTCAAGCGAGATGCGTGCCGGGTCGAAGGTCACGCGCACCACTTCGGCGTGGACGGGTGCGTTGCCGCCCTGGCGCGCGTCTGCGATGACCGATTCGTAGTCCGGCGCCGGGCGGCTTCCGCCGGCATAACCGACATCGGTGTGGGTTACTCCGGGCAATGCGGCCATCCGATGCTGCGCCCCCCAGAAGCACCCCATACCAAGTACGATGGTTTCGTTGTGCGCCGGGGCGCCATGAGCGGAGGGTGCCATCATCCAGGGTAAGGTACACAATAAAACAGCGGGCCATCGGTGCATGGTTGGTCTCCTGGGTTGGATGGGTTTCACGTGAAACAGGGTGGCTGCGGGGCAGGGGTTCACCTGAAACGATGCCGGACATACAAAAACATTTCGTCTGGCGGATATTTGGTACAATACGCGGTTCGAATGCGTCAGGGAAGAGGGAATTGCCGGGCGTGGCGTTGCGGAACGGAAAGACGCATGACATACAGTGAATCGTTCGATGTGATCGTGGTGGGAGGAGGGCATGCCGGAACCGAGGCTGCGCTGGCGGCTGCGCGCATGGGCGTGCGTACGCTGCTGCTGACCCACAATCTTGAAACCCTCGGGCAGATGTCCTGCAATCCTTCGATCGGCGGCATCGGCAAAGGGCATCTGGTGCGCGAAGTCGATGCGCTCGGCGGTGCCATGGCGGCTGCCACCGATGAAGCCGGCATCCAGTTTCGCACCCTTAATTCTTCCAAAGGCGCTGCCGTGCGCGCCACCCGTGCACAGGCCGACCGACAGTTGTATCGCCAGGCCATTCGTGGCCGCATTGAAAATCAGCCGAATCTGCGCGTATTTCAGCAGGCCGTGGACGATTTGCTGGTTCAGGGGGAGCGCGTGATTGGCGTGCGCACGCAGTTGGGGTTGGTGTTCCATGCTCCGAACGTGGTGCTGACAAGCGGTACGTTCCTTGCCGGACTGATCCATGTGGGGCTGGCGCATCATGCCGGCGGTCGCGCCGGCGAGCCCGCGGCGGAAACGCTGGCTGCGCGTTTGCGGGAACTGCAGTTGCCTGCGGGCCGGCTCAAGACCGGTACGCCGCCGCGCATCGATGGCCGCAGCATCGACTATTCGGTCATGCACCGCCAGCCGGGCGATGATCCGCCACCGGTGTTTTCCTTTCTGGGGCGGCGCGAACAGCATCCGCGCCAGTTGCCTTGCTGGATCACCCATACCTCACAGCGCACGCACGATATCATTCGCGGCGGTATGGACCGGTCGCCGCTGTATACCGGAGTGATCGGCGGAGTTGGGCCGCGTTATTGCCCATCGATCGAAGACAAAGTGGTGCGATTTGCTGACAAGGATTCGCACCAGATTTTCGTCGAGCCGGAAGGGCTCAATACCCATGAGGTGTATCCCAATGGCATCTCCACCAGCCTGCCGTTCGATGTGCAATGGGCGCTGGTGCGATCGATTCGTGGTTTCGAGCAGGCCAATCTGCTGCGGCCAGGCTATGCCATCGAATACGACTATTTTGACCCGCGTGCCTTGCGGCGCTCGCTGGAAACGCGCGTCCTGTCCGGGCTGTATTTTGCCGGGCAGATCAATGGCACCACCGGGTACGAAGAGGCTGCGGCGCAAGGAATGCTGGCCGGTATTAACGCCGGTCTGGCCGCGCGCGGGCTGGAGCCGTGGCATCCGGGGCGGGAACTCGCCTACCTGGGGGTCATGGTCGACGACCTGACCACGCTGGGCGTGACGGAGCCGTATCGCATGTTCACCAGCCGCGCCGAATACCGGTTGTCGTTGCGGGAAGACAACGCCGATCTGCGCTTGACGGAAGTCGGCCGTCAGCTCGGGGTCGTGGATGATGTGCGCTGGGAAGCGTTCAACCGCAAGCGTGATGCCATTGCGGCTGAAAGTGAGCGCTTGCGTCAGGTGTGGGTACGACCAGAGACGTTCCGACCGGTCGACGCCGAACGCATTCTTGGTCAGCAGATCGAGCGCGAGTACAACCTGTACGAACTGTTGCGTCGGCCGCAGGTGAGTTATGCCGAACTGATGACGCTGCCGCAGGCCGGCGAAGGCGTGACTGACGAAGCGGTGGCGGAACAGGTGGAAATCCAGGCCAAATATCAGGGCTACATCGAGCGTCAGCAGGACGAAATTGCCCGCATGCGCGGCCAGGAGTCGCTGCGTCTGCCGGAAGACATCGATTACATGAGGGTGGCCGGACTGTCGATTGAAGTGCGGCAGAAACTGTCGCGTCAGCGGCCAGAAACGCTTGGACAGGCCGCGCGCATTTCCGGCGTGACGCCGGCGGCGATCTCGGTATTGCAGGTACACCTCAAGCAGCTGGGCGCGCCACGTCGGGACGCGCGGGCATGAAGCAACCCGCCGACCTGCGCGCCGCTGCCGGCACGCTCGGCTGTGATCTCGACCAGATGCAGGCGGAGCGCATGCTGGAATACCTGGCGCTGCTGCAGAAATGGAATCGGGTGCACAATCTGACCGCGGTGCGCGACACGGATGATATGTTCGTGCTGCACCTGCTCGATAGCCTGGCGGTAACGGCCTGGATGGAGACTGCATTGTTGCTGGACGTCGGCAGTGGTGGGGGCTTGCCTGGCATTCCGCTGGCAATTGCCCGGCCAGCCATGCAGGTGGAACTGATCGATAGCAATCTGAAAAAAACCAGTTTCCTGCGTCAGGCCGTGATCGAGCTCGGTTTGCGCAACGTCACCGTCCGCAGCGGCCGCGTCGAGCAGCTTGACGGCCGTGGGCGCTATCCAGGCATCATTGCACGCGCATTTGCCGAAACGGGCGAGCTGGTGCGACTCACGCGGGCCCGGCTTGCGCCGCATGGACGCTGGTATGTCATGAAGGGCGCGTATCCTGAAGCCGAGTTACGTGAGTTGCCACCGGGGGTGGTGGTGGAATCGGTACACGCGCTCGATATACCCGGCCTGCGGGCCGAACGGCATTTGCTGATTTTGAAGGATGACCATGAGCAGGATATTTGCGATCACTAACCAGAAGGGCGGGGTGGGCAAGACGACCACCGCGGTCAATCTGGCGGCCGGGCTGGCAGTACGTGACTACCGCGTGCTGCTGGTCGACCTCGACCCGCAGGGCAACGCCACCATGGGTTGCGGGATCGACAAGCGTGCGCTGGATGCCAGCGTATACCACGTGCTGCTCGATCTGCGCGGTGTGCGCGATGCCATCCGCCGCAGTGAAAGCGGAGGATTCGATGTGTTGCCCGCCAATCGCGATCTGGCCGGCGCCGAAGTCGAACTTGTCGATCAGCAGCAGCGCGAACTGCGGCTGCGCAATGCGCTGGATGTGCTTGGCGATGATTACGATTATGTGCTTATCGACTGTCCGCCCGCGCTCAACCTGCTGGCAGTCAATGCGTTGACTGCGGCCGATGCGGTGATGATCCCCATGCAGTGCGAATATTATGCGCTGGAAGGCGTGTCAGACCTGGTCAATACCATCCGCCGCATCCGCCAGCATTTCAATCCGAAGCTGGAAATCGAAGGGCTGCTGCGCACGATGTACAACCCGGGCAGCACGTTGGCGCAACAGGTGTCTGACCAATTAAAAAACCATTTTGAATCAAAAGTATATGACACCGTCATTCCGCGCAATGTGCGTCTGGCGGAGGCTCCGAGTTACGGGCAGCCGGTGTTGATGTACGACCCATCGTCGAAAGGGGCGCAGGCCTATCATGCCTTGGCGCAGGAAATTGTCACGCGCGCTGCACAAGCCGGAAACTGAGAGGAAGCAATGAAAAAAATCAGGGGGTTGGGTCGCGGGCTCGATGCATTGCTGGGGGGTGACGAACCGGAAACCGCTTCGGGCACGCTGCAGATGGTCGCGATCGACCGGCTGATGCCGGGAAAATATCAGCCACGAACACGCATGGACGCCGAAAGCCTCGAGGCGCTGTCGCAGTCGATCCAGGCACAAGGCCTGATGCAACCGATCCTGGTGCGCAGCCTGCCCGACGACCGGCTGGAGATCATTGCCGGCGAGCGGCGCTGGCGTGCGGCCGGCATGGCCGGGCTGGCGGAAGTGCCGGTGCTGGTGCGTCAGGTGGCTGATGAATCCGCGCTTGCAATGGCGCTCATCGAGAACATCCAGCGGGAAAACCTCAACCCGCTCGAGGAAGCTGCCGGTATCCAGCGGCTCATCGACGAATTCGGCATGACCCATCAGGACGCGGCGCATTCGGTCGGTCGCTCGCGCAGCGCTGTATCCAACCTGTTGCGTCTGCTGGGACTGCCCGCGGCAGTGCAGGCGCTGATGATGGATGGGCAGCTTGACATGGGACACGGCCGCGCGTTGCTGGCTCTGCCGGAATCCTCGCGCGAGAGTGCCGCGCACCAGGTGGTCGAACGCAACCTGAGTGTACGAGAAACCGAGCGCTGGGTGGCGCGGCTGTTGGGCGAGCCGCAGGCGCAGCACAAGCCGCCAGCGCCAGTCGATCGCGACGTGGCCGACCTGGCCGAACGCCTGTCAGACCGCCTGGGTGCGCAGGTCAGCATTCGCGGCGGGCGCAACGGCTCGGGCAAGCTGGTGATCGAATACGCAAGCCTCGATCAACTGGACCAAATAATCAACAGGTTGTAAGCATGAAATCCGCTTCTTGACAGGTAAATCGGACATTTATGTTGCAAAAGGACATTTGAGTCATGTATCATCTCGCCGATTGTGCGGAGCAGGCAGCCCTTGGCACGACGTGCCCGGGACCGCAAACAACGCAAAAAAACGGATGTGGCTCATGAATATGCCGTCTGCGGAACCTGGCTGGGCCGGTGCGCGGCGGGTCATCACCCTGCAGGCAGTGGTGGTGTCGGCGGGAGCCGTCCTGGCGGCCGTGCTGCACCCGGAAGCCATCCGCGCCGTGCTGTATGGCGGCCTGGTGGCGGTGCTGGGCAGTCTGACGCTGTTCTGGCGGCTGAGGGCGACACAACAGCGCGCGGGTCTTGATGCACACCGTAATTTGCGTATGGCGCAACAGACGTCCGCAGCACGCTTCGTGCTCACGGTCGTTCTGCTGGCGCTGCCGCTGACACACCGTGCGCACTGGCCATATGCCTGGGTCGTCACGGGGTTTGTGGCAGGACAGATAACCGGACTGATCGGGCTCGCGCTCGGGCAGATCCGCAAGAACGGAACATGACAGGGTTGGCATAACAACATGGCTACGGAAACGCTTACGTCGTCGGAATACATCCGGCACCACCTGCAGAATCTGACCTGGGGCCGCTTGCCGGATGGCGGGTTCGGTATTGCACAGAACGCCGAGCAGGCCCATGCGATGGGCTTCTGGGCGATCAACCTCGACACCATGTTCATGTCGCTGCTGCTGGGCGTGGTGTTCCTCGGGTTGTTTCGCAGTGTGGCCGGATCCATGACGGCGGGCATTCCGGGTGGCGTGCAGAATTTCGTCGAATGGATCGTCGAATTCATCGATTCGAGCGTGCGCGGCTCGTTCAGCGGGCGCAACCCGATGGTCGCTCCGCTGGCGCTGACCATATTCGTGTGGATTTTTCTCATGAACCTGATGGACCTGCTGCCGGTCGACTGGGTGCCGCACATCGCCAAGGCGCTGGGCGTACCCTTCTTCCGTGTGGTACCGAGCACCGATCCCAACGGTACGTTCGGCATGTCGATCAGCGTGTTCCTCATCGTCGTGTTCTTCAGCATCAAGGTCAAAGGCCTGGGCGGATTCCTCGGTGAGCTTGCATTTCACCCGTTTGGCAAGATCGGCTTGCCCGCCAACCTGTTCCTGGAAGGCGTCAACCTGATCGCCAAGCCGGTATCGCTGGCGCTGCGGTTGTTCGGCAACATGTATGCCGGCGAAATGATTTTCATCCTGATCGCACTGATGTTTGGTGGCGGATACGGGTTGGCCGCATTTGGCGGTGCCCTGCAATGGGCATGGGCCGTGTTCCACGTGCTGATCATCACGCTGCAGGCGTTCATTTTCATGACGCTGACCATCGTATACATGGACATGGCGCATCACGTCGAGGATCACTGAGAAGCTGCGCATGCGGCGCGGCGGACAAGTTGAACGGTTTGGATTTTGATTTTTAATCTTGAGGAGCAGTAAATGGATATGGTTCATGCAGTGTTGTACATCGCCGGCGCAGTGATGATGGGGCTGGGTGCACTCGGCGCCTCGATCGGTATCGGTATTCTCGGTGGTCGCTTTCTCGAAGGCGCGGCTCGCCAACCCGAATTGATTCCCATGCTGCGCACCCAGTTCTTCATCGTCATGGGTCTGGTCGACGCGGTGCCGATGATTGCCGTCGGTCTGGCCATGTACGTTCTGTTCGCTGTGGCGGGTTGATCGGTCAAGTATTGAAACCGTGAGAGAGGTTCCAGCATGAACATCAATGCGACCCTGATCGGCCAGTCCATAACGTTTTTCGTGTTTGTCTGGTTTTGCATGAAATACATCTGGCCGCCGATCATGAATGCGCTGCACGAGCGCAAGCAGCAGATCGCAGACGGCCTGGCAGCGGGTGAACGCGGACGGCACGAACTGGAGCTGGCGACCAAGCGCGCCACTTCGGACATGCACGACGCCAAGCTCAAGGCCGGCGAGATCGTAGCCCAGGCCGAAAAACGTGCGACGCAGGTCATCGAGGAAGCCAAGCAGGCTGCCCGTATCGAAGCTGACCGCATTCTGGTCAGCGCCCAGGCCAGCGTGGACCAGGAAGTGGTGCGCGCCCGTGAAGCGCTGCGCAGCCATGTGGCCGAACTGGCGGTTGCCGGCGCCGAGCGCATCCTGCGTCGCGAAGTCGACGCCAAGGTGCACGCGGATCTGCTGACCGCGATCCAGAACGAGCTCTGATCATGGCCGAAATCGCTACCATCGCCCGTCCCTACGCTGAAGCGGCGTTCGACATTGCCCGCGAATCCTCTGGCGCCATCGATGCCTGGTCGGAGCAGCTTGCGCTGGCCGCCCGGATCACCGCTGACGCCGACATGCAGCGGCTTGCCAGTGATCCCGCCTTCGGCAGGGAACGCTATGCCGCGCTGCTGCTCGACGTATGCGGCAAGAATGTCACCGGGCCCGTTGCCAACTTTTTGCATCTGCTGGTCGAGAACGGCCGCATTGGTGTGCTGGCCGAGGTTGTGGCCCAGTTTGAGACGCTCAAGGCACAGGCCAGCGGCATCAAGGACGCAAACGTGGTGAGCGCATGGCCACTGGACGAGACTCAGGTCAAGGCGCTGGCAGAACGCCTGCGCAAACGCTTCGGCTGCACGGTCAACCTGTCGGTTCAGGTCGATCCCGCACTGATCGGCGGCGTGATCGTCACCGTGGGTGACGAAGTCTACGACGCGTCTGTCCGCGGCAAACTGCAGGACATGGCCTACGCGCTGAAACGTTAAGAATCTAATCAGGAGCAATCAATGCAACTCAATCCTACCGAGATCAGCGATCTCATCAAAAGCAGGATCCAGAATCTGGGCGCGGCTGCCGAGTTGCGCACGCAAGGCACCGTTGTATCGGTGACCGATGGTATCGTGCGCGTCCATGGCCTGTCGGATGTCATGCAGGGCGAAATGCTGGAGTTTCCCGGCAACACCTTCGGTATGGCGCTGAACCTGGAGCGCGACTCGGTGGGCGCCGTGGTGCTGGGTGAATACGAGCACATCACGGAAGGCGACATCGTCAAATGCACCGGGCGCATTCTCGAAGTGCCGGTCGGCGAAGCGCTGATTGGCCGTGTTGTCGATTCGCTGGGCCGTCCCATCGACGGCAAGGGCGCGATTGCCTCCAGCGGCAGCGCTCCGATCGAAAAGATCGCACCCGGCGTTATTGCGCGCCAGTCGGTGAACCAGCCGTTGCAGACCGGTCTCAAGTCGATCGACTCGATGGTGCCAATCGGTCGCGGCCAGCGCGAACTCATCATCGGAGACCGCCAGACCGGCAAGACGGCCGTGGCCGTGGATGCGATCATCAACCAGAAAGGTACCGGCGTCATCTGTATCTATGTGGCTGTCGGACAGAAGGCGTCGTCGATCGCCAACGTGGTGCGCAAGCTCGAAGAGCATGGCGCACTGGCGCACACCATCGTCGTTGCCGCAACTGCATCCGACTCGGCAGCCATGCAGTACATCGCACCGTACTCGGGCTGCACGATGGGCGAATACTTCCGTGATCGCGGCCAGGACGCGCTGATCGTGTATGACGACCTGACCAAGCAGGCCTGGGCCTATCGCCAGATCTCGCTGCTGCTGCGCCGCCCGCCCGGCCGCGAAGCCTACCCCGGCGACGTGTTTTACCTGCACTCGCGCCTGCTGGAGCGTGCCGCGCGCATCAATGCCGAGCACGTGGAAAAGATCACCAATGGCGAAGTCAAGGGCAAGACCGGTTCGCTGACCGCGCTGCCCGTGATTGAAACCCAGGCCGGCGACGTGTCCGCATTCGTGCCGACCAACGTGATCTCGATTACTGACGGCCAGATTTTCCTGGAAACCGATCTGTTCAATGCCGGT
>JAJXUP010000059.1 GCA_021782795.1 Pseudomonadota bacterium | reverse complement strand
GGCATCGAGATCATTCTGCGTGGCCGTGACCCACGCGATGCCTGGGCCTTCGCCCAGCGCATCTGTGGTGTGTGCACACTGGTCCATGGCATCGCCTCGGTGCGGGCGGTCGAAAATGCGCTGAACATCGATATTCCCGCCAATGCACAGATCATCCGCAACCTGATGATTGCCGCCCAGCATGTGCATGACCATGTGATGCATTTTTACCATCTGCACGCGCTGGACTGGGTGGATGTGGTCTCGGCGCTCAAGGCAGACCCCAGGGCCACCTCGCAACTGGCGCAGTCGATCAGCAATTACGCCAAATCGTCGCCGGGTTATTTCACCGACATGCAGAACAAGCTGCGCGGGTTTGTCGAATCCGGCCAGTTGGGCATCTTTGCCAATGGCTACTGGGGCCACCCGGCCTACAAGCTGCCACCCGAAGCCAACCTGATGGCGGTGGCGCACTACCTCGAAGCCCTGGCCTGGCAACGCGACGTGGCCCGCCTGCATGCGGTATTCGGTGGCAAGAACCCGCATCCGAACTTTCTGGTCGGCGGCGTGCCCTGTGCCATCAGCGTGCATGCCGGCGAGAACACTGCCGATGGCGCCGTCAGCGGCGCAAGCGCGACCGCGGTCAACGACGACGGGCTGGCGCTGGTCAAGACGATCATCGACCGCATGCGCGAATTCGTCGACCAGGTGTACGTACCCGACACGCTGGCCATCGCCGGTTTCTACAAGGACTGGTTCAAACAGGGCGAAGGCGTGGGCAATTTCATGACCTATGGCGATTTTCCCGCGCACGGCATGAGCGATCCGGCCAGTTTCCTGATTCCGTCAGGCGTCATCCTCAACCGCGACCTGACAGTCATTCACCCGGTCAATCTCGAAGCCGATGACCAGATCCAGGAATTTGTCGCCCACTCCTGGTACGACTACTCCGGCGGCAAACATCAGGGACTGCATCCGTGGGCGGGCGAAACCAACCTGCACTATACCGGGCCGACCCCGCCCTACGAACATCTCGATACCGAACAGTCGTATTCGTGGCTCAAATCGCCACGCTGGCAAGGCAAGGCCGTGGAAGTGGGTCCGCTTGCGCGCGTGCTCATGCTCTACGCACGCGGCCACGAACAGACCCGCGCGCTGGTCGGCATGACGCTCGAAAAACTCGACGTGCCGATCCAGGCGCTGTTCTCCACGCTGGGCCGGACTGCGGCACGCACCCTGGAAACCAAGGTGATCGTCGACAACATGCAGCACTGGTATGACGAGCTCATCGCCAACATCAAACGGGGCGATGTGCGCACCTTCAACGAAACGCGCTGGGATCCTTCCACCTGGCCTGCCACCGCCAAAGGCGTCGGATTCATGGAAGCGCCTCGCGGCGCGCTGGCGCACTGGATCGTCATCAAGGACGGGCTGATCGACAACTACCAGGCTGTGGTGCCCTCGACATGGAACGCCGGCCCACGCGACGTGCAGGGCCAGTCGGGACCGTATGAGGCCGCGCTCAAGGGACACAGCCTGTATGACGCAAAACAGCCGATCGAGATCCTGCGCACCATTCACAGTTTCGATCCATGCATTGCATGCGCGGTGCATGTGGTCGATCCGGCCGGGGAAGAACTGATCCAGGTCAAGGTGCGCTGAACAGAGGGTTGCAGCGTGCTGCCCATGCAGGTAGCGGCACGCGTTTTGCCATGCACTTGGTGTATGATATCCGGGTTTTCAACCGAGGATGCATCATGGCCGGTCTGACCCGCGATACACCGACTCCCACCGATATCACGCTGCACCAGCAGTCGCGCGTGCTCGAAATCAGTTTCAGCGACGGCCATACTTTCCGGCTTCCATACGAATTGCTGCGCGTGTATTCGCCGTCCGCAGAAGTGCGCGGCCACGGTCCCGGACAGGAAGTGCTGCAGCTCAACAAGCAGGATGTCACCATCAACAACATCGAACCGGTCGGCACCTACGCCATCCAGCCGGAATTTTCCGATGGCCACAACAGTGGCATCTATTCCTGGGACTACCTGCACCAGCTCGGCCTGCACCAGCAGGAGTTGTGGACCGAGTATCAGCAGCGCGTCCAGGCCACCCAGGCAAGCACTTCCGGCAAAGGTCACTGAACCGGCACATGCAGCAGTTGTTGCTCGACATCCAGCCGCACGCCGCACAGGATTTCGCGCATTTCGTACCCGGTAATGGCAACGAAGCCCTCGATGCGCTGCGCACGCTGGTACAGCACCGCGGCGGCGAACCGCTGATCTACCTGTGGGGAGCGCCCGGCAGCGGCAAAAGTCATCTGCTGCGCGCCTGTGTCGAACTGGCACGCGAACAGGGCGACAGCGCGCAACTGCTCTCCGCTGGCGACGCCCTCGCGCCAGAACACCCGGCGTGGTTCACCGCGATCGATGACGTGCACACTCTGGACGCCGACAGCCAGATCCGGCTGTTCCAGCGCATCAACCAGGCCCGCGAAGGGCACGGCCGACTGGTGTGCGCAGGCCCTGTCGCCCCCCGGCTGTTGCCGCTGCGCGCCGACCTCACGACCCGACTGGGTTGGCACCTGGTCTATCAGTTGCACCCCCTGGCCGACTCCGACAAGGTCGCGGCACTGACCGGCTGGGCGCTTGCACGTGGCTTCCGCCTGTCTGGCGAACTGGTGGACTACCTGATGCGCCACTGGCGGCGCGACCTGCCTTCACTGATCCAGATTCTCGAACAGCTCGACCGCCATTCGCTGCAGGACAAACGGCCCGTCACGCTGCCATTGCTGCGCGAGATTCTTGCCAGCCAGTCACGGCCGCAGTAATGCAACGGGCTGCTCACGCGGCAAATAGCCATCGGTATCCGAACGCCAGTGCGTCAGGGCATCGCATCGGGAACGCGGTAACGGAGCCTAAATTACGCTTTGATTCAATTTGTTAATACCATTTTCCGGGCAATTGTTTCCTGACGTTCAGGCGTGCGTTTTCCAGGTTGTCTGCACAGGCAATTGATCCCGGAGTCATGCGAATGCCTGTCGATGTACCAGCCAATATTGTCATGGCGGTATGAACCACGTCACATTTCAGCGGCCTCCGCGCCTGGCAGCGCCGTTCCGCCATTCAACGAATACTTGCCACATGATCCCCCATAAAAGACCAGGGGCATCCGAAGATGCCCCTGGTGATTACTGCTGCACGATCATCTGGCGCCTGCTCCGCAGGCGCCCCGTTGCCGCAACAGGCGGATTACATATTGTAAGCACGCTCGCCGTGGCTGGTGATGTCCAGACCTTCGCGTTCCTCTTCTTCCGGAACACGCAGCCCCATGACCATGTCGATCAGCTTGAACAGCACGTAGCTGCCTACGCCGGACCAGACGATGACCACGCCGGCATCCCACAACTGGCTGATCATCTGTGCGGTCAGATCGAAGTCGGCCACCTTGTTGGCGCCGTAATCGAACACGCCCGAACCGCCCAGCGCCGGGTTCACCAGGATACCGGTGGCCAGCGCGCCGATGAAGCCGCCCACGGCATGCACGCCGAAGGCATCGAGCGAGTCGTCATAACCGAACATGTTCTTCATGGTGTTGACGCTCCAGAAACAGACCACCGACACCACGACACCCAGCAAGAGCGATCCCATCGGACCGGCATAACCCGAAGCCGGCGTGACCGCCACCAGACCAGCCACCGCACCCGAACAGGCACCCAGCAGGCTGGGCTTGCCCTTGAGCAGCCATTCGATGCCCATCCACGTCAGCGCGGCTGCAGCCGGAGCGACGATGGTGTTGGTCATGGCCAGCACGGCAGTCAGGGCTGCTTCCAGGTTGGAACCGGCGTTAAAGCCGAACCAGCCCACCCACAGCATCGAAGCGCCGATCATGGTCATCACCATGCTGTGCGGTGCCATCGATTCCTTGCCATAACCGATGCGCTTGCCGAGCACCAGAGCACCCATCAGCGCAGCCATACCGGAGTTGATGTGCACCACAGTGCCGCCGGCAAAGTCGAGCGCGCCCTTGTTGAACAGGAAGCCTGCCGGACCCTGGTAGTTGGACGGACCGCTCCAGAACCACACCATATGCGCAATCGGCACGTAGACGAAGGTGAACCAGAGCACCGAGAACACCAGCAGGGAAGAGAACTTCACCCGCTCGGCCAGGCCACCGACCACCAGCGCAACCGTGATCGCGGCAAAAGTCAGCTGGAACACCATGTACACCATTTCAGGGATGTACACGCCTTTGGTGAAGGTTTCGGACATCGCACTCGGATCCATGATGCCTTTGAGGAACAGGCGTGACGTGCCGCCGATCCAGTTGTTGAGCGACCCGCCGTCAGTGAAGGCGAACGAATAGCCATAGACCATCCACAGCACCGAAATCAGACAGAAAATCACGAACACCTGGGTCAGCATCGACAGCATGTTCTTGGTGCGCACCAGGCCACCGTAGAACAGCGCCAGACCGGGAATGGTCATGGCGATCACCAGCACCGTGGAAATCAGCATCCAGGTGGTATCGCCCTTGTCAGCCACCGGCACCTTGGTGGCCGCAGCTGCAGCCGCGGCAGGTGCCGCAACTGCCGGAGCCGCCGCAGGTGCGGCAACAGCGGGCGCCGGGGCTGCCGCAGTGGCCGCAGCGGCTGGTGCAGCAGCCGGAGGCGCCGCAGTGTCATCCGCCATACTCACCCCATGCACCCCAAGGGTAAACATCATGCTTAACGCAACGAGCCATTTTTTCATTTTGCTCTCCACTGTTATAAGGCTTCTGGTCCGGATTCGCCCGTACGTATCCGCACGCTCTCTTCCAGATTGAACACGAAGATCTTGCCATCACCGATCTTGCCGGTATGCGCCGACTTTTCGATGGCTTCGATGACCTGATCGAGCAGTTCGTCGGCAATGGCCGCCTCGATCTTGACCTTCGGTAAAAAATCCACCACATACTCGGCGCCGCGATACAGCTCGGTATGCCCCTTTTGACGTCCAAACCCTTTGACCTCAGTCACCGTGATGCCCTGTACGCCAATGGCGGACAATGCTTCCCGGACTTCATCGAGCTTGAACGGCTTGACGATCGCCGTAACAAATTTCATGTCATCTCCTTGAAAGGTATGGAGTTTGCGCCACTCAGAACATGTACATTGCCTGGAATTCCACGGACGTCTGGCTGGACGTGGCGCTGCCGTTCTTGGTGAAAATGTTCACGTTGGATTCGTCTTCACGCACTTCGCCGGTCAGCTTCAGGTTCTTGACCGGGGTATAGTTGATGGCGACCGTACCTTCCTTCAGGGTATTGGACGTGCCGCTACCAAACGCAGCGGGCGCCACGCCGCCATTCAGTGTCAGCATGCCATCGGCGTCATCAACATATTCGCCACGCAGCGACAGCATCCATTCGCTGTTGATGGCGTAATTGGCATACAACGCCACGCCATTGGCGGTACCGGTACCGACAGTGCCATTGAGCAGGGCGACGTTGTCCTTGGACAGATAGTCGTCATTCAGAATGAAGCTCAGCGAATCGGTGGCATTCCAGGTCAGCACTGCGTCGAACAACTGCAGATTGCTGGTGGTGCTGGTGGTGGTGATGCCATCAAACAGCGGGGAATCCCCATTGTAGTAGGCGAAGGAATAGGCGAATGCCTTGCTGGGCGTACCCGACACACCCAGTTCCAGCGTCTTGCCCGAAGCACCATTGCTGGATGAAGGCGAACTGGTGTAGTTCCAGCCGTTGTTCACGCCAGCGGTCAGGGTCATTGCGCTCGACACAGCATCCACCACGCGCACACCGGTATGGGTAATGGGTTCCATTTCGGTAAACAGCAGCGAACGGGAAATTTCGTTGTCAGCGTTCGGTGTGGCGACTTCGGCACCGGCCAGCGTGGAGAATTTGCCGCCGATCAGGGTATACGTGCCCACTGCATACTGCGCGAACGCGTTGAACAAGTCGAACTGGGTAGTGGATGTCCCGGCCGGATAGGTTTCGCCCGAGCGCATGATCTGTGCATCGGAACCGCCAATGGCCGTCACTTGTGCACCGGCACCGGAAGCGGGCAGATAGGCGACGGTCAACGCTGCCTGGTTAGCGGTGAAGCCATTCTGCGTGGTATCGAACTGGCGCATCAGCGGCGTGTCGGTACTGAAATAGTCATAGGTACCGGCGACATAACCGGTAATACTCAGCCCCGGAGTCGCGGCGATCACCGAGCCGAGACTGGGAGCCGCAGGCGCAGCAGGCGCGGCTGCCGTATCATCCGCCAGCGCAGGAAGGGACAGGGCGCCCAGGGCCAGTGCCAGCACCGTTTTATTCATCATTCGCATAAGTAACTCCCGGTAAAAATAAGCGCAACATTGCGCTGCAACAAGTAGCAGAAACCGTGCCAGAAAAAACACAAATTAAAAAACAGTTGCTTATGATGATGGCGCCTGACGTTGACGAATCATGCGCACCATTCCAATGCACGAAATATTTTCACCCCCCGGGTCATGCGCACCAAACAGGTGCGTCATGCCATTGGCTGGCAGGGCATGCACCAAAATCTGCTCATCCGGATGAATGTTAGCCAGGAACGCATCAGGACTTTGTAAAAAAATGGCAGTAGCATCATCATGCGTGCGCCCGATCAGGTCGGATCGCCCGGGACCCGATGGATTCAAAAGCAAACGCCGGAGCCTATGTGCTCTTTCCGAAGGCTAGAATGTGTACCATCAAGCACACGGGAATGATCAACCATGTCAACATCCAGCGAAAAATCTGCCGAGTCCGTACTTCGCGATCCCCGATGGGCGGCCATCGTGACACGCGATCCCCGGATGGATGGCCAGTTCTGTTATTCGGTCAGGACGACAGGGGTCTACTGCCGCCCGTCATGCGGCGCGAGAACGCCCAACCCGGAAAATGTCCGGTTCTTCGATACGGCAGCGGCGGCAGCGCAAGCCGGCTTTCGCCCGTGCAAACGCTGCAGACCGGATCAGCCCCCGCTCCGGGAGCGGCATGCAGCACTGGTCGAACAGCTGTGCAGACAGATCGAGAACGCCACGACAGCCCCGGATCTGCGCACACTGGCACACAGCGCGCAGTTGAGCCCGTTTCATCTGCACCGGATATTCAAGGCGGTGACAGGGCTCACCCCCAGGGCATATGCAGCCGCTCATCGCGCCCAAAAATTACGCGATGAACTGATACGCAGTCGCCGGGTGACGGATGCAATCTATGAAGCCGGTTTCAACTCCAGTGGACGATTTTACGAAGCGTCGCAACAGTTGCTGGGCATGACCCCAAAGCATTTCCGTGCGGGTGGCGCGAATGTGGTCATGCGCTTTGCGGTAGGCGAATGCACGCTGGGATCGATTCTGGTGGCAGCCAGCGCGCGCGGCATCTGCGCCATTCTCCTGGGTGATGACCCGGATGCGCTGGTGCGCGATCTCCAGGACCGTTTCCCCAGGGCAGAACTGGTCGGTGGGGACGCCGGATTCGAGCAACAGGTAGCCCAGGTGGTCGGCTTCGTGGACATGCCGCAATGCGGTCTCGATTTGCCTCTGGATATACGCGGCACCGCATTCCAGCAGCGGGTCTGGCAAGCATTGAGCGCCATCCCTGCGGGTACGACGCTAAGCTATACGGAAGTCGCTCGGCGCATCGGTGCCCCCAGGGCAGTGCGTGCCGTGGCGCAGGCCTGCGCCGCCAACCCACTGGCCGTTGCCATCCCCTGCCACCGGGTGGTTCGCAACGATGGCGGGCTGTCCGGATACCGCTGGGGCGTCGCGCGCAAACAGGCGTTGCTTGACCGGGAGTCCGGACCATGACCACCCAGCTCCGGTTGATCCTGCCTCTGCCAGCCACGTTCCGCCCCGGGAATACACTTTCCTTTCATCGGCGTGACCGGCAGGAAATCGCCGAGCGGGTGACCGATGACGCGCTGCACAAGGGAATCATGTGGCAACATGCGCCCGCTTGCCTGACCGTGATCTTCGGCCCGGGACAGGCGGAAGTCAGGCTGTCCGTCGATGGCCGGCTGCCGGACATCGGTCCGACTGCCCTGGAGTCCATGGTCCGACGCATGCTCGGGTTGACACAGGATATCGACGCATTTGAAACGCGCCATCGCGACCATCCGCAACTTGGTCTTTTGATCGCGCATCACCCCGGATTGCGCGTGCCAGCGACGGCAACGCCGTTCGAGGCCCTGACCTGGGCTGTCGCCGGCCAGCAGATCAGTCTGGGCGCAGCAGTAGCGTTGCGACGCAAACTGATTGAGGCCACGAATATACGTCACTCCAGCGGTCTGCTCTGTTACCCGGGAGCACGACACATCGCCGGATTGAGCGAAGCCACCTTGCGTCAGGCCGGATTTTCGGCGACGAAAACCCGGACACTCCTGACGCTGTCGGCACAGGTCATGGAAGACCGGTTGCCGCTCGACACCTGGGCCAGCACCCTGCCAATCGATGAAATGCGCGCGCAACTGCTGGCGATCAAGGGCATCGGGCCGTGGACGGTGAATTACACCTTGTTGAGAGGCTTCGGCTGGCTGGATGGCTCGCTGCATGGCGATGCAGCAGTACAGCGTGGCGTGCAGACGCTGTTGCACGCACCGGACAGGATCAGCGCACAGGCGGTCCAGGACTGGCTGGCGCAGTTCTCGCCGTGGCGAGCCCTGGCCGCTGCGCATATCTGGGCGATGCGAACCGATGTTGCCTATTGAGCGGCTGCGGCATGCGCGTTCCCGCCACTGTCAATGGCAACCGGTTCGCGCAACTCCAGTGCGACAACCGTGACGCACGGGCCCTGACCCGCTGTTCCGGCGGTCACGCCATGGACGTGCAGGGGTGCCAGATCACAAATTAAGACACGATGCGTCACGAGGCGAGTAAAATACATCCGTCACCCTTACCCAGAGACTGCCATGATGATCAACCAGAATCTGATCGATGAAATCGGCGAGAAAATCAGCCAGACCTTGCAAACCAGCCCGCTCAAGGACATGGAAAACAATCTGCGCGCCCTGCTTGCCAACCTGCTGAAAAACCTCGATCTGGTCACGCGGGAGGAATTCGACGTGCAGCAGCAGGTGCTGCTGCGCACACGCGAGCAACTGACCACGCTGGAAGCCCGCGTCGCCGAACTGGAACACGCGCTGACCCCGGCCGCTCCCGCCAGCGAATAAATCCATGTCGCTCGCGGTTCTGCGCAGCCGCGCGCTGGCCGGCATGCGCGCGCCGGAAGTCATGGTGGAAGCGCATCTGGCCAATGGCCTGCCGGCGTTCACCATCGTTGGATTGCCCGAAGCGGAAGTCAGGGAATCGCGCGACCGCGTACGCGCTGCCATACTCAATTCGCGTTTTGAATTTCCTGCGCGACGCATTACCGTCAACCTTGCCCCGGCCGATCTGCCCAAGGAATCAGGGCGCTACGACCTGCCCATCGCCCTGGGCATCCTCGCCGCAGCAGGACAGATTCCTCCAAACGCCGTCGAGAATGCGGAATTTGCCGGCGAACTTGCGCTGAGCGGGGCACTGCGCCCGGTGCGCGGCGCGCTGGCGATGGCTGCAGGTGTCGCTGACAGCGGCCGGGACTTCTTCCTGCCACGCGAGAATGCCGCCGAGGCCGCGCTGGTCCGCGAAGCACGCATCTTTCCCGCCGGTTCGCTGCTGGAAGTCTGCGCCCACCTGTCGCGACACTCACTCATCCAGCCACATATTTCACCGACCGACACAATGTCGGCCGCCGACGGCCCCGATCTCAACGAGGTGCGTGGACAGGCAGGTGCCAAACGGGCGCTCGAAATCGCTGCTGCAGGCGGCCATTCGCTGTTGATGAGCGGGCCGCCGGGCAGCGGAAAATCGATGCTCGCCAGCCGGCTGCCGGGCATCCTGCCGCAGATGAGCGAAGCAGAAGCGATGGAATCGGCGGCACTGCTGTCGCTCAAGGGCGATTTCCACAGCGAACATTGGCGCCGACGCCCGTTTCGCGCACCGCACCATACCGCATCGACGGCAGCATTGGTCGGCGGCGGCACCCACCCGCGACCAGGCGAAATCTCGCTCGCGCACCACGGCATCCTGTTCCTTGACGAACTGCCGGAATTTTCGCGCACGGTGCTCGAAGCGCTGCGCGAACCGCTCGAAACCGGACAGATCAGCCTCTCGCGCGCCGCGCGCCAGGTCGAATATCCCGCCCGCTTCCAGCTGGTGGCCGCCATGAATCCCTGCCCGTGCGGTCACCTGGGCAATCCCGATGCGACCTGCCGGTGTACGGCGGAACAGATTGCACGTTACCGGAACAAGCTGTCCGGCCCGCTGCTCGATCGTATCGACCTGCAGATCGAAGTACCCGCATTGCCCGGTACCGCACTGGTTGGCAACGCATGCGAAGAGCCGAGCAGCTCCGTACGCGAACGGGTACGCCAGGCACGCGAACGGCAACTGTCACGCCAGGGCAAGGCCAATGCAGCACTAAACGCCAGCGAGACCGAGCGGCACTGTGCCGCCACGCCAGAAGCGTTCGCGCTGCTGCAACAGGCCATGCAGCGTCTGCAGCTTTCGGCCCGCGGCTGGCACCGTATTTTACGTTTGGCGCGTACCATTGCGGACCTGCAGGATAGCGGACACACTGGCCGCGAACACGTGGCAGAAGCCATACAATACCGGCGATTCCATTCCACGATCCATTGATTGCAGGGAACAGGCATGTCGCACACGCCCGATCCACTTTCCGGCTGGCAAGAAGAAATGCGTTCGGCATGGCTGTACCGCCAGATGGCCGCCGCCAGTTCGGGCCGCGAGGCCGAACTGTTCGCCAGCCTGGCCACCAGTGCCGAACGCCAGGCCGGCATCTGGCAACATACCCTGCTGGCACAGGATCATGCAGCAGTTCCAGTATTCCGCCCCGACCTGCGCAGCCGCCTGGTCGCCTGGCTGCTGCGCTGGTTTGGCGTACGGGCCATGCGACCGGTACTGTCCGCCCTGAAAATTCGCGGCATGTCGGTGTTTGGTCTGCCACCGGCTCACCCACCGCTTCCTGCCGATGCGGCCGACATCGGTCGCCGTCATCACCCCGGTGGCCAGGCCAACCTGCGCGCCATGGTATTCGGGGTCAACGACGGCCTGGTGTCAAATACCAGTCTGATCCTCGGCATGGCCGGCGCCACCGCGGACTCGATCAGCACGGTGCTGCTGGCAGGTCTGGCGGGTCTGCTCGCCGGCGCATTTTCCATGGCGGCGGGCGAATATGTTTCGGTACGCTCCCAACGCGAAATGTACCAGTACCAGATCGGCCTCGAACGCGAGGAACTCAGACTCTACCCGCAGGAAGAGGCTGAGGAACTGGCATTGATCTACCACGCCCGCGGCATGGATGCCGCAGAAGCACGCCATGTCGCGCACACGCTGGTCAGCCACCCGGAACGCGCACTGGAAACACTGGCACGCGAGGAACTCGGCCTCAATCCTGACGACCTCGGCTCACCACTGGCAGCGGCGCTATCGTCGTTTCTTGCCTTCTGCCTGGGCGCAGGAATTCCATTGCTGGCGTTGCTATTCTTCGGCGGTGGTTCACTGGCGCTGCGCGTGGCGCCCGTGAGTGCCTGCGCCCTGTTCGTCATCGGTGCGACGCTGAGCCTGTTTACCGGCCGCGGTGCCCTCCGCGGCGGACTGCGCATGCTGCTGATCGGCGGCGGCGCAGGCTACGCAAGTTTTGTCATCGGCGCGGTGATACACATCCGTCTGAACTAACGGCATCTCTGCCTGATTTAATATACAAATCAAAACGTTAACCCATCTTAAAACCCGTCCGCTCGCGCAGCCCCGGATTCCACGCCACACGGTCAACCTTGTATTATAATGAAAGCATAATGACAAGAATATGGCGGTTTTATGTACCATTCAACACCGCAAATACACAACAAACAATACTACTGGAGAGACAACCCATGGATTTCGGAGATTTCAACGTCATAACGACAGTGCTCGACTTTGCCGCCATCATTTTCATGTTCTATTGCCTGTACCTGGTGCTTTCGCTCAAATCCAGCATACCCGGGGGCACTGTCGGCAAACACTGGAACTTTCTGTCGATGCTGGTCGCGCTGTTCACCATCGGCTTCCTCGCGACGCCGTTTTTCGACCAGTTGCCGCAAAACATCCTGCGCCTGCTGGTAGCGATCATTTTCTTGCTGGGTGCGGTTTACGTGTCCGTTACCATCCGCATGATCTACAACATCATTCGTGAACTGATCGAGTAGATTCGCGGCTTTCTCCTGGGGGGCGTCATGAAACCCGAACAGATTCCGTTTCGCACAGCCAAAGGCGACCAAATGGTCGCAAGCCATAGCCGCGAACTGAGCACGGCACAACGCCGGGCGCTCATCGCGGTGGATGGCAAGACCTCCCTGGCCGATCTGGCCGCGCGGGTGGTCTGGGTTGAAAACCTGGAAGCGGTGCTGCAGGAATTGTGCAATCTGGGGCTGGTCACCTGCGACCTGGTCGAAATGCAGCATGCGCACCAGCACCCGGTCAACAGCGGCCTGGTCCAGAAGGCACGGCTGGTGGAACTGGCGCACAGCCTGCTGGGCCCGCACGCCGAGCGCATCATCAAGAAAATCAACGAGGCCCAGGACACGCGCGACGCCCTGGGCGAAGCGTTGATCGCTTGCCAGAAATTCATCAAGCTCGCAGTCGACAGCAAACTGGCCAGCGATTTTTTGCGTCGGGCGCAGGAAATTCTTGACAGCTGACGGCTGCGCCGCAAATTCAGCCGGCCGCTGAAGCGGCAGACTGCAT
>JAJXUP010000200.1 GCA_021782795.1 Pseudomonadota bacterium | reverse complement strand
GCCCACTTCGCGCTGTAACACTGCGTGTGCATCGTAATCCGCGGCCGCACGGTCGAACGAGCGTCGCACCAGGCGTTTGTCGACCTGCGCATTGTGCGCCTCTTCCATGTTCACTCCGACAAAAATCCCTGCAAATGGCGTGCAAATTCGTCAACATGCGACAGAAATGGCGCATGTCCGGCAGCACGCATCTCGAGCAGGTATCCATGTTCCAGGCGTGCCGCCAGCCAGTGTGCGGCGCAGGGTGGAACCAGCCGGTCGTGGCTGCCCTGTACCACGAGCGTCGGGACCATCACCTGCGAGACGCTGGCGCGCACATCGCTGCGCAGCAACAGATCCAATCCGCAACGCAAGGTGGCCACTCCGGGCCGTCCCCGCGCGAACAATTGCGCCCGCAGTACCGTCAGCGCCTCGCGCGCAGCAGCATCGCCCTGCGCCTGCAACGCAATGAAACGACGCAGTGTCGGCTCATACTCCTGCTGCAGCGCATCAGCGAACCCTGCAAATACCGCTGCCGGCATGCCGCAGTTCCAATCGGGGCGGTCCACGAAGCATGGCGTACTGCCAACCAGCACCAGACGGCGGATACGCTGCGGTGCAATCCGCGCCATGGTCAATGCGACCAGTCCGCCCAGCGACCAGGCGCACAGGTCCACCTGTGCGGGCCAGTCAGCCAGCATGTGCTCCGCCAGCGATTCCAGCGTACAGGTATCGAGCTGTGGTTGCGCCGCATAGCCAGGCATATCCGGCATCAATACCTGCCGCTCCTGCTGCAGGCGTGCGGCCAGCCCCTGCCACACGCCGCCATGCATGCCCCAGCCGTGCAGCAGCACCAGTGGCGGCACGGCGGCATTCGTCACGGTGTTGCCGTCTGTTTTCATCATCATGGCCCCGCTTGCGCCATTGCGGACAGCAGCAGGTCGACATCCGCCTCGGCATGCGCTGCCGACAGCGTGATGCGCAGGCGGGCGCTGCGCTCCGGCACAGTGGGTGGCCGGATCGCCGGCACCAGCACACCCCATTGTTCAAGTGTCGCGCTCAACGCCAGCACCTCGGCATTGCCGCCGACGATCACCGGCTGGATCGGCGTCGTGCCCGGACCCAGCGTCCAGCCCTGCGCCTGCAAGCCGTTGCGCAAATGTGCGACCAACCGTCCGAGGTGCGCGCGCGCACCGTCCGCAGCGGTGATCTGACGCAGGCTCTCGCTCAATGCTGCCGCCAATGCCGGAGGCTGGGCCGTGGTATAAATATAGGTGCGCGCCTTCTGCACCAGCCATTCGATCAGCTCGGTCTCTCCGGCAACCACGGCGCCGGCCACCCCGGCCGCCTTGCCCAGCGTGGCCAGATAAATCAGGCGTGGCGAATGCAGGCGGAAATGGGACAGGATGCCGCGGCCCTGCTCTCCCAGCACGCCAAAGCCATGGGCATCATCGACCAGCAGCCAGGCATCGTGCCGTTCGCACAATTCCAGCAGCCGCGGAACATTGGCGAGGTCGCCGTCCATGCTGAACACGCCATCCACCGCTACCAGCTTGTCTGCGCCAGGATGCGACGCCAGCAGCCGGTCGAGCGCATCCAGATCACCGTGCGCAAACCGGTGCAGGCGGGCGCGCGACAGCACGGCAGCATCGTTGAGTGAAGCATGGTTCAGCCGGTCGGCAAATACCGATCCGTCACGCCCGACCAGCGATGTCACCACGGCCAGATTGGCCATGTAGCCGGTAGAAAACAGCAGCGCGCGCGGCATGCCGACACAACGGGCAAACTCGCTCTCGAACCGCTCGTGACAGAGATGGTGCCCGCACAGCAGGTGCGAGGCGCCTGCGCCGGTGCCATACTCGCCAGCAGCACGAACCATCGCATCGGTCAGCGCCGGATGAGCGGCCAGGCCGAGATAATCATTACTGCAGAACGACAACCAGTCACGGCCGTCCACATGCACGCGCACGCCCTGCGCAGATTCGAGCACCCGCCTGCGGCGCAACGCGTGTGCATCAGCCAGTTCCGACAGCCCTGCGCGCAATCGGGACAGCGATGCGCTGATGGTCATCCGTGGGCAGCAGCGGGCTCGGCAACCAGCCCCAGCTTGTCAAACAGCCGTTGATCGCGGGCCACGTCCGGATTCCCCGTGGTCAGCAGCTTCTCGCCATAAAAAATCGAATTGGCTCCGGCGAGGAAACACAGCGCCTGCACCGCTTCCGACATTTCATTGCGACCGGCCGACAGGCGCACGTGGCTGTGCGGCATGAGGATGCGCGCCACGGCCACGGTACGCACGAATTCAAACGGATCGAGTGCTTCGACGTCTTGCAGCGGCGTGCCTTCGACACGCACCAGCATGTTGACCGGAACCGATTCCGGCTGCGGATCGAGGTTGGCAAGTTGCGCCAGCAGACCGGCACGTTGCGCACGCGTTTCCCCCATGCCGACGATTCCACCACAACACACATTGAGTCCGGCATCACGCACCTGCTCCAGTGTATCGAGCCGGTCTGCATAGGTGCGGGTATGAATGATTTCGCCGTAGAACTCGGGTGCCGTATCAAGATTGTGATTGTAATAGTCCAGTCCGGCATCCTTGAGCTGCCCGGCCTGGCCTGCCTTGAGCATGCCCAGCGTGGCGCAGGTTTCCAGCCCGAGCGCCTTGACTTCACGCACCATCTCCATCACGGCCTCGAGATCGTCCTGCTTCGGGCTGCGCCAGGCAGCGCCCATGCAGAACCGGCTCGCGCCGGCGGCTTTCGCGGCGCGAGCCGCTGCA
>JAJXUP010000058.1 GCA_021782795.1 Pseudomonadota bacterium | reverse complement strand
CATGATGCAGGGCGTGGCCGAACTGGCCGGTGTACGCGAAACGTTTGACGAGGCCACCGAAGTGCTTGGGCAAGACCTGTGGCAGATGGTCGAACAGGGCAGCCAGGACACGCTGAATCTGACGGTGAATACGCAACCGGTCATGCTGGCCGCCGGTGTGGCCACCTGGCGTGCGTGGCGGGCGATGGGCGGGCCATTGCCGGCCATGATGGCTGGACACAGTCTGGGTGAATATACCGCCCTGGTCGCCGCAGGCGCGCTTGAATTCGCCGACGCGCTGCGACTGGTGCGTCTGCGTGCGCAACTGATGCAGGACGCCGTGCCCGAAGGTACCGGCGCCATGGCAGCGATTCTGGGCATGGACGACGATGCGGTGCGCGGTGTGTGCCGCGATGCAGCAGAAGACCTGGTGCTCGAGGCAGTTAACTACAATGCCGATGGTCAGGTCGTGATTGCCGGAAACCGGCTTGCCGTGGAACGGGCAATGCTGCTGGCGAAGGAACGTGGTGCCAAGCGTGCCGTGCTGTTGCCGGTGTCCGTGCCGTCGCACTGCGCGCTGATGCAGCCGGCGGCCCGGGTGCTCGCCGATGAACTGGAAAAGGTCGGGATCGCGGTGCCCATTGTCCCGGTGCTGCACAATGCCGACGTGGCGGTCTACGGGGATGCCGCAGCCATCCGTGATGCGCTGTCGCGTCAACTGTACAGCCCGGTTCGCTGGGTGGAGACTGTGCGGGCGATGGGAGATGCCGGTATTCGCCTGGCGGGCGAGTGCGGGCCAGGGAAAGTGCTGGCCGGGCTGGCCAGACGCATCGACGAACGCGTGCCTACCCAGGCGTTGATCAGCAGTGATGCGTTGCGCGCTTTCGCGGACAACGTGAATGAGCTTCTGGCCGCGTGAACGATTACGACTGATTCGGGGAGACCAAAGACATGCCACAAGGGAAGACCGTACTGGTGACCGGTGCCAGCCGGGGTATCGGCCAGGCCATTGCACTGACACTGGCGCGCCAGGGCGCGCGGGTGTTCGGTACCGCGACCAGCGCTTCGGGTGCTGCGGCGATTGGCGATTATTTCCGCGACGCCGGACTGGACGGCCAGGGGCTGATGCTCGATGTGACGCAGCCGGAGGCCATCGAGGCCGTGCTGGAAACCGTCCGCCAGCAGGCGGGTGAAGTGGCGGTTCTGGTCAACAATGCCGGCATTACTCGCGATGACCTGCTCATGCGCATGAAGGACGACGACTGGAACCAGGTGATCGATACCAACCTGAACTCGGTGTTTCGCCTGTCTCGCGCAGTGTTGCGCGGCATGATGAAGGCGCGTTATGGCCGCATCATCAATATTGCCTCGGTGGTGGCGGCGTCCGGCAATGCCGGTCAGACCAACTATGCAGCCGCCAAGGCTGGCATGATCGGTTTTTCCAAATCGTTGGCGCGCGAGGTCGGTAGCCGCAACATTACCGTGAACTGCGTTGCCCCCGGATTCATCGATACCGACATGACGCGGGCGCTGCCTGACGCAGTACGTACGGGCCTGCTCGCGCAGATACCGCTGGGCCGGCTCGGCGCGGTGGATGACATTGCGCATGCAGTAGCCTACCTGGCATCGGCCGGAGCAGGTTATGTGACCGGTGCGACGATGCATGTGAACGGCGGCATGTACATGGAGTAACTGTGGCACGGCCAGGAGCCGTTGTGGAAATGCTGACTGCCTGACTGCGCGAGCGTGATGATGCGCGGCGTGGCGCTTGCCATTCCGACTATCTATTTGATATGTCGCGATGTCTGTGAGCCGGGTGCTTCGCCTTGCCTGTTGTCCGGCGAATAAATCAGTGTTTCCTTTGGTGATCTTGGCCGACTTTGTTAGAATAGCGGGGCTTTTTTATCAATCGGGAGTGTCATACATGGAAAACATCGAGCAGCGTGTCAAGAAAATCGTCGCTGAGCAACTGGGCGTCAACGAGGCTGAAATCAAGCCCGAGTCCTCTTTCGCCGGCGATCTGGGAGCGGATTCGCTGGACACGGTCGAGCTGGTGATGGCGCTGGAAGAAGAATTCGAGTGCGAAATTCCGGACGAAGAAGCAGAAAAGATCACCACCGTGCAACAGGCCATCGACTACGTCAATGCGCATCTTGCCAAATAATCATCTTCAGTCATTCGTGGAGCACTCTTGTCCAGACGCAGAGTAGTCATTACCGGGTTGGGGATTGTATCCCCGGTCGGTACCGGGATCGCCACCAGTTGGGCCAACATTCTCGCCGGGGTCTCCGGCATCAGTCGGATTACCCGCTTCGATCCGTCGCCATTTGCCTCGCAAATCGCCGGGGAAGTGCGTGATTTTGACGTGTCGAAGTTTCTCAATCCCAAGGAAGCGCGCCGTATGGATCTGTTCATCCAGTACGGCATGGCGGCCGGGATCGAGGCCATCCGTGATTCGGGGCTGGAAGTCACCGAGGCCAATGCCGAGCGCATCGGTGTGAGTGTGGGCTCGGGGATTGGCGGGTTGCCGATGATCGAGGAAACGCACAGTGTTTATCTGCAAAGCGGTCCGCGCAAGATCTCGCCGTTTTTCATACCGGCGTCGATCATCAACATGATTTCCGGCAACCTGTCGATTCTGTACGGGCTCAAGGGTCCGAATCTGGCGATGGTGACGGCGTGTGCCACGGCCACACACGCCATCGGCGATTCCGCCCGCCTGATCGAGTACGGCGACGTGGACGTGATGATCGCCGGTGGTGCGGAATCGGCCATCAGCCCGTTGGGCATGGGCGGATTTTCAGCTGCACGGGCGCTGTCGACGCGCAATGATGATCCCGAGGGCGCCAGCCGTCCGTGGGATCGCGAGCGCGACGGATTCGTCATGGGCGAAGGCGCCGGTGTCATGGTGCTCGAGGAATACGAACATGCGCGCGCGCGTGGCGCGCGCATCTATGCCGAGCTGGCCGGTTTTGGCATGAGCGGCGATGCCTATCACATGACCGCGCCGCTCGAGAACGGCGAAGGCGCCGCGCGCTGCATGCGCAATGCGCTGCGCAATGCCGGGGTCAACGCCGACCAGATCGAATACATCAATGCCCATGGCACGTCGACGCCGCTGGGCGATCTGGCCGAAACTGCGGCACTCAAACTTGCCCTGGGCGAGCACGCGCGCAAGGCGGCCATCAGTTCGACCAAATCGATGACCGGCCACCTGTTGGGTGCCGCCGGTGGTGTCGAGGCCATTTATACCACGCTGGCCGTGTATCACCAGGTGGCTCCGCCGACCATCAACCTGCATGACCAGGACGAAGCCTGTGACCTGGATTATGTTCCGAACACTGCCCGCGAGATGAAAATCGACCTGGCATTGTCCAATTCGTTCGGTTTTGGCGGAACCAACGGCACACTGGTGTTCCGTCGCGTGTAGTAGTGCCTACCCTGGCGCTCCCTGCCTTGCCGGATCTGCTTGCGCTGCATGAGGCGGATCCGCAGCAGTTTCCGGTGCTGCTTGAAACGGGCAGCGGCGATGGCTGGGATATTCTGCTGGCGCTGCCGCAACAGGTGCATCGCGCTGATGCCGGTGAAGGTGCCACCTTCCTTGCCCGGTTCGAGACGGAATGGCGCGAACGGCCGGATGCTGTTGCCGATGCGGCGCACGTGCCGTTTCGCGGTGGCTGGTTCGTCTACCTTGGCTACGAGATGCTGCATGTGCTGGAACCGTCCGTGGTGGCACGGGATGAGCAGCCTGCCTTCCCGCTTGCGGTACGCATGCGCATTCCGGCAGCGATCCAGATTGATCGCAGGCGCGGCCAGGCGTGGCTGTTTGCCGAAAGCAGGCACAGTCTGCACGAACTGCGGGCGGCCATCGCGGCCACGCCTGCGGCCAGCGGTAGCGCTGCGGCGTTGCTCGAATCGCTGCAAGAAGAAGACGAACAGATCTTCCTGGATAACGTGGCCACGGTGCAGGACTATATCCGTGCCGGTGATGTATTCCAGGTCAATCTGTCACGTCGCTGGCATGCGCGGTTGACGTCACAGGCAAGTGCAGCGCAGTTGTACCGCACGTTGCGAGCCGGAAACCCGGTGCCGTTTGGCGGTATCGCTTCACTTGGTGAGCGCCAGTCCATCGTCAGCGCATCGCCGGAACGGTTGTTGCGCGTCAAGGCTGGCCGGGCACTCACGCGACCGATTGCCGGCACCTGGCCGAGAGATCCCGATCCGTTACGCGATGCGCTACAGCGCGAACAGTTGCTGGCGCATCCCAAGGAACGCGCTGAACATGTCATGCTGGTCGATCTGGAACGCAATGACCTCGGCCGTGTCTGCCTGCCCGGGAGCGTACGGGTGGAGGAATTGATGGGCGTGGCGAGCTACGCCTGGGTGCACCATATCGAATCCACGGTATCCGGCCGGTTGCAGCCTGGCGTAACTCCTGTGGCGTTGCTGCGAGCGCTGTTCCCCGGCGGTACCATCACAGGGTGTCCCAAGGTCAGGACCATGCAGATCATCCGGGAACTCGAGCCGCAGGCGCGCAATGCCTACACTGGAAGTATGGGTTATGTGAACATCGATGGTGATCTTGATCTCAATATTCTGATACGCAGTGCCATGATCGATGACCGTCGGGCAGAGTTTTCGGCTGGGGCCGGTATCGTGGCTGATTCGCAACCGCAGCGCGAACTGGCGGAGACGCGTGCCAAGGTTCGCGGCATGCTGCGTGCGTTTGGTGCAGCATCGTGATTCTGGTCAATGGTCAGGAATGGGGCTGTGTTTCCGCACTGGATCGCGGCCTTGCGTATGGCGATGGCGTGTTCCGTACCCTGAGACTGCGTGCGGGAACGGTATTGCAGTGGTCACGACAGTATGCCAAGCTGGCTGGTGACTGCGCACGCATTGGCATCGAACCTCCGGCCGGGATGCTGTTGCAACGCGAGATTGCGGAACTGGCGCGCGGCGAGCAGGATGCGGTCATCAAGCTGATCGTCACCCGCGGCGAAAGCGCACGCGGCTATGCGCCGGTTGCCGGGGCCGAACCGACGCGGGTGGTGCTGCGCAGCCCGTTGCCGGAGTATCCACCCGGTCATCGTATCGAGGGTGTGCGGGTGCGGGTCTGCGACCTGCGACTGGCCTGGCAGCCGCAACTGGCGGGAATCAAGCATCTCAACCGGCTGGAAAACGTGCTGGCGCGGTCGGAGTGGCGTGATCCGGCCATTGCGGAAGGCCTGTTGTTCGACCAGCGCGACCACCTGACGGGCGGTACGATGAGCAATGTGTTCCTGTTGCGGCAACAGGAATTGTTGACGCCTGAAATTGAGGGCAGTGGCGTAGCGGGAGTGACGCGAGCGCGCCTGTTGACGCTGGCACATCGGGCAGGTTACACGGCGCGCAGTGCCAGACTGACATTGCAGGATGTGCTCGATGCGGATGAAGTCATGTTGTGCAACAGTCTGATCGGCATATGGCAGGTGCGCGAACTGGCGCACCGGCGCTGGCCGGCAGGTACGGCCACTCCGCGTTTGCGTGGCTTGCTGGAAAGGGAAGATGATTAGGACTCTGTTGGCAGGATTGATTTTCGGCATGGCCGCGCTTGCGACAGCACAGGTGTACCGCTTTGCTTCCAGTGCCGTGCCATTGCAGCATGGCCAGGCCAGCGTCGTGGTCATGCCTGGCTCCGGGCTTGGGGTGATCACCCGTCAACTGCAGCATGCCGGCGCCTTGCCGGAGGGTCATCTCGATGCGCTCGAATTTCGGTTGCTGGCGTTTGCCAGTGGCGATGCCAATCGGCTCAAGGCTGGATTGTACGTGCTGCAGACCCCTGTCACGCCGTTGCAACTGCTGCACAAGCTGGCCAATGGCGAGGTCACGCCGCTGCAGGTGCGTTTCATCGAAGGATGGACGTTTGCCCAGATCCGCGCCGCACTCGATGCCAACCCGTGGATACGCCACGACAGCGCGGGCATGAGCGATGCAGAGGTGATGCGCGCGCTCGACATGCATCAGGCATCACCGGAGGGCTGGTTTTTCCCCTCAACCTACGACGTGACCGTTGGCGGCAGTGACCTGTCAGTGCTGCGACGCGCCTATGCGCTGATGCAGCAGCACCTGCAGCAGGCCTGGGCAGGACGTGCGTCCGGGCTGCCCTATGCATCGCCGGTGCAGGCGCTGACCATGGCATCGATCATCGAGAAGGAAACCGGGCAGGCCAGCGAGCGACCGCTGGTGGCTTCGGTGTTCATCAACCGGTTGCACCTGGGTATGCGCCTGCAGACCGACCCGACCGTGATCTACGGCATGGGTTCGGCCTTTGATGGCAATCTGCGCAAGAACGACTTGCAGACCGATACGCCGTACAATACCTACACGCGTGCCGGTTTGCCGCCGACGCCGATTGCGATGCCGGGCATGGCCTCCATCGAGGCTGCGTTGCATCCACTCGCGAGCAATGATCTGTATTTCGTTGCGCGTGGCGATGGTACGCATGTTTTTTCGGCACGGCTTGCCGATCACAACCGGGCCGTGGCGCGCTACCAGAAATTGCGCTGACGCCACACGGCCTGCCGTGTGCGGGTATGGCGGCGATGAAGGAAGTTTACGATAACAGGGGAAGGAACGCACTGGCATGCCATTTGTCAGTTTCGAAGGCGTCGACGGCGCCGGAAAATCCACGCATGTGAACTGGCTGGCCGAGCAGTTGCGCGCGCATGGCAAGACGGTTACGGTGACGCGTGAACCGGGTGGAACCCCGCTGGGCGAGGCATTACGCTCCGTGCTGCTCAACCAGACCATGAGTGCTGACACCGAATTGCTGCTGATGTTTGCTGCCCGCGCCGAGCATCTTGCACAGGTGATCCGTCCGGCGCTGGCGCGAGGCGAGTGGGTCCTGTCCGACCGTTTTACCGATGCCAGCTATGCCTACCAGTGCGGCGGACGTGGCATCGCCGAAAACCGTTTGCGTATTCTGGAAACCTGGGTGCAGCAGGGATTGCAGCCGGACATCACGCTGCTGTTCGACGTTGACCTGGAGATTGCGCGCGAACGCCGTGCTGCACAAGGTGAGCCTGACCGATTCGAGCGCGAACAGCAGGCGTTTTTCGAACGCGTGCGTGCCGTGTACCTGCAACGGGCACAGGCCGAACCACGGCGCATCCGGGTGATCCGCACCGACCGTACGTTGGAGGCCATTCGTACCGAGTTGCTGCACATGTTTGCATCCTGGTGGCAGGTGTAATCATGCATCAGCCGTATCCGTGGCAAAGTGAGCCCGTGCGTCAGCTGCGCGCCATGCGCACGCGTCTGCCGCATGCGGTGTTGCTGCAGGGCCCTGCTGGCGGCGGCAAGCGCGCCCTTGCTGGCGCCTTCCTGCAATGGCTGCTGTGCGCGCATCCCACGGCAGAGCAGGCCTGCGGTCAGTGCGATTCCTGCCGCTGGTTGCTGGCTGCCCAGCACCCGGATGTGCTTGAGGTGGATGTGGCTGCCGCGGAGGAGGGCGGCGAGGCGACCCCGGGACGCAAGCTGGCGCAGATCGGTGTGGATTCGATCCGCCAGGCCGTCGACTTCCTGCGCATCGGTGCCCATGGTCCGATGCGTGTGGTGTGGATCCATCAGGCGCATGTCATGAATGTGGCTGCGTCCAATGCCTTGCTGAAGACGCTGGAAGAGCCTCCGGACCGCACCTTGTTGCTGCTGGTCACCGATCAGCCGGCGCGACTGCTGCCGACGGTGCTGAGCCGTTGCCATGCCGTGCGTCACCCGTTGCCGGACCGTGCCGGTGCGCTGGAATGGCTTGCAGGTCAGGGAGTGGCTCAGCCAGGACTGTGTCTCGATCTTGCCGGTGGGGCACCGCTGGCTGCGCTGGCGTGGAATGATGTCGAACGCATGGCGCGCCGTGCGGGCTGGCTGGAGATGCTGGCGCGCGCCGACAGCGCGCGCGTCTGGAATGAGGCCGAGCAGCTGGCGCGCATGGAGCACGAGGCTTATCTCGACTGGATCGATGTGTTGCAGCGCTGGATGTACGATTTGCTATCCCTGCGCATGGTCGGCAGAATCGGTTATCATGGCGATTGCGCCGCCGATCTGCAGTCGCTTGCTCCGCGTGCCGATGTGCACGGCCTGGTGCGATTTGCCCAGCGGCTGACGGAAGTGCGTCGCACGAGCGCCCATCCGCTCAACGTGCAACTGGCGGTCGAGGATATTTTGCTCGATTATTGTGCCCTGTTTGAGGCGCAGGGGTGAATACGGCCCATCAGGCAATGTGGTGCGGGCAGCGTCAACCTGGCGGTTTACAGCAGATCAACTGCGTTTTCCCCCGGTTGCGTCTTGTCCGGGCATTGTCAGCAACGTTGATCAATGGCCCGTCAAGTGAGGGGAGAATATGAGTTCGATTCCAAATATGGCGCGTCCCGGCGTACTGTCGCTGGCGATCAAGGAAAAATCCGCGCTGTTTGCTGCCTACATGCCGTTCATCAAGGGAGGTGGCCTGTTCATTCCTTCCACCCGTTCCTACCAGTTGGGCGACGAGGTGTTCATGCTGCTGACATTGCTCGAAGACCCAAACAAGATTCCGGTTGCCGGCAAGGTGGTGTGGATCACCCCGGTTGGCTGTCATGGCGGCAAGACACCGGGTATCGGCGTACAGTTCGACGACAACGAAAATGGCGTGGCGGCGCGCAACCGCATCGAGGGGTTGCTCGGTGGCGCGCTGAAGGCTGCCCGTCCCACCCACACCATCTGACCGCGCATGTTTGTCGATTCCCACTGTCACCTTGATTTTCCCGATCTCGCAGCGCACGAGGCGGAAGCGCTGGCAGCGATGCGCGACGCCGGTGTCAGCCATGCGCTGTGCGTGTGTGTTCGCCTGGAAGATCTGCCGCGCCTGCTGGCGCTGGTGGAGCGTCATGACAACCTGTCTGCTTCGGTGGGTGTGCATCCCGATTACGAGGGCGTCGATGAGCCCGATGTCGAGAGACTGACGCAGCTGGCAGCGCATCCCCGTGTGGTGGCGATCGGCGAGACCGGACTGGATTATTTCCGCCAGCCTGGCGTGCCGGAGTGGCAGCAGGAGCGTTTCCGCGTGCACATCCGCGCGGCGTTAGCGAGTGGCAAACCGCTTATTGTGCACACGCGGGCGGCCGCCGCGGACACGCTGCGTATTTTGCGCGAAGAAGGAGCGCATCGTGTGGGCGGTGTGATGCACTGTTTTACCGAGAGCGCCGAGGTGGCGCAGGCTGCGCTCGACCTGGGGTTTTACATTTCTTTTTCCGGCATCGTCACCTTCCGCAATGCGGAAGCGCTGCGCGACGTGGTGCGCATGGTGCCCACCGATCGCTTGCTGATCGAAACGGATTCACCTTACCTGGCGCCAGTACCGCACCGCGGCAAGACCAACCAGCCTGCGTGGGTAGTACATGTGGCGCAGGAACTGTCCCGCCTGCGCGGCGAGGATGTGGCTGAGACCGGACGGATCACCAGCGAGAATTTCTTCCGTCTGTTTGCTGCGGCGAAGCAATCGGGCCATGCCGACGAGGTGGTGGCATGCTGAGCGTCGCCCTCGTGCGGCGTCTGGTTGCGGCTGCCGCGGTATTGCTGCTGTTGGGCGGCTGCGCTGACTGGCTGCTGCCATCGAGCGCAGAGGTCAGTGCCGGACAGATGCAGCAGGCGCTCGAACGCAGGTTCCCGCTGGAAAAGCATTATTCCGGACTGGTCGACGTGACGTTGTCGCATCCGCTGGTGGGCGTGTTGCCGCAACAGCAGCGCGTCACTCTGCAGTTCGATACGCTGATCCGCCTCGTTGGCTCTGACCGCCCGTTTTCCGGGCATACACAGGTGTCCAGCGCGCTGGTCTGGCATGCGGCGGACAAGACGATCGTGCTTGACCATCCGCAACTGGACAGCCAGCATTTCGATGGCATGTCGGATGCGATGAACGTCCTGTTGTCGCAAGCGCTGTCCGTCGCCATGAACGAACGGCTAAACGGCATGCCGGTCTACCGGTTCACCCCGGGCGATCTGAAATTGCTGGGCAGCAGCGTTCAGCCGGAGCGCATCGAAATCGATGCTGGCGGCGTGGTGATCCATTTCTCTCGCTGAACCGGTCGAGGCCCGGCCACCGGCCGGGCCCGCGATTCGGTCAGTTGAAGAATGCCCGGACTTTTTCCATGAACGATTTGGCCTTCGGGCTGTGACGGGCGTCATCAGTCAGATTGATGGCTTCCAGTTCGCGCAGCAGTTCCTTCTGCCGGTCAGTCAGGTTGACCGGGGTTTCGATCATCACGTGACACAGCAGGTCACCGGGCGCATGTGAGCGTACGCCCTGAATGCCTTTGCCGCGCAGACGGAACACTTTTCCGGTCTGGGTTTCGGCGGGAATCTTGATCTTGGCGTGACCATCCAGCGTGGGAATCTCGATTTCTCCGCCCAGTGCGGCGGTGGTGAAGCTGACCGGCATTTCGCAGTGCAGGTCGTTGTGGTCGCGCTGGAATACCGCATGCGGCTTGAGGTGGATCACTACGTACAGATCGCCGTTCGGGCCATGATTCTGCCCCGGTTCGCCTTCTCCCGACAGGCGGATGCGGTCGCCGTTGTCAACGCCAGCGGGGATGTGAACCGACAGCGTCTTGTGTCGGCGCACGCGTCCCGAGCCATGGCACTCGGTGCATGGACTGGGAATGATCTTGCCGGTGCCGTGGCACTTGGGACAGGTCTGCTGCAGCGAAAAAAAGCCCTGCTGCATGCGCACCTGGCCGTGGCCGCCACAAGTGGGGCAGGTGACGGCATCGGTGCCGGGGCGGGCGCCGCTGCCGTGGCAGGTGCCGCATTCCTCCACCGCAGGCACGCGAATGCGGGTTTCCGTGCCGCGGGCGGCTTCCTCGAGACTGATCTCGAGGTTGTACTGCAAGTCCGCCCCGCGATAGACGTTGCTGCGCGATCGGGTACCGCCGCCGAAGATATCGCCGAAGATGTCGCTGAAAGCATCGCTGAAGCCACCGGCGCCACCCATGCCCGCGCCGGGATCGACACCTGCGTGACCATACTGATCATAGGCGGCCCGTTTCTGGCTGTCGGAGAGCGTCTCGTAGGCTTCCTTGGCTTCCTTGAACAGTTCTTCCGCCTTGGGATTGTCCGGGTTGCGATCCGGATGGTGCTTCATTGCCAGGCGACGATAGGCTTTTTTCACCTCGTCTTCGCTGGCGTCCCGGTTGATTCCGAGCACTTCGTAATAATCGCGTTTGGCCATGGTCTTGATAATTTGCCTGCTGAATGAACGGACAGGGGCAGCCTGCCTGCGCAAGCCGCCCCTCAAACCGGCTGGGAGTCAGCCTGCCGGAATTATTTCTTTTCCTTGACTTCCTCGAACTCGGCATCCACCACATCATCCGGGGCCCCGGCACCCTGGGCACCCGTCTGCGCAGCTTCCTGCTGTGTCGCGGCATGCATGTGCTCGCCGAGCTTCATGCTGGCCTCGGTCAGTGCCTGCGATCTGGCTTCGATTGCACCGCGGTCATTGCCCTTGATGGCTTCTTCGGCCTCACGAATGGCGGTCTCGACCCGGGCCTTGTCGTCAGCTGGCACCTTGTCGCCATATTCGGCAAGCGACTTCTTCGCCGCATGCACCAGGTTGTCGCACTGGTTGCGTGCTTCTACCAGTTCGCGGGCCTGACGGTCTTCTTCGGCATGCGCTTCGGCGTCCTTCACCATGTTCTGGATTTCGGCTTCGGACAGCCCCGAGCTGGCCTGGATGCGGATCTTGTTTTCCTTGCCGGTTGCCTTGTCGCGTGCCGAGACGTGCAGGATGCCGTTGGCGTCGATGTCGAAGGTGACTTCGATCTGCGGCATGCCACGCGGGGCTGGCGGAATATCGGTCAAGTTGAACTGGCCGAGGCTCTTGTTGCCGGCGGACATTTCGCGCTCGCCCTGCAGCACATGGATGGTCACCGCATTCTGGTTGTCATCAGCCGTGGAAAATACCTGGCTCGCCTTGGTCGGGATGGTGGTGTTCTTCTGGATCAGTTTGGTCATCACGCCGCCCATGGTCTCGATGCCGAGCGACAGGGGCGTGACATCGAGCAGCAGCACATCTTTCACTTCGCCTTGCAGCACGCCGCCCTGGATCGAGGCGCCTACGGCCACGGCTTCATCCGGGTTCACGTCGCGACGCGGCTCCTTGCCGAAGAATTCACGAACCTTTTCCTGCACTTTGGGCATGCGGGTCATGCCGCCGACCAGGATCACATCGCCGATATCGCTGACGCTGATGCCGGCATCCTTGATGGCGAGCTTGCACGGTGCAATGGTGCGTTCGATGAGTTCCTCCACCAGGCTTTCGAACTTGGCGCGGGTGATCTTGACAGCAAGGTGCTTGGGGCCGCTTGCGTCAGCAGTGATGTAGGGCAGATTGACTTCCGTTTGCTGCGAGGACGACAGTTCGATCTTGGCTTTTTCTGCAGCTTCCTTCAGACGCTGCAGCGCCAGCATGTCGTTGCGCAGATCGATGCCTTGTTCCTTGCGGAATTCGTCGGCCAGATAGTCGATCAGGCGCTGGTCGAAGTCTTCGCCGCCGAGGAAGGTGTCGCCGTTGGTGGACATGACTTCGAACTGGTGTTCGCCTTCGATTTCGGCGATGTCGATGATCGAGATGTCGAATGTTCCGCCACCCAGGTCATACACAGCGATCTTGCGGTCGCCTTCTTTCTTGTCCATGCCGAAGGCGAGTGCGGCGGCGGTTGGCTCGTTGATGATGCGCTTGACTTCGAGGCCGGCGATGCGGCCGGCGTCCTTGGTTGCCTGACGCTGGCTGTC
>JAJXUP010000199.1 GCA_021782795.1 Pseudomonadota bacterium | reverse complement strand
GCCGCCGGTGTGCTGGCCAACCTGGAAGCATTTCTTGAACTCTCACTCACCTTGTCCAGCGGGCGATTTCCCAGTCTGAGCGGTTTTCTGCGCCAGCTTGACCAGTTGCGCGCCAGCGTGCATGAACACCCCGACGAAGGGGATGGCAGTGATGGTGCCGATGCAGTACGCATCCACACAGTACACGGCGCAAAAGGACTGGAAGCGCCACTGGTATGGCTGATCGACAGCGGTGGTCGCAAGGACCAGGGACGACATTACCAGGCGCTGGTCGACTGGCCTGCCGACCAGGAGCGACCGCTACATTTCTCCTTTACCGGCCGCAAGCAGCAACTGGCCCGCTGGCAACAGTCAGCGCTCGAACGTGCTGCACGGCTTGAGGCGGCGGAGCAACTCAACCTGCTATATGTGGCAATGACGCGCGCACGACAGATGCTGCTGGTGTCAGCAACCCAGGGCGGCAGCCCGGCGGACGACTGGCAGCGCATCCTGAGCGAGACGCTGGCTGGCGATCCGCTGCAGGGCGCTCATGCCGGGACCCCGCCACAACAGGCCGACGCACAGTCGGCGGCCATGAACGCCCTGTGCCCTGATGCGTCGGACTCAGACACAGCGGCCGCGCCATCCGTACCCCCGCCGACCGGGAGGCGCCTCGAACCGGAGCGCTCCCCCGCCAGCGAACTGGGCACACTGGTCCATGCCATGCTCGAACTCGCCAGTGAACCTGGCGCACTGCCATTGCCAGCACTCGCCGAACGGTTCGGCCAGCAGACGCACTGGACACCTGCGCTCACGATCTGCGAGCAGATCCTGTCGGCAGCGGCGCTGCGGCCGTTTTTCGCCCCGGACCACTACCTGAACGCCTACAAGGAATTGGTGTTCTTTCGCCAGGATGGCAGCAGCGGCCGCATCGACCGGGTGGTGGAATTCGACCGTGAACTGTGGGTACTGGATTTCAAGACCGATATCCAGGACGACCTGCCGGCACGCCACGCTGCGCAACTGGCGGACTACTGCAACGCCATGCGCCACTGTTTTCCTGGAAAAACCATCCGTTGCGCACTGATCACGCGTCGGGGAGAAGCCATCGAGCTGCCCGACCAATGACATGCTGTGCTGCCAGGTCAGCCCGGCAGCACGCTGATGTCGGCCACTTCGTTGAGCAGGCCGCCCAATTCGCGCAGCAGGGCAAGGCGATTGCTGCGCACCGCCGGATCTTCGGCCATCACCATCACGCTGTCGAAAAACGTGTCCACCGTCTGGCGCAAACCGGCCAGCACGCTGAGTGCCGCGGTGTATTCACCATTGCGCACACGCTGCGCCACGATAGGTTGCAAGGCACGCACGCTGTCGTGCAGCTGCTGTTCCGCCGGCAGCACAAATCGCTGCGGGTCAACGCCCGGCAATACATCCTCGGCCTTTTTCAGCAGATTGACCACACGCTTGTTGGCCGCAGCCAGCACCGGCGCCTCAGGCAGGCGACGAAACTCGCGCAGCGCTGCCATGCGCGCCAGCGCATCGTCGAGACGGTCGGACTGGCGCGCCAGCACGGCCTCGATCTCGGCGGCATCGTACTGCTGCTCACGCAGGTAATTGCGCAGACGATCGAGAAGAAACACGTGCACCGCCTCGGCCACAGCCGCGTCGATCCAGCCCGTGGGAAAACTGGCGCACGCCTGACCAATCAATTGCGTCAGTGACAGCGGCAACGGCGTTTCGATGATGATGCGCAGCACACCCAGCCCGGCCCGGCGCAGGCCAAACGGATCCTTGTCGCCTGTGGGGGGCTGGCCAATGCCAAAAATCCCCACCAGGGTGTCGAGTTTGTCGGCCAGCGCCACACTGACCGCGATCGCGCCCTCAGGCAGCGCGTCTCCGGCAAAGCGCGGCTGATAATGTGCCGCGATGGCATCCGCGACTTCCGCCGCCTCGCCATCAAACATGGCGTAATACCGGCCCATGACCCCCTGCAGTTCGGGGAATTCGCCCACCATGTCGGTCAGCAGATCTGCCTTGGCCAGGCGCGCAGCGCGCTCGGCCAGGACGGCATCTGCATGCAGGTGGTGTGCGATCATGGCCGCATTGCGCGCGATGCGCTCGACACGTTCGAGCTGGCTGCCGAGGCGGTTATGGTAAACCACATGGGCCAGCCCCTCGATGCGACTGTCGAGACGGCGGCGCCGGTCCTGTTCAAAGAAAAAGCGGGCATCGGACAGACGGGCACGCAGCACGCGCTCATTACCGTGCACCACCGTCTGCGCGCTGCCTGGCAGGTTGGATACCACCAGGAATCCGGGCAGCAACCGACCTGACGTGGCATCGGCCAGCGGAAAGTATTTCTGATGCTGTTTCATCGACAGGATCAGGCATTCCTGCGGGACGGCAAGAAACTGCTCGCCGAATTCGCCACGGTACACCACCGGCGTTTCCACCAGCGCGGTGACTTCGTCCAGCAGCGTGTCATCCCACAGCACTTGCGCCGTGCCCGCCTGCGCCACCAGCTGGGTGCGGATCTGCTCGCGCCGCGCGCCAAAATCGGCTTCGATGTGGCCGGCCTCGCGCAGTGTCTGCGCATACTGTCCGGCACTGGTCAGCGTAATCTCGCCTGACGACAGGAAACGGTGGCCACGCGTCACCCGGCCGCTGTGCAACCCCATGACCTGCCCCGGCACCACGCGATCACCGTGGAGCATGACCAGACCGTGCACCGGCCGCACGAATTCGACTTCGCCGCTGCCCCAGCGCATGCGCTTCGGTATCGGCAGAGCC
>JAJXUP010000057.1 GCA_021782795.1 Pseudomonadota bacterium | reverse complement strand
GCCGTCCTGCGCGGCGGGAAACCGACACCATGGACACTTTCGTCGAATCGTCCTGGTATTACGCGCGCTACGCCAGCCACGATTGCGACAGCGCCATGCTCGACAGCCGTGCCGACGACTGGCTGCCCGTCAACCAGTATATCGGCGGCATCGAACACGCCATCCTGCATCTGCTGTACGCACGCTTCTTTCACAAACTGATGCGCGACCAGGGATTGGTGCACAGCGACGAGCCATTCGAGCGCCTGCTCACACAAGGTATGGTGATCGCGCCCACCTTCTATCGCGAACAGCCGAACGGCAAACGCGAATGGTTCAACCCGGCACAAATCGATCTCGCCACCGACGAACGCGGCCGCCCCACCCATGCCACGCTGCGCGCAGACGGCCAGCCTGTCATGCTGGGCGGAACCGAAAAGATGTCCAAATCGCGCAACAACGGTGTCGATCCACAACAACTGATCGACCGCTACGGCGCAGATACTGCACGGTTGTTCACCATGTTCGCCGCACCGCCGGAACAAAGCCTGGAATGGTCGGATGCCGGAGTGGAGGGTGCACACCGCTTTCTGCGCCGCCTGTGGACTTTCTGCGCCGATCACGTCGCAACCGGACCGGTTGCCGCATGGCAGGGGGGCGACCTGCCCGGGTCGCTCAAACCACTGCGATTCCAGCTGCACAGCGCCATCCAGAAAATCGGCGACGACTACGGCCGACGCCAGACCTTCAACACCGCCATCGCCAGCGTGATGGAACTGCTCAACAGCCTGGGCAGAATCGAAGCGCGCGATCCGGTCACACGCAGCGTGATCCAGGAAGCGCTGCAGGCCATGGTGATCGTGCTCTCGCCCATCGTACCGCACATCTGCGACGCACTGTGGAACGAACTGTGCCCTGGCAGCGCGCTCGAGGCACAAGGCTGGCCGCAGACCGATCCGACCGCGCTGCAACAGGACACGCTGACGCTGATGGTACAGGTCAACGGCAAACTGCGCAGCGAGATCTCGGTAGCACGCGACACCGAGCGTACCCACATCGAACAGGTCGCACTGGCCGACGCGACAGTGCAAAAATTCGTCCAGGGGCAGGCACCGAAAAAGATCATCGTCGTGCCGGGCCGCCTGGTTAATATCGTGGTGTGACCACGCGTCTTTCAGGACCCCCTGCCCATGACCCAGTCTTTGCGCCTGCTGCTGTCCGCCCTGGTTGTCGTTGCAAGCCTTGCGCTTGCCGGTTGTGGTTTCCACCTGCGCAACCAGACCGACATTCCGTACACTTCGATCTATATCGACAGTGGCAACGGCTCGGCCGTCGCCGCAGCCCTGCGCCGCCTCATGACGGCCGGCGGTCACGCAGACCGGCTGGCATCTTCGCCCGCCAAGGCCGAACGCATCATCCAGATCATGGATGAAACCAACCAGATGCTGATCATCGCCATTACCGGGGCCGGCACGGTCAGTGAATACCAGCTGCAGTATCGGGTCAAATACCGGATACTGACGCCCGATCACAAGGAAGTGGCCGCGCCGCAGGAAATCTTCCTCACCCGCAACATGAACTTCAATCCAAGCCAGCCGTTTGCCTACGGCAACGAACAACAGTTTCTCAACAGCGACATGCAGAACGACGCCGCGCACCAGATCCTGCACCGGCTGTTCATGCTGCACTGACCGTCATGCGCATCAAGGCCGAACAGCTGCCCGCGCAGCTGGCGCGCAACCTGACGGCACTGTATGTCGTGCATGGCGACGAACCGTTGCTGGTGCAGGAAACCTGCGATCTGGTGCGACAGCGCGCACGCGAGTCCGGCTGCAGCCAACGTGATCTCTTCGTTGTCGAGGGACGTTTCGACTGGTCAGGACTGCTTGATGCTTCACGCAACCTGTCGCTATTCGCAGAACGCAAACTGGTCGAGCTGCGCATTCCCTCCGGGAAACCCGGCACCGAAGGCGCCAAAGCGCTGCAACTCTACTGCGCGACACTGCCGCCCGATACCGTGACGCTGGTCGTGCTGCCTCGACCAGACCGGGCCGTGAGCCAGAGCAAGTGGTTTACGGCGCTCGAAGACGCCGGCGTCAGCGTTGCCGTATTCACCCCCGCCACCGAACGTCTGCCGCACTGGATTGGAGAACGCCTGGCCCGGAGCGGACAACGCACCGATGCCCAGTCCTTGCGCTTCATCAGTGACAAGGTGGAAGGCAATCTGCTGGCAGCGCAGCAGGAAATCGACAAACTGGCACTGCTCTATCCGCCTGGAGTACTGACGGCAACGCAGGTGCGTGATGCCGTGCTCGACGTGGCGCGTTTCGATGTATTCGACCTGACCGATGCCTTGCTGGCAGGCGATGCCCGCCGCCTCATTCGCATACTGCATGGGCTGCACGACGAAGGTGAGGCTGCCACGCTGGTATTGTGGGCCATCACTCGCGAATTGCGGTCGCTCGCGCGACTGGTCGACAGCTCGCCCGAGCAACGCGGTCGTCGCATGCGCGAACTGGGCATCCGCGACCAGCGCCAGTCGCTGTTCGAACGTGCATTACGCCGATTGCAGCCTGGTCAGGTGCACGCTGCCATGCAACGTCTCGCCGCCATCGACCGCATGATCAAGGGGCTGGACGGCGGTGATCCATGGCTCGAAATGGAACGTCTGGCGCTCGAAAACGGGCAATCATGATGCATTCCGATCACGGCATCGGCATCTTTCGCGCCATGTGAGCCTGTGCGCGCACCTGCACCCGTCCAGGCGGCCAGTCCCGCATCTGCACCAAAAAAAACGCCGCGCAATGCGCGGCGTTTTCATGCCTGGCGAAACCGTCGTTTCATTCTGCGGCGGTATCAACCGTTGCAGCCACCTTGCGCGCAGGCAGTTTTTCACGAATACGCGCCGACTTGCCGGAACGCTCACGCAGATAATAGAGTTTTGCACGGCGCACATCACCACGGCGCTTGACCTCGATGCTGTCGATCAGCGGGGAGTAGGTCTGAAACGTCCGTTCCACGCCTTCTCCGGCGGAAATCTTGCGCACGATGAATGCCGAGTTGAGGCCACGGTTACGCCGGGCGATCACCACACCTTCATAGGCCTGCAGACGCTCACGCGAACCTTCCTTGACCTTGACGCTCACCACCACGGTATCGCCGGGAGCAAAATCGGGAATGTTCTTGCCCAGGCGGGCAATCTCTTCCTGTTCCAGTTGTTCAATGATATTCATGCGTTTCTCCTTGGACAGATATCCGGTCACGACCGGGGTGCGCGGAGCAGGTCGCCACCTGACACGCACGGTTGTTATCGCCGGATCACTCCGGCTGTTCTGCCTGCAGGCTCTGGGCCAACAGGACCGATTCTTCCTTGCTCAAATCGCGATTGCGCAGCAAATCCGGCCGCAACGCTGCTGTGTCCGCAAGCGACTGCTGCAAGCGCCAGCGACGGATGCGTTCGTGGTCGCCGCCCAGCAGCACCGACGGCACCTGCCGCCCACGCCACACTTCCGGCCGGGTGTAGTGCGGGTAATCGAGCAGGCCATCCACAAAGGAATCCTGATCGGCCGATTGCGCATCACCCAGCGCACCAGGCAACTGACGCAGCAGCGCATCGATCACGACCATCGCAGCCAGTTCGCCGCCCGACAGCACATAATCGCCAATCGACACACACTCATGTACCGATTCGTCGATCAGGCGCTGATCGACACCTTCATAGCGTCCACACAACAACACCAGCCCATCGAGGCTCGCCAGACGCATGACCGCGTCATGATCCAGCCGACGGCCATGTGGTGCGAGAAAAATCACGCGCGGATCACCCACGCCGGCATCATGTTGCCGCGCCTGGGCAGCTTCAATCGCTGCGGCCAGCGGTTCGGCCTGCATCACCATGCCCGGGCCGCCTCCGTAGGGGCGGTCATCGACACTGCGGTACGGATTGGTGGAAAACTCCCGCGGATTCCACAACTGCAAATGCGCCAGGCCACGCTCGAATGCCCGCCCGCTCACACCATGTCGGGAAATTGCGTCAAACATGTCGGGAAACAGACTGATCACATCGATCTGCTTTGCCACGACCATCAGTAGTCCGCCTGCCAGTCCACCGTAATGCACCGTGCAGCCAGGCTGACCTCCAGCACGATCTGCCCCACGAACGGGATCAAGCGTTCGCGCTCGCCTCGTACGACGAGCACATCGTGCGCCCCGGCCTCGATCACATGGTCAACCGAACCGAGACGTTCGCCCTGCACATTCACCACATCCAGCCCGACCAGGTCGGACCAGTAATATTCATTCTGCCCAGCGGGAGGCAGACTGGCACGCGGCACCGCGACTTCGCTGCCACGCAGGGCGAATGCCGCATCCCGGTCATCCACACCCACCAGCTTCGCCACCATCTTGCTACCTTGCGGACGAAAGCCCTCCAGTTCGTAGGAAGCCCAGACGCCCAAACGGCCGACCTGCCACACGGCATGATCGGCCAAAGCATCGTCCATTTCGCTGTATGGCTGGACATGAACCCAACCCTTCACGCCGAACGGAGCGCCCAGGCGCCCCATCACCACCAGGTCATCCAGCGACGCGGGCACTTTCTTCCAGCTTTACCAGACGGGAGACGGCATCGCTCACCTGCGCACCGTGACCTACCCAGTGTTGCACGCGAGCCAGGTCCAGACGCATTTTTTCGCCGCCTTCCTTGGCGACGGGATTGTAGAACCCGACGCGCTCGATAAAACGACCATCACGACGGCAGCGCGAATCGGCGACTACCACATTGTAATACGGGCGGTTTCTGGCGCCGCCACGAGCAAGACGAATCACGACCATTGCTACACTCAACCGGTTGATTGAAAAGAGGCTGATTATAGGACGAAACCATAGTGGGTGACAAGAAATAAATCCGGCACCGCCCCGGAATGCCATCGAGACGCAGCCATCGCCCACAGGTCCTGTTGCGACAGTGCGCGCATCACACATTTCCGCAGCCGCGCCCCCGTACCGGACGCTTCAAAAAACAACGCCCGGCCGGGGCCGGGCGTCATCATCGGACATGCGCCGCTGCAACAACCTTCACGGCGTCGCAGCCACAGCACGATTACATGGCCGGATCGATCACGTAACCCTTGCGAGCCTGCAGGAAGGCCACTTCGGCAAAACCGGAGGGCACGATGTCGGCATCGGTCACACCATACAGGGTGTGATAGTTGATGCCCTGTTCCATGAGCGTGTTGTTGCACACGACGAACTGAACGCCATGGGCACGCAGCATATCCAGTTGCGCCTTGAGCTTGTCATCCGGGGTCTTCAGCCAGGCCACGCCCTTGGCATACATCACCACCTTGACGTCCAGCTTGCCACCCCAGGCTTCAGCGGCCTTGAGTGAATTGGCGATGTTGCGCAACTTCATCGGCAACAGCATTTCATTGGTGAGCGGCACCACGATTTTCAGGTTGCCATAGGATTCATGCGTAAACGCGGGCTTCACATAAGCCGATGCCGAAGCAGCGTCATCAGCAAAGGCGGGGGCCACGAACGCCGCGCACAGCGCAACAGCCAGCAATTTTGTTTTCAACTTCATTGAAGATCTCCTGTGTAATGCGAACCCTCCTGCCGGACCTAGCTCCCGGGCAGGTCAGATCAACCTTGATTTTGTATAATTTCGGAAATCTGCACGTCAACACGCAGTCAATTTCGTAAAACGTACAGAAATCGGTCTCGAACCGCCCACACTAATTTACATCCGGCAGCGCGGGTTATATTATACGTGCGGCACTGAAATGTCCAACACCCAATACAATGCTTCCGACAACAGGAGATCCCGATGAGCGTATCCCGTTCCCTTCTTTCGCATGCAGTCGCACTCGCGTTTGCGGCCCAGGCGTGCTTTGCCGCTTCCGCCATGGCCGACACGACGAATCAGGAACAGTTCTTCCCGCCCTGGAGCCATGGCGCCAACAATCCGGTGCAGGATCGCGGCCTCGAATTCACCGTTCCCGAAGTGGACAACCTGCCTGATTTCCATGGCGACCCCATGAACGCCAGACTGGTGATACTGGTGGGCGGCAACTACTACTTCGCCATGGCCCCGCTGGTACACGAATTCGAACGCCAGCATCCTGAATTCAAAGGCAAGATTTACTACGAAACCATTCCGCCCGGCCTGTGCTACGAGCAGATCAAGAAGCATGGCACCGTCACCGTCGGCAACATGACCTGGACCGTGCACCCGGACGTGTACGCCGCCGGCCTCAAGCGCGTCACCCAGGCCATCGACGAAGGTTATGGCAAGGCTCCGGCCGTACGCTATGCGACCAACACGCTGACCATCATGATCCCCAAGGGCAATCCTGCACACATCACCAGCCTGAACGACCTGGGCAAACCCGGTGTGAAACTGGTCATGCCGAACCCTGAATTCGAAGGCATTGGCCGTCAGATCAAGGCCGCACTGGCCAAGGCCGGTGGCGAAGCACTGGTGACCGCCGTGTACGACACCAAGGTCAAGAACGGCGAAACCATTTTGACCCACATTCATCACCGCCAATCGCCGCTGTACCTGATGCTTGGCCGCGCGCAAGCCGGCGTCACCTGGCAGTCGGAAGCCATCTTCCAGGAAGAGACCGGCAACCCGATCAGCCACGTGAACATTCCGGACGCCCAGAACGTTTCTGCGATTTACGCTGCCACACCGCTCAAAGCGGCTCCGCACAAGAAGGCAGCGCAAATGTGGGTGGACTATCTGCACTCGCCCAAAGCGCTGGAAATCTTCGAACACTTCGGTTTCAAGCCGTACACCGCCACCAAGTAATACCGCAGTACAGGGCGTTCGCATTCACGATGCGGACGCCGTGCAACAAAAAGGCCATGCAATCGCATGGCCTTTTTGTTGCACCCGCTCCCGCCGGTCAGGAGGACTTCGGCCGCTGATAACCGCCGCCCAGGGCACGGATCAGGCTGACGCTGGCCTGCAGCCTGCGTGTATGCAGTCGAATCGACTGCAACTCGGCCTGCAGTGCCGGCTGTTGCGCTGTCACCACTTCCAGATAGTTCTCCATACCTTCGCGGTAGCGGCTCATGGCAATTTCCAGCGCACGCTGCGTATCGCCCTTGGCAGCATCGATACTCACCGACTCCGCGGCCAACTGGTTGAGCAGGGTCAGATTGTCCTCGACCTCCTGAAACGCCCTGAGCACGGTCTGACGATACTGCGCGCCAGCGACATTGAATGTAGCCTTGGCCTGATCCTCGATCGCCTGACGCCGTCCGGCATCGAATATGGTCAGGAACGCAGTGGGTCCGATGGTCCAGAGCGTGGTAGGCGCGAGGTTGAACTGGTTGGCCAGAATCGCGTCCTGACCGATGCCACCAACCAGATCGATGGTGGGAAAGAACGCCGCGCGTGCCACACCGATCTGCGCGTTGGCTGCGGCCACACGCCGCTCCGCAGCCGCGATGTCGGGCCGGCGCTGCAGCAGGGCAGAAGGCACGCCCACCGGAATGTTCGGCACTTGCAGTTCGACCAGCACCGAAGGCAGAGAGAACGACGATGCGGGTTGCCCCACCAGCGAAGCGATGGCGTGTTCGTACAGCGCGCGCGCAGCGACGAAATCGGCCAGCTCGCCACGGGCAAAATCAAGCTGTGCCTTGGCGCGCGATACGCTCAGTTCCGAATCGATACCGCCGTGGAAGCGGTACTCGGTCAGATCAAGCGCTTTCTGGTACATCACCACCACATCCGACAGCAGCTTGATCTGCAGATCGAGGCCACGCAGCGACAGATAGTCATTGACCAGTGTTGCGCGCAGACTCAGGCGCACCGATTCAAGATCAGCCGCAGCGGCAGCTTCATTGGCCCTGCCTGCCGCAACCTCATTGCGCACCCGACCCCAGAAGTCCACTTCATACGAGGCGCCAACGCCAATATAACGTTCCTGATACGACTGCGGCGAGGTGATCGCGGGATTGGGCGTCTCGATGTGCGGCTTGTTATAGAACTGCTGGTTGGCGGTATCAAAGGCACCGGCATTCAGCACCGGAAACAGGCTGGAACTGGCCTGCTGTTCGAGCGCATGCGCCTGGTCATAGTGGCCTACCGCCTCGGCCAGTGTCGGATTCGCCGCGTCAAGCTTCGGAATCAGATTGTCGATGGTGGCGTCATTGTAATCCTTCCACCAGTCGCCGCGACCGATCCGATCGGAGGGACTGGCCGGTTGCCAGACCCCGGATTCCTTGTAGGTTGCCGGCACTTCGGTTTTAGGCTCGTTATAGGTCGGCGCAAGCGAACATCCGGCCAGCAACGGGAGGATGCCTGCGACCACCAGCGCCACTCGGTTCAGTTTCATGGCTTATTTCCCATTCGCAATACGCACGCGGTCACCGTCGGCAATCGAATCGTAAGGCGTATCGATCACCCTGTCAGTAGGCAGCAACCCGGATGACACTTCCACGATCTTGCCCAGATCGCGCGCAACCTTGATCGACTTGAGCACCACGCGGTTGTCAGGCCCGATCGTCGCCACCTTGAGGCCACCCTCGCGGAACAGCAGCGCACTGCCAGGCAGACGTAGCACATGCTCCGGCGTGGGCAGGGTAAACGCCACGTCGGCATAAGCACCAGGCATGAGTTCCTCACCCTTGTTGTCCATCATCAGCTCGACGGTCAGCGTGCGTGAATCGACGTGAATGGCTTCGGAGGTACTCACCACCGTGGCCGTAAATTCCTGACGCGGGCGATCGGGGAAGTACAGCTGCGCCTTCATGTTGTTCTCGATGCGATCGGCGAAATTCTGCGGCACCTCGACATAGACACGCAACTTGTGCTCATCGGCGATCTTGAACAGCGGCGGAATCGAGGCATTGCTGCCGGTGGTGATCAACATGCCGATATCGGTATTCCGGTCGGTGATCACCCCGTCAAACGGAGCAACGATGCGATTGAAGGATTGCAACACTTTCAGGCGACGCAACTCGGCTTCCTGAGCATTCACTTCGGCTTGCTGCGCTTTCAGGTCGGCTTCTTTCTCTTCCGTTTCCTGACGCGACACGGAATCGGTTGCCAGCAGTTTTTCCCAGCGCTGAGCCGTGACGACGGCGAGCTGCAACCTGGCCTTTTGCGTGGCAAGATTGGACTCGGCACGCTGGATCTGCTCGTCAAGATCCGGAGTTTCAACCACCGCAAGCAACTGGCCGGCCTTGACGCGTGCGCCGATATCCGTGTACCAGGTCTTGAGATAGCCATTGACGCGCGAATAAATGTCCGCTTCGTAGTATGGCGTCACGGTACACGGCAGCCGCAGGTTTTCCTTGGCCGCACCATGCCCGGGCATGATCATTTTGACCGGCGTGATTTCGCGCAGCTCGGCGGCCGCAACGAGCATCTTGTCGGCATGCAGCCGGCTCAGGATGCCCTCCGTGGCAATCAGGCCCGCGGCTGCCAGCAGGACGATCAGCATCGTGCGCACACGGCGCGATACCTGAACGTGAGGATATTCATTCGACATGATTCAAGCTCCGGATACAGACAATTGAAGGGACGGATCGGCCTTGTGCGGCTCTGCCTTGTCGCGGTGCACCAGACTGAACACCACAGGCACGAACAGCAGCGTCGCCACGGTAGCGAATGCCAGGCCACCGATCACCGCGCGACCGAGCGGGGCGTTCTGCTCGCCGCCGTCGCCCAGGCCGAGGGCCATCGGCGCCATACCGATGATCATTGCAAGCGCAGTCATGAGCACCGGACGGAAGCGGATATAACCGGCTTCCACCGCGGCAGCCAGCCCGCTGTCACCCTCGGCCAGACGCTCACGCGCAAAACTGATGACCAGAATACTGTTGGCGGTCGCCACACCCATACACATGATCGCACCGATCAATGCCGGCACGGACAGCGTGGTGTGCGTGACGAACAGCATCCACACGATACCGGCGAGGGCAGCGGGCAGCGCGGTGATGATCACGAACGGATCGAGCCACGACTGGAAGTTGACCACGATCAGCAGGTAAATGAACACGATTGCCGCCACCAGACCGAAGATCAGGCCATGATATGCCGAGTTCATCGATTCCACCTGGCCGCGCAGCACCACAGTCGAGCCTTTGGGCACATCCTTGGCCGTGTCGGCAAGAATTTTCTGGATATCCGCTGAAATGCCGCCCAGATCGCGGTTTTCCGGCGTGGCGAAGATGTCGATCACCGGTTGCACGTCGTAGTGCGACACGATCGCCGTCTGCTGCTTGCGCTGGATGTCCACCAGCCCGCCCAGGATCTGCGGCACAGCAGAGCGCCCGCCCCCCAGCAGCTTCGGATTGCTCGACTTGCCGGTCGGAATCGGCACATTGAGCAGATCGCTGAGGGTATCGATACGGTACTGCGGTGTCTGGATCACCAATGGATAGTCAACGTCGTTGGTCGGATTCACCCAGAAATTCGGCGCCGTCTGGAAGCTGCCGGACAGACTGATCAGCATGCTGTTGGCAATGTCGCGTTCCGACAGGCCAAGCTGCTGGGCGCGGGCACGATCGACCACCGCATGCAACTCGGGTTCGTCGAACTGCTGCGCGATACGCAGGTCAGCCACACCGGATACCTTGCGCAGCTTTGTCATCAGCTCGTTGGCATAAGCCCGATTCTCATCGTTCTTGAAACCGAAGATCTGGATGTCAAGCGGCGCAGGCAAGCCAAAATTCAGCACCTGGGTCACGATGTCGGCAGGAAGGAAGGCAAAGGTCACGCCGGGGAAGTCGTTCGCCAGTTTACGCCGAAGCATCTGCACATAGCCTTCGGTCGGATGATGGTCTTCCTTGAGGGTGACCATGATGTCCGCATCCGCCGTTCCGATGGGGAACGAACTGCTGTAACTCAGGTTGATACCGCTGACCGGCAGACCGATATTGTCGATGATGGTCGAAACTTCGTCGGCCGGAATGTTGCTGCGGATATCGCGTTCGATCAGGTCGACCAGTCGCGCCGACTCTTCAATACGCATGCCGGTCTTGGCGCGCACGTGCAGCTTGATCAGGCCGGCATCCGTGGCCGGGAAGAAATTGCGTCCAAGCCAGGGCACCAGCAGGAAAGACGCCAGCACGAAGCCGAGGAAGCCAATGATGAACTTCGGCCGGTGCGACAGCGCCATCAGCAGCAGGTTGCGATAATTTTCGCGTATCACGCTGAACACCTGCTCGAACTTGCGCTGGAACAGCACGAACGGGTTTTTCGTCGGCGGGAAGACAACCTCGCCTTCGGCATGCGCCCCGTGTCCGCTTGATGATTCATGCTCGGAAAAATGCACATGCGGCTTGAGCAAGTAGTTGGCCACCGTCGGAACCAGGGTACGCGACAGCACGAACGAAGACATCATGGAGAACACCACGGCTTCGGCCAGCGGCACGAACAGGTATCCGGACACGCCGCCGAGGAAGAACATCGGCACGAACACGATACAGATCGACAGCAGCGACACGAAAGCCGGCACCACGATCTGCGCAGCACCGTCGAGAATCGCGGTACGCACGTCCTTGCCGTGCTCGAGGTGCCAGTTGATGTTTTCGATGGTCACCGTCGCATCGTCCACCAGGATACCCACCGCCAGTGCAAGACCGCCCAGCGTCATCAGGTTGATGGTCTGACCGGCCACCAGCAGCAGAATGATCGCAGACAGGATGGCCAGCGGAATCGATAGCATGATGATCACGGTTGAGCGCCAGCTGCCGAGGAACATCAGGATCATCAGACCGGTCAGGATCGCAGCAGTCACGCCTTCGCGGATCACGCCGTTGACAGACGCCTTGACGAAAGTGGAGGTATCGCCCACCAGCGTCACGTGCAGCCCCTTGGGCGCACCGGCAATGATGATCGGCATCAGGTCCTTGATCTGCTGGATGATATCGAGCGTCGACGCCTTGCCGTTTTTCTGGATGGTGGTCAGCACCGAGTGGCGGCCGTCGATCCGCACGATGTTGGTCTGCGGCGCGAAACCGTCGCGCACATAGCCCACGTCGCGCAGGTAGATCGTCGCGCCGTTGACGGTCTTGATCGGCATGTCGTTGAGTTCTTCAACCACTTTCGGACTGGCGTTGAGGGTCACGTTGTATTCGAACAGGCCGATCTTTTCGGTACCGGATGGCAGCTGCAGGTTCTGTACCGCCAGCGCCTTGCTGACGTCGTCCGGCGTCAACCCCTTGGAACGCAGTGCCTTGGGGTCGAGGTCGACCTGGATCTGCCGCACCTTGCCGCCATAAGGCGAAGTCACGGCAGCGCCTTCCACCTGTGCCAGCTGCGGACGGATGAAGTTGTTGGACAGGTCGAACAGCTCGTTGTCGAGCAGGCGGTGACTGGACAGCGCCATCGAAATCACCGGCACGCTGGATGCGTTGTACACCAGAATCTGCGGCGGCGTGATGCCGGGCGGCATCTGCTTGAGCACCGTCTGCGAAATGGCCGTCACCTGGCTCATCGCACCATTGATGTTGACGTTGGGGTGGAAGAAGATCTTCACCACCGACACCCCGGCCACCGACTGCGACTCGATGTGCTCGATGTCGTTCACCGTGCTCGACAGGTTACGTTCGTAATAGGTGGTGATCCGGTCGGCCACGTCCTGCGGTGGCATGCCGTTATAGGTCCAGATCACGCTGATCACCGGAATGTTGATGTCCGGAAAAATATCCGTACGCATGTTCATGTAGGCAAGCGGCCCGAGAATGAAAATCAGGATCGCCATCACCACGAATGTATACGGCTTGTTCAAAGCCACCCGGACTAACCAGATCATGTCGACTTTTTCCTCAATCAGAAATCCGCGTCTGATCCGGGCAACAGTTGTTCACCCGGATCACCGAAATGAGCAG
>JAJXUP010000056.1 GCA_021782795.1 Pseudomonadota bacterium | reverse complement strand
CGGCGATGCCGTTTTGCACTACGGCGCGGATGTGCATGCTGTGGATGGCCATTCGTTTTCTGCGCAGCCCCGGTTAGCTGGCGCAGCCTCCGCTGGTGAGATGAACGGCCTTGTGCGTGGTGTAGGTGCCGTCTGTGCAGTGTGCGATGGCAATTACATCAGTGTCCTGACTGATGCGCAGATGGGTGGCAATGAAGGGCAGTGCGCCGTTGGAGAAACGGAATGTCGCCGCCAGCGGCCAGGGGTTCTGTTCGACGAGGATGTCGATGGCCTGAGTGTCCGGAAGATCGCTGGTGATCTCGAGCGGGACGACCAGGCGGTCTTCGGCATTGGCCGGAATGCGCAGCACGATATCAGTGCTGGCGGCGGCACGGCTGGCATTCAGGTCGCGTAACGCATCGGTGGCGTTGTGTTCGCCGAAGGCTGCAGCAGCTGTTGTCTGCGCGGCAAAGGTCACGAACGGCCAGTTGGCGAGGGTTGCGAGAAGTTTGAGCAGGGAACGCCTGGTGATGCGCATGCATCCTCCGGTGATGGGGCAACGGACGGCAATATGCCGGTCCTTATGGTGCAAGTGTAGAGCACCCGGTTGATCGGGGGCAAGGCCAGCCCGTCGCGCGCCTTAATAACCTATAAAATAGCTAGATTTTAATAATTTCAATAAAACAATAAGCGCATGTCATGACGACATGGCGTAAAAATGCGCAGCGATATCTCGCGCAAGCGGAATATCTGCTATGCAGGCTGGTGCGGAATCGATCACGCGGCGTGAAGTACCAGGCGTGGTCATTTCCGGTCACCGGCCGGAAAAAACGGGACGGGGGACAGCCCTGATCCCGATACACAACCGTTCATCTCCAGGCCATAGGCCTGGAGTGGGAGGTTGATAACTACACGAGGAGACATCGATTCATGCTGAAGAAATCACACCTGGTCCATGCCGCGGTCATGGTCTGGGCTGGCGCGTGCGCCAGTTCCAGTGCCTGGGCCGATAACTGGTTCGACATACAAACAATTGCCTTGCCTGAATGGGGTTATGGCAAGCTGCTTGGTTTCATCCAGCCGGTTTTTACCGATATTCAGGCATCACCTGCATCCAACCATCAGATCCCTAAACCCGATCTGGTAGGACCGACTGCGCAGGATTCGACGGATCTTTATGTGCAGCGCGCACGTGTGTTCGTGCGTGGCAGCATGAATCCGGACGTTTCCTACTATGTCGGCAGTGAGTTGGGCGAGAATGCATATACATACTCATTCGGCAATTATGGCCCGAAACTGATCGACGCCAACATTACCGTCAGCAACAAACTGCCGGGCGGCAACCGGTTTGAAATCGGCATCATTCGTGCCCCGAGCGCGGAAACGGCGATGGAAGGTTACATGGACTTCAATTTCCTCGACTCATTTCCGACGGGAATTACCCAGTTGATGCAGCCGGTGTTTTATAGCCGCAACGTACAATATGCCAGCACGGTGCACAACGGCTATCTGGTGCCGGGTACCGATCTGTCGGGCAATAATGGCTTCCGTTACCCTGGCGTGCAACTGGAAAACTGGTTCATGGTGGCGCCGCATACCGAGGTGGCATATGGCGCGATGCTGGGCGAGTATGGTCGTCAGTTCGAGTCCAGCACGCAAAACGGTCCGATTGCAGCGGCTCGTCTGCAGTTTTCCTATTTGCTCGGGCCGGAAAAACCCGCACGCATCTTCCGTAACGATATCACCGGGTTCGTCTGGTATCAGCAGGCGCGACCCGAGCTGAACGGCGTCTCCAATACCATGGTACGTGACGGTTTCGGCGTGGCGGCGCGTGACGGCTATCTGAAGCAGGGCGCTCGCAGCATGAAGCTTGAATTTTATTCCGGTACCGGCAATATCGAAGCGCCGGCAGTGTATAACGAGGTGCCCGGCGTGGCACCAGCCCAGTATGATGCCACGTTCTACCCTGGCAGCGAGAACCGTGCCTACGGCTATACCGGATCGCTCGGTTACTTCGTTACGGATCACGTGGAAGCCGTGCTGCGCTATGATGCTTATGACCGCTTGCCCAACCTTGCGGCGCAGGAACGCCTGTTCCAGACGGCAGCGGCGGCAGTCGAGTACCATTTCACCCCGTTTACGCGGCTGGTGGTCGACTATGAAGACCATCGCGTGACGATTCCCAATCCGACCGCAATCGGCAAGCCGGGCAGCGCACCGCTCACGCTGGCTGAAACCACGGTGGATGCCATCGGTAACCAGGTGGATATCTACGCCGTGCTGGCGTTCTGAGGACACGCCCTTCAGCCGCCACGGTCATGACACATCAGTGGGTGTTGTGGCCGGAGGCGGCTTTTTTCTTCTCGATCTGCCAGCGTTCGAGCAGGGCTTCTGCCGAAGACATCTGGTAAAAATCACCATCGTGGGTCTTGAGTGCCAGCTGCAATTGCTCGATGGCCTGATCGGTCTGATCCAGTTCGTGCAGCGCGTGTGCCTGCGCATAATGACGCAGAAAATCCTTGTGTTGCGCGGCATAGCAGCGTGACTGCAGTTCATGCAGCGCATGATCGTGGGGGTACTGCTCCAGTTCGGCATCGATGATGTCCAGGGCTGCCTGTGGCTGACCATGGTTGAGCAATGCTTCGCTGTAACGATACGCCAGCGGCCGGTAGTTCGGATAGTGCTGCCATGCGGTCTGGTAACGCACGAGTGCTCCGTCGAAATCGCCCGCCGACTGGTGGATCTCGGCCCCAAGTATGTCGAGGATGGGACTGTTCTGGTGGTATTGCGCCAGGGTGAGGTATTCGTTTTCAGCCGCGCTGTACTGGTGGTTGCGCAACAGGGCCAGCGCGAGGCCATAGTGTTCGGCCAGCAGGCTGGAATAAAGATGATTGTTGATTTCGCGGTGCTGGACTGCGATCGCTACCGAAGGTGGCAGCGCAAGCACGCGCAGCTTGACACGCAGCAAGTCGTATTCGAGGCTGTTACCGACTGCGCGTGCCGGCATCTGCGCTACCCGGTTTTGCATGTCGGCGATGCGTTCGCTGGTGAGCGGATGAGTGCGCAGATAGGCCTGGGAGCGGTTTTCGTCGAGCCGGTCATAGTGTTGCAGGCGCTGGAAGAAGCTGACCATGCCGCGTGGATCGAAACCGGCGCGAGACATGGTTTCAATGCCAAGCCGGTCGGCTTCGCGCTCATTGTTGCGGCTGAAATTGAGCTGGTTCTGCAGCATCACCCCCTGGCTTGCCGCCAGTGCGCCGCCGGCAACGTTGGGATTGGAACGTGCGGCGAGAATCGACAGCGCCAGCATGCCGAGGGACGGAAGTAAATTTTTGTGTTGTTGCTCGATCATGCGCGCCATGTGGTGCTGGGTGACATGAGAGATTTCGTGCCCCAGAACGCCAGCCAGTTCGGATTCGTTCTGCGTGGCCTCGATCAGCCCGGTATTTACGGCCACATAGCCCCCGGGTAAGGAAAAGGCGTTGAGTGTCCTGTCGCGGATGGCGAAAAAATGGAAATTCTGATTGTTTTCGTCGCAGTTGGCGACCAGTCGGTAGCCGATCGATTCGAGATAGTCGGTCAGTTCCGGGTCATCGTAGTAATCGGGCTGCTGGCGTATTTGTTGCATGATTTCGCTGCCCAGACGCGCTTCGTCGGCAGGCGACAGTCCGGCCTGCGAAGCGTCGCCCAGATCGGGCAGGCTGGCGGCCTGGGCCAGTTGGGCGAGCAGCAGCAACAGGGCAAGCAAAAATACGTTCATGATCAGACAGTATGATAGCGCAAGCTGGCATGCAGTTCGTCGATGCCACCGGTGACGGGCTTGCGGTTACATTTTGTAACAGAACATCGTGACGCCGAAATGATTGTGTTGCGTTTGTCCTCCATCATGACGTCTGGTAAAAAGCGACAGGTGGATACTATCGGCAGTATGCAGTGCGGGCGGTCGGCGGTGATGTGTGTCGATGCGGCGTACGGCGTGAACAAGGCGACGGATGTGGGTGTCCGATGGGTGGCGGTGCCCCTGGCGGGGCAGGGTGGGAGTGGATTGTTATGGTTCGGCATGTGATATGGATGACAGGGGTGTTGCTGGCAGCCAGTCTGGGAGTTGCCAGGGCCGATGAACCGCCTCGCATGCGGCATGACTGGCGGCGGGCGCAGCAGGAGAACATGATGCATGGTGTCAGCCAGGTACGCATGTCCGGGCAACCACCAATGCAGCCCCAGGCCCGGCCACTTCCGACCATGGGTGGGGTGCGCTCGCCGGCGCAGGAGGGTTTTGGTTTCGGTTTCGAGCGCCGGCAACGGCACGAATCAGGGCAGAACTGACAGGCGGTGGCCAGAATTTGATCGTCCGGCCGGAAGCCGGAAAACAATGACAGGATGCGTGTATGGAGAAAATCATGAAATGCAGTCGATGGATTCCGCTGGCGGCGCTGTCGCTGGTGGCCGCGCAGGGTGCCGGTGCGGACGACAGGATGAATGCGGGTTATTTTACCGACCGGGCAGAAGTGCTGTCGGCAACACCGATGTACCGTCAGGTAAATCAGCCGCGTCAGGTGTGCTGGACCGATGCCCCCGTGGCCAGCGACAGTTCGGCCGGGACGGATCACAACATTGCCGGCGCACTGGTGGGTGCGCTCGCGGGCGGGTTGCTGGGAAATACGGTCGGTCAGGGAAACGGCCGCAGCGCAGCCACCGCCGTGGGTGCCGTAACCGGCGCGCTGGTGGGTGACCGTGTGGATGCGGGCCTGCAGCAGCCGCCGCAGCCGGTCCAGCATTGCGAAATGCGCAACCACTACCAGCAGGTGCTGGCCGGATATAATGTCACTTATCGTTATCGCGGCCATATGCTCAACATGGTGCTGCCACAGCAGCCTGGTCGTTTCATCGAAGTCGGGGTACATGTCGCGCCCGTTGCCGCTGCTGGCGGCTACCCCCCGCCCGGTCCGGCCTATCCACCTGCCGGAGCAGGCTATCCTCCCCCGTCAGGTCTTCCCGGCTACTCTGCCAACTGACGCCTCCGGCGTATGAGCAGCTTCGGTGCGCCGGGCAGGCGTGCCGCACACGACTGGTGCGTCTCGCCCCGTTTCGGGCAAAAAATGCCGGAATGGCGGCGATGGTACGGTTATCGCTTCATGACCGTACATGGGACACAGAACACACACTTCTGACAATGCGCACGTTCAGCTGCGGCACAGGCACGGATGCGCGAGGCCATCATGAGCTATGCGACGTTGTTGCGTCATCTGGTGCACGAAGCGGACGGCCTGGGGACCGGGGACGCCGGGCAATTGTTTGGCGCACTGCTTGACGGCGGCGTACCGGAAATGGAAATGGGCGCAACACTCATGGCGCTTGCTGTACGCGGGGAGACTGACAGCGAGTGGGCCGGCTTCGTGCGTGCACTGGAGGCGCGCCAGCATTTTCTGCGCTGGCCGGTGTCCGGGGCAACCCGGCCGCTTGTCATTCCCAGCTATTGTGGCACGCGCGATCAATTTAACCTGGTACCCCTGTTTGTGCTGCTGCTGGTGAAGTTCGGCATCCCGGTACTGGTGCATGGCAGTCTGGAAAGCCAGGGTCGCATGACTACGGCGCATGTGTTGCGCGAACTGGGCATTCTGCCGTGTGCCAGCCTGACGCAGGCCAATGAGGCGTTGTCCCGTGACGGGCTGGCGTTCGTGCCGACAGCGGTGATCGCGCCGGGGCTGGCACACCTGCTGGCACAGCACGCGCGGATCGGGGTGCGTGGCACGGCGCACGAACTGGTCAAGTTGCTGGCACCGTTTCGCGGGGATGCCCTGCGCGTGATTGGAGTGCAGGACGAGGCTCAGCTCGATCGCATGCGCCGCCGACTGGCAGATTCGTCGGCACATGCCCTGCTGCTGGTCGGTACCGAGGGTGAGGCGATTGCCAACAGCCACCGGCGACCCAGATTGTGGCATTGCAGCCGGGGGGTGTGCCAGATGCTGTTCGAAGCTGAAGTCGGTAGCGAGCAGGTTCCGCTGCACTTGCCGGTCGGCCAGTCCGTGACCGCCATTGCTGACTGGATTCGTGAAAGTCTGGCCGGACACCATGCGCTGCCGATGCCGATGCTGAACCAGATTGCCTGCTGTCTGTACGGAACCGGACGCTGTCCGGACATGAATCAGGCCAAGGCCACGGTGGCCATGGAAATTGCGCATCTGACAGCGGTATGAGTTTGCGGATGCTGCGGTTGGTTCAGTGGTGCCACTCGGCACGTGGTTCGCGGTTGAGCAGTGCGTCGACCGCCTTGCGCGCAGGCAGTCGTTCGTGCAGCACCTGGTCGACTGCGGTGACGATGGGCATTTCCACATCAAGGGTGCGGGCCAGGCGCGCGACTTCGTGCGCGGTGTGTACGCCCTCGGCCACATGACCCAGTTCGTCGAGAATGTGTGTCAGGCTGGCGCCGGTCGCCAGCCTGAGCCCCACCTGGCGGTTGCGCGACTGATCGCTGGTCGCGGTGAGGATCAGGTCGCCCATACCGGTCAGCCCCATGAATGTTTCTGGATGACCGCCGAGCAGGATACCCAGCCGGCTGATTTCTGCCAGTCCGCGGGCGATCAGTGCGGCGCGGGCATTGTGGCCGAGCGCCAGGCCGTCGGAAATGCCGGCGGCAATGGCCATGACGTTTTTCAGTGCGCCGCCGATCTCGACACCGATGACGTCGTCGCTGGTGTAGACACGCAGATGCTGGTGATGCAGTTGCGTGGCGAGGTCGCGTGTCGCGGCACTGTCGCTTGCGAGGGTAAGCGCAGTGGGTAGTCCGCGCGCGACTTCGCTGGCAAAACTCGGACCGGACAGCACGCCCCGTGGTGTAGCCAGATCCAGGGTCTGCTCTGCAACCTGGTGCGGCAGCAGCATGCTGCCCGGCTCGAAACCCTTGCAGGCCCAGATGAGCGGTGTCATGCCCAGCCAGGGCGCGATCTGCGTAAGCAACGCACGAAAGCCGGTACTCGGTACGGCGACCAGCACTGCGTCGGCATGATCGACACAGGCGCGCAGGTCTTCTGTCAGCCTGAGTGCGTCGGGAAAGGCGATTCCCGGCAAGTAGCGTGTGTTGGTGCGTTGGCTGCGCATGGTGGCAACGTGCGCTGCATCCCGCGCCCATAACATGACATCATGGTACGTTGAAAAGTGGATCGCAAGCGCACTGCCCCAGGCGCCGGCTCCGAGAATGCACAGCCTCATGCGCCCCACAATGCGTCGAGTGTGATGTAGGCCGTACGCTGATCGGGCAAGCGCACCCGGGCCCAGCCGTTAGCGCTCATGCCGAGGTAGGGCAGCAGTACGCCGGCCCGTACGTGCGCGCACACCGGCGAGGCCGTGTCGGCAGCGAGATGGGCATCGCTGGCCTTGCGCACGAGGACTGTGCGTGTGGCAGACAGCGAATCGAGTTCGATCCATGCGAGCTTGCCGACCGGATCGCGCACCCGGCCCCATTTGCCATGGGTGGTGACGACTTCGAGCGGGAAGCCGCGGTTGACGACGAACAGCTGCTGGCTGCCGGTGGATGGGCCGTCATACAGGATCGCCGCTGCCGTGCCGACCGAGCGGAAATCCAGGGCCTGTGCAGGCAGGGTCGTCAGGCATGCCAGCAGGAGCGCGATGCGGCGCATGCGTGATGTCTCAGTGGCTGGCCGGGCTGGCGGGCGCGGTTTGCTTCTGCTGCATGTACAGGGCTTCGAAGTTGACCGGATTGAGCAGTACGGGCGGAAAGCCGGCGCGGCCGACGAGATCTGATACGGTCTCGCGCAGATAGGGGAAGACGATGTTCGGGCAGCCGATGCCGAGTACCGGTTCGAGTTGGTCTTCCGGAATATCCGTGATGCGGAAGATGCCTGCCTGGGCAGCTTCCACCAGGAACATGACCTTGTCGCCGAGTTTTGCCGTGACCGTTGCCTTGACAATGGTTTCATAGACACCGTCAGCGATGGGGCCGCTTTGCGTGGTCAACTGGACACCGATTTCCGGCGTTTCGCGCTCGAGAAAGATCTGTGGCGAATTGGGGACTTCGACCGAAAGATCCTTGACGTACAGTTTTTCGATGGCGAAAACGGCCTGGACTTCCTGTTCACTCATGACGACTCCACGGTACGATGAAAACCCGCATTCTAACCCGAATAATCGCCCGGGTTGCGGTAAAATTAGCGCATGCAAGTACGATCACTGTTTCTGCGTGTTCTGGCGCTGACTTTCCTTATCAAGCTCGGATTGGCGGCGGTGTTGCCGCTGTCGGGCGATGAAGCGTATTTCATCGTCTGGGCGCGCCACCTGGATTTCGGCTATTACGACCATCCGCCGATGGTGGCATGGATACTGGCGCCGCTGTTGCCGCTGGTGCACGCGGCCTGGTGGGTGCGCCTGCCGGCGCTGCTGTTTTCGAGTGCGGTCGGCGTACTGGTGTACCGGTTGCTGCGGCCGTGGGGGGTGGAACGGGCAGCGTGGACGGCGACCCTGTTCCTGCTCTGGCCGTTCGACTGGATGAATGTGCTGATTACCACCGACACGCCACTGATCTTGTTCGTGTTTCTGTCGGGCTGGTCCATGGTGCATGCCGTACGCAGCGATTCCCGGCGCGCCTATGCCCTGGCGGGTTTCTGGCTGGGGTGTGCTTTTCTATCCAAGTATTTTGCCGTGGTGTACGGTCTCGGCCTGTTCGGCTGGTTTGCATTTACCGCGGACGGGCGGCGCCGATGGCGCGGTGCCCTGTGGCTGGCGCTGTGCGCACTGCCAGAAGTCGTGGTCAATGTGTACTGGAACATGACGCACTGCTGGGATAACATCCTGTTCAATCTGTACAATCGCAACGCTGGCAGTACGTTCTCGCTGCACAATACCGGGCTCTATCTGGTGACGGTGCTGTATCTGGCCACGCCACCGGTGTTGTGGGCCTGGTGGCGTGACCGGCGCGACGTGGTGCCGGGTGCGGTGACAGAAAACCGCTTGTACGCCTTTTTGTTCTGGGTGCCGACGGCATTTTTTCTGCTGCTGTCGCTGGGAAAGACCATCGGGCTGCACTGGGTACTGGCGTTTTATCCCTTTCTGTTTCTCATGATCGGCCTGAGAACATCCGGGCCACGTTTGCGCGGGCTCGTCCGGTTCATGCTGGGACTCGCCGTAGTGCATGCGCTGGTGCTGTCGGCGATTGTGACAGCACCCGCGGCATGGTGGCAGTCGACCCGGTTTTACAGTGGCTATGTGCTGCTGGTGCATCCGCAGTCGGTACTGGCCGCCGTGCGGCCGTTTGCCGATGGGTTTCGACTGGCCACCAATGACTATTCCACTTCGGCACTGATGAGCTGGCATGCCGGGCAGGAATATTTCGTGTTTGGGCCCGGTTCGAAGCATGCCCGGCAGGATGACATGACGACGGATTTCCGTGCCCTGGCTGGACGCAATATTCTCGTATTCGATAAGTCACCGACGCCACTGACGCAATATGCGCCATATTTCAGGCACGTCGAACAACGACGCATCATCGTCGATGGCGCTGTGTTCTACCTTGCGCGTGGTTATGGCTTTGATTATCCGGCTTATCGTCAGGGGGTGCTGGCCCGGGTGCGAGCGCAGTATTATCGCGTGCCCGACTGGCTGCCGATGTTGCGTTGCGGATTTTGCGAGCGGTATTTTGCGGCGCCGGTATGTGCGCGATGAGTGACAACAATGCAACCCGTGGTCAGGTGGTCGCGGCCTTCGATTTTGATGGCACGCTGAGCAGCGCGGACAGTTTTCTGCCATTTCTGCGCCAGGTGGCCGGCCGGGCCGGCTACTGGCGCCGCATGGCGCTGCTGCTGCCGCTGCTGCTGGCTTTTCGTGCCGGGCTGATCGGCAGCACGCGTGCGAAGACCGCTGTATTGCGCCAGTTCGTGCGTGGGATGAGCCAGGCGCAGATGGAATCGCATGCGCGTCGCTTTGCGGCCGGACATTTGCCAGCGATGATCCGTCCCGAGGCGCTTGCGCGCCTGCGCTGGCACCAGGCGCAGGGGCACCGCTGCGTCATCGTCAGTGCTTCGCTCGAAATGTACCTGTTGCCCTGGGCGCGCAGTATGGGCGTGGATGAAGTGCTGGCGACGCGGCTGGAAGTGACGGATGGCCGCTGTTCGGGTCGGCTGGCCGGAGCCAACTGCCGTGGCATGGAAAAGGTGCGTCGGCTGGAAGCGTGGCTTGGAGCCCGCTCGGACTGGACGGTGTATGCTTATGGCGACAGTGGTGGCGACCGGGAATTGCTGGCCTGGGCCGATCATTCCTGGTACCGTACCATGCCAGCGGAGGGCTGAGGCCCGGTGCCGAGTGGCGACTGGCGCGGGATACGCTGTCAGCACTGCGTCGTGCGCAGGCTGTTTACAGTGACAATGCAGTTGCGTCCATCGTGTTTGGCCTGGTAGAGCGCGGCGTCTGCGGCCGAAAGCAGGCAGTGGAAATCTTCCTGGAAGGGCGTGTGCGACGGTGCGCGTACCGAGATGCCGATACTGATGGTGGTGGAGATGGCTGCGGCGCTCGCGTTGAATGATGTTGCCGAAATGGTCCGGCGCAGGTTTTCGGCGATGCTGACGGCACCGGTTTCATCGGTGCCGGGCAACAGCACGCAGAATTCTTCTCCGCCGTAGCGCGCCAGCGTATCCTGTTTGCGCAATCGTTCACCAAGCAGGGTGGCAATCTCCAGCAGAACCTTGTCGCCGATCGGGTGGCCGTGCAGGTCATTGATCTGTTTGAAATGGTCCACATCAATCATCAGCAGTGCCAGCGGAATGCCGTTGCGCTGTGCAAGTGCACATTCCTGTTCGGCGCGCTGGATGAAGGCCCGCCGGTTGTAGATACCCGTCAGCACATCAGTCATGGCCAGTGAGCGGATCTCCTGGTCGCTGCGCCGCTTGAGCAGCAGGATGAATCCCATGGTGGCGGTGATGCTGAGGCTGATCATGAGCAGGAAACCGATGCTTTGCGAGACGGTGCTCGACAGACCGGGGAAACGCAGGCTGCCTCCGTGTATGGCATTGGTCGCGCGCAGCAGCAGCAGGATGGCGATGACGTATTGCGAGCCGGTTACCAGCAGGCGTGGCCGCCTGCCCTCGTGAACCGGGTCGTGTTTCAGCCTCAGTGCGATGGCCAGGGTCAGCGCCGCGAACATCAGGCTGTTGAATGTGATGCGCGCCCATTCGGGACCGGTTGCGATAAAGACGAGATTGATGGCGAGTGCAGCCAGTGGCAAGGCAGGCAGCCAGCGTGGCGAGGTCTGGTCACAGTATTCGTAGATGGCGGCCAGTTTGAAGCTCAGGGCCAGAATCGACAGAAAGATGGCTCCGGTCAGCAGCAGCATGGCCATGGTGCCGGCAGATTCGAAGTGCAGGGCGAACATCAGCCAGGATGCCGAATCCGAGATCAGGGCAAATGCCCATTTGCGCATTCCGTTGCGTTCTTCACTCGAGGCGGCGAACAGGAAGGTGAATGCAATGGTTGCGCTGATGGTGCACAGGGAAAACAGCAGAATTCGATTTTCGATCGAAACCATGGGTTGGCTTTCTGCAATCCGGAATGACTCGTTTCTGGCAATACGGGCATCGCATGGCCGGGAAAACAAGCGCACAATCAGGCAATTCGACGCCGTTCCGGTGGTTGTTCCCGAAATCGGCTACCGAATGACTGTATGATACTGTAGTTATTGTTGCAATCCGAATGTCCGGCATCCTGTTCTGTGTGCAGGAACCGGCCCGGCGGAAAGCCCGTACGGCTGCCGTGTGCACGGCAGCGATGGGGTTATTTGAGCTTGATTTCCTTGTACAGCACGTGCTTGCGCGCCTTGGGGTCGAATTTCATGAACTCGAGCTTTTCCGGCGTGGTGCGCTTGTTCTTGCTGGTGGTATAGAAATGACCGGTCCCCGCAGTGGATTCCAGCTTGATCTTTTCACGAATCTTGCTCGCCATGATTCTGGTTTCCTGTCAGATTATTGCTTGGCGCTTTCGGCGGCCAGTTGTTCCAGCACGGCTTCGATGCCCTTCTTGTCGATGGTGCGCAAGGCGGCGGCACTCACTCTCAGGCGGATGAAGCGGTTTTCGCTTTCCAGCCAGAAACGGCGGGATTGCAGGTTCGGCAGGAAACGCCGTTTGGTTTTGTTGTTGGCGTGGGACACATTGTTCCCGACCATGGGGGACTTGCCCGTGATCTGACATACGCGAGCCATTTCGACTTCCTCGCTGAATTCGGAAAAGGCGAATTTATATCATGATGCTGGTCCTGTGGTCAACTGATTTTGCATGACGCCGGAGGGTCACAATGTCGACCGGATGTTGTGCGGCATCCGGCCCTCACCGGGATTCGCTCGGTGGGTGGTTGCCGTGATTTTGGCTTCGGACGATTTTGCGATATACTCGGTAAGACTTTGACTTCTCGTTATTCAGCCGGAAATTGCTGAAGAATGTTCCGGCTGTCCGATTGCCTGGGGATAAAATAATTATGTCCGAATCTGCTTTGCCCCTGTTTTCTATAAAGGGACGGGAGTTGCTGCCCATCGTGCAGGGCGGCATGGGGGTGGGCGTTTCGGCACATCGGCTGGCAGGCTCGGTAGCAGCGCTTGGCGCTACGGGTACGATCGCCAGTATCGATCTGCACCATCATCATGCCGATCTGGTGGAGCAGGCGCGCCATGCCCGCGACAAGGCCGTGCTTGATCAGCTCAATTTCGAGGCGCTGCGGCGCGAAGTGCGTATGGCGCTTGATCTGGCGCACGGACGCGGTGTGGTCGCGGTGAATGTGATGAAGGCCGTGACCGAACATGCGGAGCTGGTGCGCGTGGCGTGCGAGAGCGGAGCGCAGGCGATCGTGATGGGGGCCGGCCTGCCGCTCGACCTGCCCGAGCTGACCCAGGATTTTCCCGATGTGGCGCTGATTCCCATCCTGTCGGATGCGCGCGGTATTGCCATTCTGCTCAAGAAATGGATGCGCAAGCAGCGGCTGCCGGATGCAATCGTCATTGAACATCCG
>JAJXUP010000055.1 GCA_021782795.1 Pseudomonadota bacterium | reverse complement strand
CGAATACGCGCGGCGCCGGCCACCATGGGCGGAATGCCGCGCAGTTCGAAACGGGCCAGCGAACGGCAGTCACTGACCAGTTCGCGTTCGCCTTGCACCACGTGGATGCTCATGGCGGTCTGCCCGTCGCGGTAAGTGGTGAATTCCTGCGCGCGCGCTGCAGGCAGCGTGGTGTTGCGCGGTATGATCTTCTCTGCCAGTCCGCCCATGGTCTCGATGCCGAGCGACAGCGGGGTGACGTCGAGCAACAGCCAGTCTTCGTGTTCAGCACGGTTTCCGGCCAGCACATTGGCCTGGATGGCGGCTCCAAGCGCCACCACCTTGTCCGGATCCAGGTTGGTCAGCGGCGTCTGGCCAAACAGCGCCGCCACTGCCGACTGGATGCAGGGCATGCGCGTCGACCCACCCACCATGACCACGCCTCGCACGTCCTCGACGCCCAGTCCGGCATCACGCAGCGCCTTGCGCACCGGCACCAATGTCTTGTTGACCAGCGCAGCCGTCATCTCGTTGAACTGCGCAGCCGTCAATGTCAGATCGATGGTCAGTCCGGACGACACCACAGCGGTGATATCGACCTCGGTATGCTCGGACAGCGCTTCCTTGGCCGCGCGCGCCTTTGACAGCAGCAGGCGTGTATCTTCAGCGCTCAGATCGGGAAATCGCGCCTGTTCGAGCATCCAGCAGAACAGGCGCTGGTCGAAATCGTCACCCCCCAGTGCGGAATCGCCATTGGTGGCCAGCACCTCGAACACACCGCGCGACAGGCGCAGAATGGAAATGTCGAAGGTGCCGCCCCCCAGATCATAAACGGCGTACACACCTTCGCTGGCGTTATCCAGCCCGTAGGCAATGGCCGCTGCAGTCGGTTCGTTGAGCAGGCGCAGCACTTCGAGCCCGGCCAGTTGCGCCGCATCCTTGGTCGCCTGGCGCTGCGCATCGTCGAAATAGGCCGGCACCGTAATCACAGCGCCGACCAATTCACCACCGAGCGCATGTTCGGCACGTTCGCGCAGCACACGCAGAATGTCGGCCGACACCTCCACCGGGCTCTTCACACCGGCGGCAGTGCGCAACTGCACCATGCCTGGCGCATCGACGAAGCGATAGGCAAAACTCGACGCATCGTGAATGTCACTCAGCGCACGCCCCATGAAGCGTTTGACCGAGCTGATGGTATTATGCGGATCACGGGTTTGCGCCAGATGGGCGGCATGACCGACCACCGGCACCTCTCCCGCCTGATAGCGTACGACCGACGGCAGCAATGCGCGGCCATCTTCGTCATTGAGCACCAGCGCCACGCCATTGCGTACACTGGCCACCAGCGAATTGGTCGTGCCCAGGTCAATGCCGACCGCCAGCCTGTGCTGGTGAGGGGCGGTACTCATGCCGGGTTCGGCGATTTGCAGCAATGCCATGATTCAACTTTCCAGTTCCGACCAGAGCGTATCGATTTCTTCCTGAATCTTTTCCACGAACTTGAGCTGACGCACGGTCTGTGCTGCCGCCTGTTCGTCGTGCAACCTGTCAAGCTCATCCGCCAGCCTGGCTTGCCAACGCTTGCCGGCCGAGCGGATCTCATCTTCGATGCGTTGCAGCGCATCACTGTTCCTGTTCGCCCTGGCCTCGCCAATCGCCTCGCGCCACTCGATCTGCTGCATGAGGAAAGCTGCCGGCAAGGCCGCATGCCCCGGCGCAAACACATTCACGCCCTGTAATGACAACAGGTAAGCCGCCCGGCTGATCGGGGAGCGCAATACCTGCCAGGCCTCGTTGACGCGCGTCGACCATTGCATGGACAAGCGCTGCTCGGCCTCTGGAAGGTGCGCGAACTTGTCCGGATGCACCTGCGCCTGCAGCGAACGGTATGCCTGCTCGAGTGCCGGAAGATCCAGCTGGAACGTCGCAGGCAGGCCAAACAGTTCGAAATGGCTGGCTTTGAAATCCGGCAACATCAGACGTTGAAACTTTCTCCGCAACCGCAGGAATTCTTCACGTTCGGGTTGTTGAAGCGAAACCCTTCGTTCAGTCCTTCGCGAGTAAAATCGAGCTCCATGCCGTCCAGATAGGGCAGACTCTTCGGATCAACCAGCACGGTCACACCGTGGTCAACGAAAGTCACGTCGTCGTCCTCGATGCGGTCGGCAAATTCCAGCTTGTAGGCCATGCCCGAGCAGCCGCTGGTACGCACGCCCAGCCGCAATCCCACGCCCTTGCCGCGCTTGGCAAGGAATTCGCTCACATGGCGCGCTGCCGTTTCGGTCAATGTGATTCCCATGATTATCTCACGCCTGTTCCGATTCGACCTGGACACCGTGCTTGACGCGGTAGTCCTCGACTGCCGCCTTGATGGCGTCTTCAGCCAGGATCGAACAGTGGATCTTCACCGGCGGCAACGCGAGCTCTTCGGCAATGGCGGTGTTCCTGATCTCCAGCGCCTGTTCCAGCGTTTTGCCCTTGACCCATTCGGTCACCAGTGAGCTGGATGCAATGGCCGAACCGCAGCCATAAGTCTTGAACCGCGCATCTTCGATCACGCCGTCATCGTTGACGCGGATCTGCAGTCGCATCACGTCGCCGCAAGCCGGCGCACCAACCATGCCGGTACCGACAGCTTCGTCATCGGCTGCAAACGAACCGACGTTGCGCGGGTTTTCATAATGGTCCAGCACCTTGTCACTGTATGCCATGATAGTTCTCCTTAAACCAGTTTATGGCGTCACAAGCATCCTGTGCCTGTTCCTGAATCCTTGCCTGCCACCTTGCCTGCGGCGCACCAGTCAATGCGCCGCCCACTTCACGCTGTTCAGATCGATGCCTTCTTTGTACATATCCCACAAAGGAGACAATTCACGCAATTTTCCGATTTTTTGGTGCAACAGCGCAACGGTATAATCAATATCCTGTTCGGTGGTGAACCGCCCGATGGAAAAACGGATCGAGCTGTGCGCCAGTTCGTCGGAACGTCCCAACGCACGCAGCACGTAGGATGGCTCCAGGCTGGCCGAAGTGCATGCCGAACCGCTGGAAACAGCCAGGTCCTTCACCGCCATCAGCAACGATTCGCCCTCGACGTAGTTGAAGCTCAGGTTGAGGTTGTGCGGCACGCGGTGCACCATGTCGCCATTGACGTGCACTTCCTCGATGTCCGACAGCCCTGCCAGCAGGCGGTCGCGCAGGCGGCGGATGCGCGCATTCTCGATGGCCATCTCTTCACGCGCGATGCGGAACGCCTCGCCCATGCCCACGATCTGGTGCGTTGCCAGCGTGCCCGAACGCAAGCCGCGCTCGTGTCCGCCGCCGTGCATCTGCGCTTCCAGCCGTACCCGCGGCTTGCGCCGCACGTACAGCGCACCGATGCCCTTGGGCCCATAGGTCTTGTGTGCCGAGAACGACATCAGGTCGACCTTGAGCTTGCTCAGGTCGATGTCCACCTTGCCCGTGGCCTGCGCAGCGTCCACATGGAAAATCACCCCGTGTTCACGGCAGATCTCGCCCAGTTCGGCAATCGGCTGGATCACGCCGATCTCGTTGTTGACGGACATCACCGATGCCACGATCGTGTCCGGGCGCAGCGCGGCACGGAACACTTCGAGGTCGAGCAGCCCGTTCGACTGCGGCGCCAGATAAGTCACCTCGAACCCTTCGCGTTCCAGCTCACGCAGCGTGTCAAGCGTGGCCTTGTGTTCGGTCTGCACCGACACCAGATGCTTGCCGCGCCCCTTGTAGAAGTGCGCCGCGCCCTTGACCGCCAGGTTGATCGATTCGGTCGCACCCGAAGTCCACACGATTTCCTTGGCATCGGCACCCACCAGCGCCGCCACCTGTTCGCGCGCAGTTTCCACCGCATCGTCCGCCTGCCAGCCAAAGGCATGCGACCGGCTGGCCGGGTTGCCGAACTGTTCGGTCAGGTACGGAATCATCTTCTGCGCCACGCGCGGGTCAACCGGTGTGGTGGCGGCATAGTCCAGATAAATCGGCGATTTGATCATCAGTCACTCCATCATTCTTACAAGGGGGTCAGAGCACGGCCGGAACCACGCCATGCGACGGGCGCTCGAACACCACCGCACTCGCACAGTCATCATGATCCTTGGCCCGCTGCAGCTGAACCAGTGACTGCAGGGTCACGCCCTGCAGGTATTCCTGGATGCACTGATTGAGGCTCGTCCACAACTCATGCGTCATGCAGGGCTTGTCATCCATGCAATTCTGCATACCGGCACACTGGGTGGCATCCATGGGCTCGTCCACCGCCTGAATGATCTGCGCCACGGTGATCGCTTCCAGTGGACGTGCGACGAGATAACCTCCACCCGGCCCGCGCACGCTCTCCACCAGCTCGCGGCGGCGCAGTTTGCCAAACAGCTGTTCCAGGTAGGACAGCGAAATCTTCTGTCGTTCGCTGATGCCCGCCAGCGCAACCGGGCCTTCTTCATGCCGCAGGGCTAGATCGATCATGGCAGTCACGGCGAACCGCCCCTTGGTTGTCAGTCGCATGACTTTTCTCCGGCAAATTCTGATGCGATGAGCATATAATACCTGAATATTTTAGTCAACTATTTTGTTCAGGTATGCGGCGTCGAAATCGTCACGCCGCGGTTCGCTGGCAGTAACGCCTATCTGCTGCAGTTGCGCCATGATCCATTCCAGCCGGCCATCCACCGTGGCCGCATGATCGATGAGGCCGTGCATCGCCTTGACCATCGGGTCATTCATGTCAGCGCTGATGGCATAGGCAGAAAAGCCCAGCTTGCGCACCGTGGTGGCCTGTTCTGCCTTTGATGTCACGATGCGCGCCGGAATCCCGACCGCCGTGGCACCCGCGGGCACGTCCTTGACCACCACGGCATTGGAACCCACCTTGGCGCCATCGCCTATCATGATCGGTCCAAGTATCTTGGCTCCGGCACCCACCACCACCCCGCTGCCGAGTGTCGGGTGACGTTTGCCTTCATTCCAGGAGGTGCCGCCCAGCGTGACCTGGTGATAGAGTGTGCAATCATCCCCCACCACCGCCGTTTCGCCGATCACCACCCCCATGCCATGATCGATGAACACACGACGCCCGATCTGTGCCCCGGGGTGAATTTCGATCCCGGTTCCCCAGCGCGCCCACCAGGCAATCCACCTGGCCAGCCACTTGAGACGCAGACGCCACATCGACGCTGCAAGACGATGCAGCAGAATGGCATGGATGCCGGGGTAGGTGGTCAGCACCTCGAACACGGAACGCGCGGCCGGATCCCGGTCGAATACTACCGCCACATCTTCGCGCAATTGCCTGAACACGATACCCTCGATCTGGTTCCAGCAGCCAGTATGCAATACCCGACAAGATTATTCAACGATATCGTTGTCCTGAATTCCCCCTCCCCCCGGCCGGGGATTACGGATGCGTTTGAGTATCCCCATGAGAATATTGAATTCTTCATGTTCGATCCTGGTGCGCGAAAACAGCCGCCGCAAGCGCGTCATCAACCGTTTCGGCATGAGCGGATCGAGAAAGCCGATGCCGATCAGCGTGCTCTCCAGCTCCCGGTAGAAACGTTCGAGGTCATCGTGCCGCGCCAGCGGAAATGGCACCTCGTCCGGCGCCCGCGCCGATACCGATGCGACACGCAATTCATATGCCAGAATCTGCACCGCCGCTGCGAGATTGAGCGAACTGTAATCCGGGTTGGCTGGAATGCGCACCAGTAGCTGGCATTGGTCGAGCTCTTCGTTGCTCAACCCGGACATCTCGGTGCCAAACAGCAAGGCGACGGGCGCGCGCCGGGCATGCGCGGCCAGCAGCCCTGATGCCTCGCGTGCATCGATCATGCGATGCGACAGGTCACGCGGTCGTGCCGTGCAACCTGCCACCAGTTCCGCCCCGATGAGCGCATCTTCGAGACGCGTCACCACCTGCGCTGCAGCCAGCACGTCGTCGGCGCCAGAAGCCATGGCCTGCGCAGCCGCATCGGGAAAGGTTTTCGGCCGCACCAGACGCAGATCGCCCAGCCCCATGGTCTTCATGGCCCGCGCCGCAGCGCCGATATTTCCGGGATGACTGGTCTGGCACAACACGATGCGCACCCGTTGCAATGACATCGCGTCTCCTGCCTGTGGGGCGTCCATCATGATTCTGGGGTAAAATATCCGTGTTTACTGCTCATTACTCGCCATTTCGCCATGCATCCCATGCTTACCACGGCCATCAAGGCCGCTCGCCGCGCCGCCTCGATCATCAACCGCGCATCACTCGACCTCGATGCACTCAGCGTGCAGAGCAAGCAGCACAACGACTTCGTCAGTGAGGTAGACCGGGCGGCAGAAGCCACGATCATCGAAACCCTGCTCGATGCCTACCCGCAACATGCCATTCTAGCAGAAGAGAGCGGCCACACTGGCCAATCGGAATATCAGTGGATCATCGATCCGCTCGACGGCACCACCAATTTCCTGCACGGGTTTCCCCAGTACGCAGTATCAATCGCGCTGGCCCACAACGGCCAGCTCGACCAGGCGGTCGTCTACGACCCGACGCGCAATGAACTGTTCGTCGCTTCGCGCGGCAAGGGCGCCTACCTCAATGACCGGCGTATCCGCGTGTCGAAACGCGCCCGACTGGCCGAAGCGCTGGTCGGCACCGGCTTCCCGTTCCGCGATTTCAGCCACCTCGACCCCTATATGGCCATGCTGCGCGACATGCTGCAGAAGACTGCAGGCGTGCGCCGGCCGGGCTCGGCCGCGCTGGATCTTGCCGCTGTCGCCGCCGGGCGGCTGGATGGCTTCTGGGAAATCGGCCTGTCGAAATGGGATATTGCCGCCGGCTGCCTTCTGATTCAGGAATCTGGCGGTCTGGTTGGTGACTTCGAGGGCAATGACAGTTACATCGACACCGGCAACATCGTCGCCGGCAACCCCAAGGTATTCGCGCAGATCCTGCACGCACTGACGCCGCACCTGACGCCTGCGCTGCGCAGTTGAAAATCCGGGCACCCAGTGCACCAGCGGGGAGAATTTAGGGTAAAATTCGCGTTTTTCCGCACAAAACCTATTTTTCTCACCTTCCACTCATGGCTCTCATAGTCCAGAAGTACGGCGGAACTTCCGTCGCCAACGTCGAGCGCATCAAGCATGTCGCAGAACGGGTTGCAAAATTCAAGATGCTCGGCCACCAGGTGGTGGTAGTCCTCTCGGCAATGAGCGGGGAAACAAACCGCCTGATTGCCTTGGCCAGGGAAGTCCAGTCCGAACCCGACCCGCGCGAACTCGACGTACTGGTCTCGACCGGCGAGCAAGTCACCATCGCGCTGCTGGCCATGGCACTGAAAGATCTCGGGCTCAAGGCCCGAAGCTACACCGGTAGCCAGGTGCGCATCCTGACCGACAACGCCTTCACCAAAGCGCGCATCCTGCAGATCGATGAAGCGGCGCTGCGTGCCGATCTCGATGCCGGACGGGTGGTGGTGGTCGCAGGCTTCCAGGGTATGGATGCCGCCGGCAACATCACGACGCTCGGGCGAGGCGGTTCGGATACCACAGGAGTGGCACTTGCCGCCGCCCTGCATGCAGACGAATGCCAGATCTACACCGACGTCGATGGCGTCTATACCACCGACCCGCGCATCGTACCGCAGGCACGACGACTGGAAACCATCACCTTCGAAGAAATGCTGGAAATGGCCAGCCTCGGTTCCAAGGTGCTGCAAATCCGCTCGGTTGAATTTGCCGGAAAATACAAAGTCAAACTGCGCGTGCTCTCCAGCTTTCAGGATGAAGGCGAAGGCACGCTGATCACTTTCGAGGAAGAAAAGCATATGGAAGAGGCGATCATCTCGGGTATCGCATTCAACCGCGACGAAGCAAAGATCACCGTGCAGGGCGTCCCGGACACCCCGGGCGTGGCATTCCAGATTCTTGGCCCCGTGGCGGATGCCAATATCGACGTCGACATGATCATCCAGAACACCGGCGCGAACAATACCACCGACTTCACCTTCACCGTGCACCGCAACGACTACGCCCGAACCATCGCATTGCTCGGCAAGCTGCAGCCACAAATCGGCGCGCGCGAAATCATGGGTGACGAACACATCGCCAAGGTATCCATCATCGGTGTGGGCATGCGCTCGCACGTCGGCATCGCCAGCACCATGTTCCGCACCCTGGCCCAGGAGAACATCAACATCCGCATGATTTCCACCTCGGAAATCAAGATCTCGGTAGTCATCGATGAAAAATACCTGGAACTTGCCGTGCGCGTGCTGCATGACGCCTTTGAACTGGAAAAGGCGCCCGCGGTTTGACTTAACCCCGTCATTGGGCTAGTATTACGCGCTGCCCACGGGCATGCAAGTTCCGCTGCAATACGGAGAGATGGCCGAGTGGTCGAAGGTACTCCCCTGCTAAGGGAGCGTCGGATCAAAAATCTGACCGAGGGTTCGAATCCCTCTCTCTCCGCCAGATGCAATAAATCAAGCCACTGATTACAGTGGCTTTTTTATTTCATAACAAACCAAACGCCAATAAGACCGTAAACCGAACGTCTCATCGAGTGCCATATAGTCCCACCACGTTTCACCCAGACACACACAGTTACCGAGTAAAAATCGGAGGAAAACGAAACCGGGAAATCATGGCAATCGACAAACCTGCCGATGAGGCAATCCGCCGCTTGCCGTCAAGCGCAACGGCAAAGCGGTATGGTGATGATGGTAACTTATTCTTGCAGGTTGAGCCGTCGGGTGCGATGCGCTGGCCAACAAACTGCCACCACAGAACAGTCCGAAGCTACTTTCGCCGCTCCGCTGGCACAGGCTTCAAACCAGCACCCTGTTTGACATTCCCACTGGACATTTCAATGTTAATTCATATAATGAACGATAATTTGTTTATTTTTTAAATTAAAAGCGCCGCCCATGCTCCATAATTATGTATTTTCCAACTTCCAGTCGTTTCGGGAGCGGACTGAGGTCGATCTGACCCTGAACCGCAAGGTACCTCTGACGAACTGGATGGACGAGGCGGCTACGAGCGAGCGTGTGTCGAAGTTGATGGCCATTGTCGGCCCGAATGGCAGCGGCAAGACAGCCTTGCTCAAACCAATGGCCTTTTTGAGCTGGTTTGTCACTCATTCATTTCAGAGCCAACCGGATGCCGGCATCCCGCTGACACCGCACGCCGCAGCCCAGCACGAGCCCAGCGAATTCGAATGCATGCTGGATTTTGACGGCAAGCTGTGGCGCTATGTGCTGCGTTGCACGCCGGAACGAGTGCTCCATGAGGCGCTCTACCAGAGACGCGAGCGCTTTGGCTATGTCTTCGTGCGTGATTGGGACGCATCAACCAACGCTTATGTCGTGAAGCAGCAGGACTTCGGCCTGGCACCACAGGAGGCGCGCAAGGTGCGCCCGAATGTCTCGCTGATTTCATGGGCGGCGCAGTTCGGCGTGCCGCTGGCGACGCGCATGGTCTTGCCTTATGTCATTACCAACGTCAACGTGCTGGGCAGGATGCCGATAGGGGCGCTAGACGTATCGTCCGCCGCGCAGCACTTCTCGGTTCATCCCAATCAGCGTGAGCGGATGAATCAACTGCTGGCGGCATGGGATTTGGGGCTGTCTGACGTCGAGTTGCACGAGATTCCCACCAATAACCCGCAAAAGCCCGATGAGAAAATATGGATACCTTTCGGCAAACACAAAGATCGCGAGACTGAGTTCAGCTTACCTTTTTCCCTGGAATCCAGCGGCACGCAGGGCGCATTCGTGCTGCTGTCGCGCCTGCTGAACGCCTTGGAGATCGGGGGGCTTGCGATCATAGACGAGTTCGAGAATGATCTACACCCGCACATGCTGGAACCCATACTCGATTTGTTCGCCAACCCGTCCACCAACCCGCATCAGGCGCAACTCCTGTTTACTTGCCATGCTGTTGAAGTGTTGAACCTCATCCACAAATCTCAGGTGATGCTGGTGCAGAAGGATTCTAACTGCGAAAGTTCGGCAATACGCCTGGATGCGGTGGCAGGCATCCGCAACGACGATAATTTTTACGCAAAATATATGGCAGGTGCCTATGGCGCTGTGCCGCAAATCTGAACGGCACGGATGGTTATCTGGACAGCACAGCGCACTGTACTCATCGTCGGAGAAGGCGCCGATGAAGTGGCGTTTCTCAACCATGTAAAACACTTGTATGTGCCGCGTGGCTGCGGCTTATCGGTAAAGATCAAAAACGCACAAGGCAAGGGAGCCAGGCATGTGGTCAACTGGACTGCACGGCAAATGGACATTGGTGTTTATGACAAGGTTGCCGCCCTGTTGGACACTGATGCCGACTGGTCGCCTGCCGTTAACAAAACCGCCAGGGAAAGAAAGATTCAGGTGCTCACATCGGAACCCTGCTTTGAGGCACTGATGCTGCGTGTATTGGGGGAAAACCCTGACAGCAATGCGTCCGCACTGAAAAGGCAGTTCGCCCCCTTCGTTAATAACGATGCAACGCAAAGCCGGAACTACGCCAACCATTTCAGCACTGAACGCCTGCAAGCGGGTTGCTTGCATGAGCCGACGATCAAGGCACTGCTTAATCTCATTAAAAGTTGAAACAGATCGTTACCACGAACCGCTCAACCAGATGCGCTTCGTGCAGGACGGGATTACCTTGTCGCATCGATGTACCGCGCTTGATAGCACCTCGCTTCTCAACATTTTCACCAGGCAGATCAGTTAAGCCGATCAACGGCCACGACATTCACTGCCCCTGAATCACCCTGTCCAGCATCTGTTCCATCTGCAGCCGCCCTTCCGGCGTGGTCATCAGCATCAGCGAAGCGCCGGGATTGATCATGTGATCGTCGTCGGGGTTGAATACCCATGCACCCCGTTCATGCGTGGCCATCAACAGATAATCGCGGGTGTTGCCGCGCAGTACCCCCAGCGCGGTCGGCGGAAACTGATCCGGCACGAGCACCTCTTCCATGCGCAACCCTTCGTCAGTCTGCATCATGCGATCCATGAAGTTGACCACATGCGGACGCAACATGGCTGACGCAATACGCATGCCGCCAGTAAAATCAGGCGACACGATCTGGTCTGCACCTACCCGGCGCGCCTTGTTCTCATTACGGATGTCGTGCAGGCGCACCACCACACGCGCCTTGGGGTTGAGCAGCTTGACCGACAGCGCAATCATCAGGTTGTGGCTGTCGTCGGACGTCAGCGCGAACACACCCGCCGCCTGCATGACCCCGGCACGACGCAGGGCATCGTCGTCAGCTGCGTCATCGAGCAGATAGTAGGTCTGCGGATTGCGTTCGAGCCAGGTGTCGATGACGCTACGGTTGCTTTCGATCACCACGAACGGCCGCCGGGTCTTGAGCAGTTCGCTGGCCACGTTGGAACCGACGCGCCCCACTCCACACACGATGTAATGCCCGGCAAGGGCCGCAATTTCCTTTTCCATGCGTTTCTTTCTGAGTCCGGCATTCAGATCGGCGTCGACCAGCAGCGCCACCAATCGGGAGAACAGGTAGCTGAGCGTGCCGATGCCGAACACGGCGATCAAAACAGTAAACAGCCTGCCCAGCGGATGATGGTTCAGGTCCACCACCTCGGTAAAACCGATCGTCGAGATGGTGATGAAGGTCATGTAGAAACTGTCGACCCAGGTCGCCGTGGGGCGGCCAATGTAATGGTAGCCCAGGGTACCGGTCGCAGTCACCAGCAACAGTAGCACCACCCCGGCTGCCAGCCCGTAAAAGTGCCCACTTTGCAATATGCGTTTCAATCCGGTTGCCCCCGCAGCAGTACGTACGTGACGGCCGTCATGGCCATCACGCGACACGCCTCATTTTATCAGGCTGTTGCAGGCTGATGCGGATCCGTTGGCAGCGGCGCAGAACCTCCGTCACACCCTGGTCAGCGGGAGTGACGAGGCCCGTTCAGGGCAGCATGCGGTCACGTGCCCTGAAATAGCTGCGTGCGTGCGCCACCAGCTGGGCATCGGTCGGATGATCGACGGTTTCCACGCCTATCACGTGTTCCATTTTCTGCGGATCGTGCTGCGCAAGGTATTTGATGAAGACCAGTTTGGCGGTCGAGGGCCCGACAACGAGTATCTCGTGCGCGTCGCCGATGGCCTGGGCGATGTCGCGGTAATAGTGCTGATCTTCGGCCAGGCGGCCATCGCCTATGATGCCGCGCTTGATGTGCAGTCGCGGTCGGCCTTCTGCGGGATGGACGATGGATGTTTCCACATCCTCCGGGTTGACATGCATGACATGCGCCTCCGAATGATCCAGCCAGACCACAACATGATAGTGTGCCATGACATTCCTCCCGCGAAAACTGCAACTGACACTGGTATTATGCGGCTCAGCGACCAAATTTCAAGTCCCTCAACCGGTCATCAGGCGCACCGCGCGATTCAGACGGTCGCCAGCCGCACATCAAAGTGCGGAAAACGGCTTGCCAGCGCGCCCGCCCCGACATCATCCAGATAACCGGCTTCCATATCGGGAAACGTTTCTGCGCTGCCTTCTGCACGGTACTCCTGGAGCACATAATTGTTTGCGCCGCGCGCAGCCAGCCATTCGCCGATTTTCTCCAGCGAAGCGCGATTCAGGAGAGACGAATGCACCGTGGTGCGGAATTCGCACTGAATACCGCTGTCGAGCAGCAGTCGTGTGCTGGCGAGAGCCTTGAGACCGCTGCCGGCCACCCCGGTCACCCGGTCGTACTCATCCCACGGCGCCTTGATGTCCATGCCGACCCAATCGAGCAGCGGCAGCAGGCGCCGCAATCTCCCGGGATTGGTGCCGGCCGTATGCAGGCCCACCTTGAATCCCAGCGCACGCACGGCGCGAATGGCCGCCACCAGATCTTTCTGCAGTGTCGGCTCGCCGCCGCTGAACACCACGGCATCGAGCAGCCCACGACGACGTTCGAGCATGTTGTGTACATCGGTCCAGGTCACTGCAGCCGCACTGTGTGCCGGTCGC
>JAJXUP010000054.1 GCA_021782795.1 Pseudomonadota bacterium | reverse complement strand
CGATCTGCTCCGCCACCACGGCCGTGCCGTAGGCAACGATCTCGCTCATCATCTGGCCGATCTCACTCGAATCGAAGCGCATCATGACTACCGCGTTGGCGCCCATCATCGTCGCATTCTTCACCAAGCGGTCGATGGCATGGCGCCGCGCCTGTTCCAGCATGAGCGTGTATTCCACGATCTCCCCGCCAAGGATGGAGCGTAGCGAAGCCATCAGGTTGCCTCCCAATCCCCGCGAGCGCACGGTCACGCCGTACACCTGACCAATGACGCGCACCACCCGGTATCCGGCGATGTTTTCTGTTGTCACCACCTGCATGGCTTCTTCCCCCCGGAACATTGAGTCGTAAATATCCGCACTGCCACAATCGGGCAATCGTATGGACGATCCACCAGCTTTACCGTAACATTACTACCAAAATCATTCATGCGCACGTGAGCGCCATTCTACCTGACCGGAGCATTTCATGAAGGTATCCGAAGCCATTGTCACCCGCCGATCCGTCAAGCAATATGACCCGCAGCATGCCATGAGCGAAACGGAAATCCGCCATCTGCTGTCGCAGGCCATGCTGTCACCGACTGCGTTCAACATCCAGAACTGGCGCTTCGTGCAGGTGCGCGAGCCGGCCCTGCGCCAGGCCATCCGTGCCGTGGCCTGGGACCAGGCCCAGGTCACCGACGCTTCGCTGCTGCTCGTGCTGTGTGCCGACCTCAAGGCATGGAACAAACAGCCCGAACGATACTGGCGCAATGCCGACGCGGCCGTGAGCGATTTCATGGTGCCGGCCATCCACCAATATTACGACGGTCGCGAGCAAGTCCAGCGTGACGAGGCCATGCGGTCCTGCGGCATCGCCGCCATGTCGCTCATGCTGCAGGCGCGCGAAATGGGTTACGACTCATGCCCCATGGACGGTTTCGATTTCGATGCCGTAGGCAAGCTGATCAACCTGCCCGACGACCATGTCATTGCCATGATGCTTGCCATTGGCCGCGCCACGCGCGAAGCCTGGCCACGCGGCGGGCAGTTGCCCATCGACGAGGTGGTCATCACAAACCGCTTTGGTGGCTGATTGACATATCCCGGGTCGGGTACGCGAGCCGGAACAACTCCCCGGCACAAGAGACGCTACACCACGTCTGGCGTACCGTAACCGGGACTCATCCTGCACCCGGGTGCCATGATCCAGGTTAACGACGACCTTCCCAATCCTGATCCGTATTACATCAGGAATGTCACTGAATTCAGCGACGTCCGGAAAGTCGTCTGCAGCGAGGACATCTACTCCAGCACGGGCATCAAACTGGTGGCGCAAGGCACGCCCATCAACCGCAATTTCTATGACAAACTGATGCGGCACAAACTGGCCGCCGCGCCCATCGACAAAAACCTCAGCGTCGAAGGCGCGCTCACTGCCCGCGACCTCTGGCTGGACACCGAACAACTGTTCGACAGTGATGACAGATTGATGCAACGCATCCGTAGCGGCCTGGGCGACCTGACAGTCATACAACAACGCCTGTCAGGCATCGTGCTCAATTCCGCCCTGGCGTTCAAACTGACGCTCGCCCGTGAAAAATGGCCCGTGATCTACCAGCACAGCCTGCGCGTCGCGGCCGCCAGTCTCTACCTTGCCAGCCAGATCCGCCTCAGTGCCGACAACCAGCACAAACTGGCCAGCGCGGCCATTTTTCATGACCTGGGGGAAATGCACATCAACCCCGAAGTGCTCGACAAACAGTTCTATGCCCACCCGGTCATTTCCTATCTGCTGCTGCGCGAATACCCGGAGTACCACCCCGACATCAGCGAAATCGTGCTCGATCACCACGAACGGCTGGATGGCAGCGGCTACCCGCGCCACCTGACTGCCCACGACATTCATCCGCTGGCACAGATTCTCGCCGTCGCCGAAGTGACAGGCAGCCTGTGCACCGGCAGCCACGATCAAAGTTCCGAACGGCTGAACATGGCATTCAAATTCAATCCCGGCCAATTCCGCAACGATCTTGCACAGTATCTTCTCGCCCCACGCACCCCGAACGCCACTCAGCAATTCGCTGAGGACATCAAGGATCTTGACGCATTGCGCGCCAGCCTGGACGACATTGCCGGTTTGCTTGCCGCATGGGACGCAATGGTCGGCCCCCATCTGCGGCAGCATGCTCCTCGCCCGATGCGGTACGTTGCCGACCGTCTCGACATCCTGAAAAAGAACCTGTTCGACGCCGGTTTCGATCCCACCAGCCCGCATCGGATGACCCACGACATCGAAACCGATCGCGACTGCCTGCTCGAACTCAATCTGCTGATACGCGAAGCACGCTGGCAGGTGCGGAACATCCTGGGCGAGACCTTGCGGCAGTGGCCCGAAATCGACCAGCCAGCGCAACCGGCCCTCCAGACCCTGCATGACTGGATCGAACATGCCCGGGAGCGGTTCTGACCGAACGATAGCGCCATCCCCACCGAACGATCCGGGTGGTAAACTGGTGCGACAAGCCTGTCTGATGCAGCACTGGTGTCCGAACCAGGCATGCAGCGCAACACAACGCGGGTGTACACACAGCGATCAGGAGATCAGCATGACAAGAAACCTGTCATTTCATGGCAAAGCGCTGAAAATCGAATGCAGTGAAAAGGCAGAAAAGATGGCAAACAGGCTCGATGCGCCAGTGGTCATGGAAATGCAGATCTACTTTAGCTGCATGATAGGAAAAAGGCTGGCCTACTATAGCGCTGCCGACATTCCTGGCACATACCGACTGGAAGCCGACCCATTCCGGGAAATTCTCGCTGACGCCCAACCCTTAACCGGCAAGATCCACGTGCGATTCAATATTGTCATGACCAAAAACTGCCTGGTCTCGGACTATATGGGGCCGCCTCCGGTAACGGACTTTACCGTAGCCAGAAGCGAAGCGTTTGTGCCAAACTGGCTGACGATTGATTTTAAAGACGGGATGTTCGTCGGCGAATTTGGCTGGTTTGGGTCCGAGTCCGCGCTGCCCAACACCAGGCAAATACGCTGCGCTGCCGTTGGTTCTCATCTTCAAGCTCCTTGAGCCGGGGCATCAGAGAAGCATCCATGCCGCCAAACTTACTCCGCCTTTTGTAAAAGGCAGCCGAGCACATGCCGTGTGCATAGTCAGCCAGATCGCCTGGATTGCAGATGCGGCACCAGAGGTCGGTGGCAAAGCGGTAGAAATGTTCAGAAAAAAAGCGGACGAAAAGCTGCCGAAGACAGGTTGATCAGCGCCTGTTTTTGGGCAGAAATCCAAAACAGAATATAATTAAATCAGCAGGTTATTGGCGGAGAGAGGGGGATTCGAACCCCCGTCAGGATATTATCCTGAACACGCTTTCCAGGCGTGCGACTTAAACCACTCATCCATCTCTCCGGATCGCGCGGCGTGACCGGACTTTGACCCGCAGGCGCTGCCCCGTGCAGGGCAACAGCAGGAAAGCGCGCTAGCATACCCGATAACGTGTTTCCAGGCAAGGCACGCGGCTGCTGTAATTAACGGACAAATTTGGTATCATAGGGCGCTTGTGCAGATTTTGTCACCCGCAACCCATGGCGCACGCAGAAATCTCCCTGCTGGAACAGCTTTCCACCAACAGCCTGCCGTACATCGATCCGCTGCTCAAGCTGGACTGGAGCGCGCTGGACATGAACCGGCCCTGGCTGCCGGAGGATGCTGTCTCGCTGTCCGGCCTCGCTGAATTCGTCAGCCTGCCGGAAGCATCGCGCATCCGGTTGTCGCAGCTCGAATTCGTCGCCTTCGTCGATGCCGGCATCTGGCTGGAGGGTATTTTCATCGAACGGTTGGCCAGGAACCTGCGCCATACGCTGTCCGCGCAGGAACTGGGTTACTATCTGCATGAAATCCGCGAGGAATCCGGTCACAGCCTGATGTTCCTGAAGCTGATGGAAACCAGCGGCATCCACCTGCCAGGCACCTGGCGCAACCGTCCGTTGCTGACCGATTTTCTCGGTCGCCACACGCCGCTGGGCAGTTCGCTGTTCTGGCTTGCGGTAACCATCGGCGAAGAAATCCCCGACCGGCTCAACCGCCATATCCGCACTTACGGTGGCAAGGTAGTGGACGGCGTCATCCACCAGATGTGCACCCTGCACATCATCGATGAGGCGCGCCACATCGCGCATGCGCGCGCGGCGCTCGAAGCCGGGTTGCGCAACACCTCACGTTTCAAGCGCCTTCTGCTCACACCGGTGCTCAACCTGCTGATTGCCCAGTTCACGCGGACGTTCTATCTGCCGCCAAGCCATGTGTACGAGATGGCCGGGCTGACGCCGGGCAAGCAGTGGCGCGAGATGGCACGGCGCAATCCGGTACGCAAGCAGTTCGTCCTCAGGAGCCTGAACCCGACGCTGCACATGCTGCGCGAGCTCGGATTCCCTGTGCGGGACCCCGATCTGTAACCTGTCTCCATTCGGGGGCCAGGAAGATCAGGCCAGGAAGATCAGGCCAGGAAGCGCCTGGGATCGAAGTTCAGATTGCGGTTTCCCCGCGCTCTCCAGTGCGGATGCGCACCACCTGCTCGACATTGGTGACAAAGATCTTGCCATCGCCGATCTTGCCGGTACGGGCAGCGCGAATGATCGCTTCTTCCGCATCGTCAAGCAGATGGTCCGGCACCACGACCTCAATCTTGAGCTTGGGCAGAAAATCCACCATATACTCAGCACCGCGATACATTTCGGTATGACCTTTCTGCCGACCGAACCCTTTGACCTCGGTCACGGTCATGCCGGTAATGCCGATTTCCGACAATGCCGAACGCACATCGTCCAGTTTGAATGTCTTGATGATCGCGTCAATTTTTTTCATGCCACTTCCTCCACACTTCCCCTCAGGGAACAAAGCGCTGGGTTATCGGGTATCGCCGGTCTTTGCCGAATGCCCGTTCAGTGATGCGAACGCCGGGAGCGGCCTGACGCCGCTTGTATTCACTGCGGTCGATCATGCGCACCACACGGCGCACCTCCGCCTCGCGTAGCCCGGCAGCAACCATGGCTTCCACGCTCTGATCCCATTCCACATAACGCTCGATGATGGCATCCAGCATGCCATAATCCGGCAGCGTATCCTGATCCGTCTGTCCCGGGCGCAATTCTGCCGAAGGCGGCCGCTCGATGACGCGCTGAGGAATCGCCGGAGCGACGCTATTGCGCCAGCGGCTCAGGCGATAGACCCAGGTCTTGCTCACGTCTCGCAACGGCGCAAAACCTCCGGCCATATCACCGTAAAGCGTAGCATAACCCACGGCCATTTCAGACTTGTTTCCCGTGGCCAGCAACAGGTCGCCCGACTTGTTGGACAGGGCCATCAGCAAGGTGCCACGGATGCGCGCCTGGATGTTCTCTTCGGTGACATCCGGCTCTAGCCCGGAAAATACCGGTGCCAGCTCATGCAGAAAAGCGGAAAACAATCCGCCGATCGGCAATTCGGTGTATTTCACGCCGAACCCGTTCGCCATTGTACGCGCATCATCCAGGCTGATGTCAGCGGTATAGGGTGATGGCATCATGACCGCGTGCACATGCCCTGCCCCAAGCACATCCACCGCCAGCGCCAGCACCAGCGCCGAATCGATACCGCCGGACAGCCCGAGCAGCACGCCAGGAAAACTGTTCTTGGTCACGTAGTCGCGCAGGCCAAGTCCAAGCGCCTTCCACAACATGGCTTCGGCGGGCAACGGTTCGGCCACCGGCCCCGCTTGCAGCCGGGTGCCGTCGAATTCCACGTCATACACTCCGGTTTCGAATGGCGGGAACTGGCTGGTCACCTCACCTTGCGCATTCATGGCGAACGATGCCCCATCGAACACCAGTTCGTCCTGCCCCCCTACCAGATTGCAATACACCACTGGCAGGCCGGTCTCCTTAATACGATCGCGCACGACGTCGTAGCGCTCACCCTGCTTCTCGAAATGGTATGGCGAGGCATTGAGCACCAGCAACACCTGTGCTCCGGCATCGGCTGCGCTGCGCGCCGCCGGTTCATGCCAGACATCGGCGCAAATGGTCACGCCGAAACGGATGCCCGCCGCTTCGAATACGCACGGTCGTTCCCCAGCCACGAAATAGCGCTGCTCATCGAATACCGTGTGGTTGGGCAGACTGAACTTGTGATAGGTCGCCAGCACCGCGCCATCGCGCAGCACGGACGCAGCATTGAACACCTCTTTGCCCACGCGGTGCGGGTGGCCAATCACCAGCGTGATGCCATGCGAATGTGTGCACAATTCAACCAGCGCCTGTTCCACACGCCTGTGCAGGTCCTCGCGCAACCACAAATCTTCGGCCGGATAGCCCGAAACCACCAGTTCCGGCGTCAGCAGGATGTTCGCGCCGCGACCGCGTGCCTGACGGGCAGCATCGATCACCTGGGCGGTGTTGCCTGCAATGTCACCGACAGTGGCATTGATCTGCGCCAGGGCGATTTTCATTGCTGCATGGCCTGCATCACGGCACGCCCCATGTCGGCAGGCGATTGCGCCACCACCACGCCTGCATCGCGCAGCGCGCGCATTTTGGCTTCGGCGGTACCTGCACCCGAAGCAATGATCGCCCCGGCATGCCCCATGCGTTTTCCCGGAGGCGCGCTCTGCCCGGCAATATAGGCGGCCACCGGCTTGCTGACCGAAGTGCGGATGAATTCAGCAGCTTCTTCTTCACGCGCGCCGCCGATTTCCCCCACCAGGATGATGGCCTCGGTTTGCGGGTCAGCTTCAAACAGACGCAGGCAGTCGACGAAATCCATGCCCTTGACCGGATCGCCGCCGATGCCGACGCAGGTGCTCTGACCCAGACCGATGCGTGTGGTCTGATGCACCGCCTCGTAGGTCAGCGTACCCGAGCGCGATACAATGCCAACCTTGCCCGGCTGATGAATCGACCCCGGCATGATGCCAATCTTGCATGCGCCCGGAGTGATCACACCCGGACAGTTGGGTCCGATCAATTTGGCGGTACTGGAGCGCAGCGCGGCCTTGACGTTGACCATGTCACGCACCGGTATCCCCTCGGTGATACACACGATCAGCTCGATGCCGGCATCGGCTGCTTCCATGATCGAATCGGCGGCAAAACCCGCCGGCACATAGATCACGCTGGCCGTGGCGCCCGTTTCGCGCACGGCTTCGCGCATGGTATTGAACACCGGCAGGCCAAGGTGCTGCTGACCGCCTTTTCCAGGCGTCACGCCGCCCACCATGCGCGTGCCATAGGCAAGCGCCTGTTCCGAATGAAACGTCCCCTGCTTGCCGGTAAAGCCCTGACAGAGCACGCGGGTATCTGCCTGTACCAATATGCTCATTTTGCGGCCTCCGCCGCTGCCACTGCACGCTGTGCGGCATCGGTCAGATCCTGCGCAGCCAGCACCGTCAACCCACTTTGCGCAAGTTTTTCCCTGCCCAGTTCCACATTGGTTCCTTCCAGCCGCACGACCACCGGCACCTTGACGCCGATTTCACGCATCGCGGCAATGATTCCATCTGCGATGATGTCGCAGCGCATGATACCGCCAAAAATATTCACCAGCACCGCCTTGACACGCGGATCGGCCAGCAAGATGGAAAACGCTCGCGCCACGGTCTGGCTGGTGGCTCCGCCGCCAACATCGAGAAAATTGGCCGGGCGTCCACCATGCAGGCGGATCAAATCCATGGTCGCCATGGCCAGGCCGGCACCGTTGACCAGACAGCCGATATCGCCATCCAGCGCGATGTAATTGAGCCCGGCATGCACGGCCTCCACCTCGCGCGCATCGCGTTGGTTGTCATCACGCAATTCATCCAGTGCGGGCTGGCGCGGCAAGGCATTGTCATCGACCACCATCTTGCAGTCGAGTGCGACCAACCGGCCGTCCCGAGTGATCACCAGCGGATTGATTTCCAGCAAATCCAGGTCCATTTCAGTCGCGACGCGGTACAGTCCCTGCAGCATGCGAACAAAATCGGCATGCAGGGCGGTTGGCAATTCCAGACCGAACGCGACCGCGCGACACTGGAACGGCTGCAGCCCCATGACCGGATCGCAGCGTTCGCGCAGGATACGTTCCGGCGTCTGCGCTCCGATGGCTTCGATGTCCATGCCACCGGCAGCCGAGGCCACCAGCGTCAGGCATTCGGCCTCACGGTCAAGCAGCAGGCTCAGGTACAGTTCGCGCTCGATGACCAGGGTTTCCTCGATCAGCAAGCGTTCGACCGGCTGCCCGTCCGGCGCATTCTGCAGCGTAACCAGTCGCGATCCAAACATGCCGGCGGCGGTTTCGCGCAGCGCGTCGAGTGAATCGACCTTGCACACACCGCCAGCCTTGCCCCGCCCTCCGGAATGAATTTGTGCCTTGACCACCCATGACTCGCCACCCAGATAACCGGTGGCTGCAAGTTCGGCGTGAGCGGCATCTTCCACCACCACCCCACGCGGCGTGTTCATTCCGTGTTCGCGCAGGATGCGTTTTGCCTGATATTCGTGCAGATACATAATGTCAATGTCAGAATTTATTTATTTTGGAAGCAACAGGGTGAATTCCGCACCCGACCCGGATTCATTGTTGCGCAGCTCAAGCGAGCCGCTGCGCCCCTGATTTGTGTGCACGGCTGCGATCATGCGGGCAAAATACAGCCCGAGACCGGTACCGTCACGGGATATCGGCAGACTGTGTCCACCGGCAACATGCAACACGCTGTCCGGAAAACCGGCGCCATCGTCACGCACGGAAAAATACAGACAGTCGCCGCGCATGCCGGTGACCAGTTCGATACGCTGCCGGGCATGGCGGAACGCGTTGTGCAGCGCATTCATCAGAGCCATCTCCGTCAATGCACGGTCGAAATACCAATAGTCCGGCGCGCCTTCGTCACGACTTTCGATCACCAGTTGTGCGCCGGCCCAGGCACGTGCATTTTCTCGCAATTCGAGCAAAAAATCAGCCGGATTGTGAGCTTCAGGCTGAGACTTGAGCTGCTCGTCCTGCAATTCGAACAACAGCAGCATCTGCACCATGCGGTCACTGATCTGCTGGCACAGAAAACGCGCCTCGCGCACCGGCGGCTCGGAGGTGCCCATGGCATCGAGCCGCAGCATGAGCTGCCCCATCAGGTTCTTGGTTTCGTGCAGGTTGGCCGCCAGCACGTCCTTGAGGCCGATTTCGTTTTCGCGTGCTGGATTCATGTCACCTTTACCCCAAATTTCAACCCGACATCTTTCAGGTAGCCCTTGATCTTTTTGAACTTCGGCAAGTCGCCATGCGCTGCCGCGTGCCTGCCAAGCAGACGTTGTGCCTCGCGCATGTGTTCCTCGTTCCAGCCAGTACGATCGCTTTCCACGATCAATGCCTGGGCTGCGTTGAGCCCAAGCTGGACATTCTGCGGCATCCGGCGCGCGGCCTCAAGCAACAAATCGATTGCCCCGGCCAGATTGCCCTGACGCGCAAGCAACACCCCATCGTTGTTGAGCTTGATGACATCTGCAACACTGTCTTCGATCAGTGCCTTGCTTTCATCGCCACGCCCAACGGCATCGAGCATCTGGCGCACCGATCGTTTCACCATGGTGTCGTCATAATAGTTGCTTACCATGTCACGCACCAGTTGCCGCCCTTCGTCCACACGTCCATTGACGAAGCAACCTTTGGCCAGATCAATGGCAGTCTGTCCGGCCAGGTCGATGCCGGCTTCTGCCCTGGCGGCAATTGCCTTGTCAAGCGCAGCCGTGGATGCGGCAGCATTATTGGCGGCATGGTGAATCAGGGTTTCCATCGTCGAAGTGGCCAGTTCAACCACTGGCGCTGTGCCAAACGCACTTCTGGCGTCATTCAGGCTCTGCAGCGCCTTGGCGAACTCGCCATTCTCCATCTGCACCCGGCTCAGATTGACGAAATCGTTGTGCGAACGCGAAAACGAATACCTGCCTTTGTCCACCACCGACGAAAATGCTCGCGTGGCGGTTTCGAGATCGCCGTTACGAAACGCCACCTGGCCCAGTGCGCTCTGCCGCACCAGGTTGCCGGGCGACATGCGCAGGGCATTGGCCAGCGATTCCTGCGCCAGTTCGGGATGCCCGTTTTCTTCGTGCACCTTGGCCAGCACATCGTAGGCCGCGAGGTATTCCGGCATTTCCTCGATGACGACCTGCAGCTGTTCTGCCGCAAGGTCGAGATTGCCCGAATTGCGCATGGCCTTGGCCAGGCCAAGCCGTGCCCACGGAATTGCCCGACTGCTCAGCAGGGATTCGTATAACTGCTGGGCTTCTTCCTCCCGCCCCAGGTCAAGCAGCAATTCGCCCTTCATGCGAAACAAATCCACGGAGTACCGGCTTTGCGCCTGCAACAGCCGGTCGCATTCCTCGACGGCCTCGGCCAGACGGGATTCGGCCAGATGCGCGTAGATGGTGGAAAACACGGCTTTCTTGTCGAACACTTTTTCCAGCCGCACCCGCATGGTTTCGGCAGTAAACGGCTTGAGCAGGTAGTCGTCCGGCGCCATCTCGGCGCACAACACGACTTTTTCATAGCTGCGCTCTGCGGTCACCATGAGAAACACCACTGACGGCTGGATCAGGTGTTCGCGACGCACGTATTCCAGCAACTGCTGACCGTCGGTCGAATCACCAAGATTGTAATCGCAGACGATCATGTCGAACTCGCGGTGACGAATGCGAAAGATGGCCTCGCCGGCCGAGTTCGATGATTCGCTGCGCGTAATGCCAAAATTGCTCAGGGTGATGCGCAGGGACGAGCACATGGCCTGACTGTCATCGACAATCAACACGCGACTTTTGCTGTAATCGATCACCCCTGCCTCCGCGCGGATCTATCCCCGCTTGTTATCGTTCTAGACTGCGACCGGAGCCTTGATCGGCGGCCACGGGTCGTACCCCTGCAATGTAAAGTCATTGTAATGAAAACTAAACAAATCCGAAACGTCCGGATTCAATATCATTGTCGGCAGCGCACGGGGCGTACGTGCCAGCTGCTCATCGGCCTGTTGCAAATGATTCAGATACACATGGGCATCCCCCAGCGTGTGCACGAAATCACCCGGCTGCAATCCGCACACTTGCGCAATCATCATGGTCAGGAGCGCGTAACTGGCAATATTGAACGGCACGCCAAGAAAAATATCGGCGCTGCGCTGATACAGCTGGCAGCTCAGTCTGCCGTCGGCCACGTAGAACTGGAACAGCGCATGACAGGGTGCAAGCGCCATGCGATCCAACTCGCCCACATTCCATGCCGATACCACCATGCGACGCGAATCCGGCTGGTTACGCAACTGTTCCAGCACACCCGCGATCTGGTCGATATGGCGACCATCCGCAGTCGGCCAGCTGCGCCACTGGCGCCCGTACACCGGGCCGAGGTCTCCTTGCGCATCCGCCCACTCATCCCAGATGGTGACGCCATTTTCTCGCAGGTAGCGAATATTGGTGTCACCCTTGAGAAACCACAACAACTCGTGAATGATGGAACGCATGTGACATTTTTTTGTAGTCAGCAGCGGGAAACCCTGAGTCAGGTCGAAACGCATCTGATAGCCGAAAACCGACAATGTTCCGGTGCCGGTACGATCGGTTTTTTGCGTTCCGTGCTCACGCACATGACGCATCAGGTCGAGATATTGACGCATGGTAGTCTGGTTCCCTGGTAATGAATTCCCGTGCCGTTGCGGCACGTCATCCTGTTTTTGTCATGTTGCCGGTCTGCCCCAAGTCGCGCCATTCGCCGTCGAGACGCCCTTCCAGCGGCTGGTAACGGCTCTTGTAGGCCATTTTACGGCTGCCTTCGATCCAGTAACCCAGATACAGGTAAGGCAGGTTGAGACTGTGTGTCAGGGCTATCTGCCACAGAACGTTGTACACCCCGAGACTGCGCTGCGGAAAATCCGGGTCATAAAAGGTGTACACCGCCGACAGCCCGTCGACGACGCTGTCGATCACGCTGACCATGCGCAGGGCGTCACCTTCGTGAAACAGCAGCAGCCAACTGTCGACATGGCTGGCGATCAGAAACTCGGCGTACTGCTCACGGTCGTCGTGGTCCATGCCGCCTCCGGCATGACGCGCGTTCTGGTAACGCTGATACAAGGCAAAATGCTGTTCGTCAAACACCGGTGGCACCAGACTTGCACGCAAATCGGCATTGCGCTGCTGCACCCGCCGTTGGGTACGATTGGGCCTGAAATCAGCCACGCGCACGCGTACCGGAACGCACGCCGAGCAGTTGTCGCAGTGGGGGCGATACGTATGCAACCCGCTGCGGCGAAAACCATGCCGTAATAACTCGCCGTACACTGCAGCATTCACCTTGTGCGCGGGGGTCGCCACCTGGGATCGCGCCTGCTGCCCCGGAAGATAGCTGCACACATGTTCGCCCGTCAGATAAAACTGCAGCCGGACCAATGCGTCATCATGCATATCCGTCATGCATCACCCCTGTCTGCCAAGCCGGCGCCGCAGCAGCAACCGCTCGCGCCAGGCGTTCACCGAATTCGGCACGCGGAATTTCCTGCGCCCCGAAACGGGCCAAATGAGAAGTGTACATCTGGCAGTCAAGCAGTTCAAAACCTGTCTGCTGCATGCGCCGCACGAGGTACGTCAACGCGATCTTCGAGGCGTCGCTGCGCCGCGCAAACATCGATTCGCCAAAAAACGCCCTGCCGAGCGCCACGCCATACAGGCCACCCACCAGTTCGCCGTCCGCCCAGGCCTCGATGCTGTGGGCCAGCCCCATCGCATGCAGGCCGCGGTAAGCAGCAATCATCGTTTCATCGATCCAGGTGCCCACCTGCCCATCCCGTGGTTGTGCACAACCGCGCATCACCGCTTCAAACGCACTGTCGCTGCGAATTTCAAAAGGACGTTTGCGCAGTGTCCGTTCGAGCGAATGCGGCAGGTGGAACTGCTCCGGCAGCAGCACCATGCGCGGATCGGGCGACCACCACAGCACCGGCTGCCCTGGATTGAACCAGGGGAAAATCCCTTGCCGATAGG
>JAJXUP010000198.1 GCA_021782795.1 Pseudomonadota bacterium | reverse complement strand
CGAACGCGACCTGATCCGTCTGGTGGCCGAACAGACTGGTGACGTCAGTGTTGGTACAGTGGCCACGCAGCATCTTTACACCGTCGATGTGAGTGTCAGCCTGTACCGGTTGCGCGAAATCATGGCCAGGCACCATATCCGCCACGTCGGCGTGACGCGTGAGGGCGAGGTGCTTGGACTGGTCAGCTTTTCCGACCTGCTGTCCGGTATCGAGCTGGCCTATGTCGATGAATTGCGCAGTGCGTTGCAGGAACGCGATCAGGCACTCGATCTGTCGCGCAGAAACCTGCAGCTGGCAGAAAAGATCATCGAAACGTCGCTCGAAGGGGTGATCATCACCGACGTCGATGGATATATCCGTCAGGTGAATCCGGCCTTCACCCGGCTGACGGGGTTTACTGCCGCGGAAGTGATCGGCCGCAAACCATCGTTGTTGCGCTCCGGGCGCCATTCGCCGGAGTTTTATGCCACCATGTGGCACGAGCTGCGCGAACGGGGTTACTGGCGTGGCGAGATCTGGAACCGGCGCAAGAATGGTGAAGTTTATCCGGAACTGATGACGATTACCGCGATCACCGATGACGCGGGCGAGATCATTCACTATGCGGCGCTGTTTTCCGATATTTCCGAGATCAAGGCCAGCGAACAGCGTATCCAGCATCTGGCTTATTACGATCCGCTGACCAACCTGCCCAACCGGCGCCTGTTCTACGATCGTCTCGACATGGCCCTGGCGCACGCACACCGCAATCAGGACAAGCTGGCGGTGATGTTCGTCGATCTCGATCGCTTCAAGTACATCAACGACACGCTGGGCCACAATATCGGCGACCGGCTGCTCGAAGAGGTGGCCGAGCGGCTCAAGGCCAGTCTGCGCGAAGACGATTCGGTTGCGCGTACTGGCGGCGACGAGTTTCTCATGCTGATCTCGCAAATCGTGGATGCCAGTGATACGGTGCAGATCGCCCAGCGTGTCCTGGAGCACATGTCGCAGCCGTTCCAGCTGCCCGGACAGGATGCTTTCGTTACCACCTGCAGTATCGGCATCGCCATCTATCCGGAAGACGGCAGCAACCGCGATACGCTGATCAAGCATGCGGACATCGCCATGTACCGTGCCAAGGAACGTGGCCGCAATACCTTCCGGCTGTTCAAGCACAGCATGAACGAAGCCTCGGTGCGCCGTCTGAAAATGGAAAAGGCGTTGCGCCAGGCGGTGGATCAGCAACAGATTCATGTGCATTACCAGCCGATTGCCTGCGCCGGAAGTGGAGACATCATTGCGGCCGAGGCGCTGGCACGCTGGAACCATCCCGAGCTGGGCCTGGTGCCACCGGCAGAATTCATTGCGCTTGCCGAAGAAACCGGATTGATCGTGCCATTGGGGCGCCAGATCTTCGAACAGGTGGCGCGGCAGATCGCCTGCTGGCAGGGCCGGATGTCCGTGTCGGTCAACCTGTCGGCACGGCAGTTTTCCGATCATCAGCTGGTGGCGCACATTACCGGTGTGCTGGATCAGTTGGCAGTCTCCGGCAACAGGATTACCCTGGAAATCACGGAGTCGATGCTGATGACCGATGTCGCGGCGCATGTCGAGAAGATGCAGGCGTTGCGCGAGGCCGGCATCAACCTGTCGATCGATGATTTCGGCACCGGTTATTCGTCACTGGCCTATCTGCGACGTTTTCCGCTCGACCACCTCAAGATCGACCAGAGTTTCGTGCGCGATCTTGCGACCAGCGAGGATGCGCAGGCCATCATTCATGCCACCATCCAGCTGGCGCACAGCCTGCGTCTGCGGGTGGTGGCCGAAGGCGTGGAAACAGACGAGCAGGCCGGATTGCTGCGCGACATGGGTTGCGATTACCTGCAGGGCTACCTGTTCAGCCAGCCGGTTCCGCCCGACGATCTGGCCAGGCGGTTTTTTCCTGCAGGCGATGGTTTGACCCCGGCCGTGGCCGACTGAGTCACGCTGCGAAGATCATAGCCAGGGCGTGCAGTGTTCGAGCGTGATTCTGCCCAGCGTCTCGATCCATGCGTTGTGCTCGTTCAGGGCGGGGATGTAGCGGAAGTCACCGCCGCCCGCTGACACGAAGGTCTGCCGGCCTTCCATGGCGATTTCTTCCAGCGTTTCGAGACAGTCGGACACGAAGCCGGGACAGATGACATCCACTCTGGACGTGCGCGCCTGCCCGAGTTCCGCCAGGGTGGCGGCAGTTGACGGTTCGATCCATCTGGCGCGGCCAAAGCGCGACTGAAAGGCGATGCGGTATCCACTTTCAGGCAATTGCAGTGCCTCGGCCAGCAGTCGGGCACTGGTCAGGCAATGTTCGTGGTACGGGTCGCCCTGGGTCACCGAGCGCAGCGGAATGCCGTGAAAACTCATCACCAGCACGTCCGGCCGGCCATGTGCGCGCCAGTATTCGCCGATCTGTGCTGCCAGTGCTGCAATGTAACCGGGATGGTCGTGAAAATTGCTGAGCGTGCGCAGGGTGGGCTGGCGGCGCAGGCGCAGCAGGTGTGTCAGTACGCCGTCGATGGCTGACGCCGAGCTGGAGGCCGCATATTGCGGATAAAGTGGCAGGCAGAACAGTTGGGTGCAACCGGCAGCCAGCAGACGGTCGATGGCACCGGCGATGTCGGGCTGTCCGTAGCGCATGGCATGTTCGACAGAAAATGCCGCCTGGGTATGCAGGCCAAGCCAGCCTTCCAGCAGCCTGGCCTGACGTTCGGTGTGAAAGCGCAGTGGCGAGCCGTCCTGTGCATCCCAGATGGCGGCGTATTTGCGTGCCGATTGCGGGGCGCGTAACGGCAGGATGATGCCGTACAGAATCGGCCACCACAG
>JAJXUP010000053.1 GCA_021782795.1 Pseudomonadota bacterium | reverse complement strand
TTATTGCAGCCATTCGATATCATGGTCGCGCAATCGTTCCCTCATGCCTCGTCGCAGCCATCGAATGACCTGCCGCACGCCGCAGCGCCCGGCTCCGATCCGATCAACAGCACCGGATGGGTGGCTGATACACCACTGCCCGAACCAGCATCGCAGTCAGACATGCGCACAGATGCCGCCGCTGTGCTGGCGGTGTATCGGGGAGTGATTTCTGCCCGGAGACGTTCCGGTTGAACGCTGCTGGCGATGCGGAGACTTGGCCTGCCGATTTCACTGATGCATCATGCAACCCACATTGCGGCATGCCGCCCGACGACACGCGCTACGCGCGCAATCTGCATCTGCCGCTGTGGGGATCATGACTGATTCTGCATTTCAATCTGCATGGCGTGCATCATGTGCCACGGCCTCGGTATCCTGGCCCGCATGACCCATGTGGCATCGCCATGGCGGTGGAAAATGGCAGGGCACGGTTCATTGATGCACGCGCAGCCCGGACGCACGAGTTGATCGCGGAAACTGCGTTGCCCCAGACGCAACCTGTTCGCGCCACGCGCTGATGCCGGCTGGCAACCTGACCGGGAACTACAGGCCGAGCTGGTCCCACAGCGCATCCACCCGCTCGCGCACCGCATCGCTCATCGCAATGGGCGTACCCCATTCACGCGTTGTTTCACCGGGCCATTTGTTGGTGGCATCGAGCCCCATCTTTCCGCCCAGGCCGGACACCGGGCTGGCAAAGTCAAGATAGTCAATCGGCGTATTTTCCACCAGCAGCGTGTCGCGCACCGGATCCATGCGTGTGGTCATTGCCCAGATCACGTCTTTCCAGTTGCGGATATCGATGTCTTCGTCGACCACCAGGATGAATTTGGTGTACATGAACTGGCGCAGGAAACTCCAGATACCGAACTGGATACGCTTGGCGTGCCCAGGATAGGCCTTGCGGATGGACACCACCGCCAGGCGGTAGGAACAACCTTCGGGCGGCAGATAGAAATCGACGATTTCGGGGAACTGCTTCTGCAGCAGCGGCACGAATACCTCATTGAGCGCAACGCCCAGCACCGCCGGTTCGTCAGGCGGCTTGCCGGTATAGGTGCTGTGGTAGATCGCATCACGTCGCATGGTGATGCGCTCGACCGTGAACACCGGAAAGCGCTCGACCTCGTTGTAATAGCCGGTATGGTCGCCAAACGGGCCTTCCAGCGCCGTTTCCTCCGGATGAATCACTCCCTCCAGCACGATCTCGGCGCTGGCCGGCACCTGCAGGTCGTTACCCAGACAGCGCACCACCTCGGTACGTGCGCCGCGCAGCAGGCCGGCAAACTGGAATTCGGACAGCGCATCCGGCACAGGTGTCACCGCCGCGAGAATGGTCGCCGGATCGGCGCCAACCGCCACGGCCAGCGGAAACGGCTGCCCGGGATGGCGTTGCCAGAATTCGCGCAGATCGAGCGCGCCGCCACGGTGCGCCAGCCAGCGCATGATCAGCTTGTTGGGGCCAAGCAGCTGCTGACGATAAATACCGATGTTCTGCCGTGACTGGTTAGGCCCGCGCGTGATGACCAGCCCCCATGTCAGCAGCGGTGCCGCATCTCCCGGCCAGCAGGTCTGGATCGGCAGGCGGGTCAGATCGACCGCACTGCCCTCCCACACCACTTCCTGGCAAGGGGCGCGCGACAGTTCCTTGGCCGGCATGTGCAGCACCTGCTTGAACGCCGGCCACTTTTCCCACAATTCGCGCAGCCCGCGTGGCGGTTCCGGCGCACGCAGAAAGGCCAGCAGCTGGCCGACCTCGCGCAACGCTTCGACGCTGTCCTCACCCATGCCGAGCGCCACGCGCTGCGGCGTGCCGAACAGGTTGGCCAGCACCGGCATGTCGAATCCGCTCGGCCGCTCGAACAGCAACGCCGGCCCGCCCGACTGCAACACCCGGTCGCAGATCTCCGTCATCTCCAGCACCGGGCTCACCGGAACGGCGATGCGCCGGAGCTCGCCGCGCCGCTCCAGCTCGGCAACAAATTCTCGCAAATCCCGGAATTTCACAGCAGCCCCCGAATCTTGCCCAGCAAGGCGGTGGTGGAACGTTCATACACAAACGGAATGGAGTGCACCGACCCACCCCAGCCGAGCACCTCGCGTGCACCGACAATCGCATCCACCGGCCAGTCACCCCCTTTGACCAGGATATCCGGATGCACCTGCCGGATCACCTGTAACGGGGTATCCTCTTCGAACGCCAGCACCGCATCCACCGCACCCAGTGCCGCCAGTACCGCCATACGGTCGTCCAGCGGGTTCACCGGCCGATCCGCGCCTTTGCCGAGTCGGCGCACTGACGCATCGCTGTTGACCGCCACCAGCAATGAGGCGCCCAATGCCCGTGCCTGCGCCAGATAGGTCACGTGACCACGGTGCAGCACGTCGAAACAGCCGTTGGTCAGCACCAGCGGTCGCGGCAGGCTGCGCCAGCCGCCATCGGCGAGCGAACACAGCTTGCGCATGAAATCAGGCGCAGCAAAGGCCGGGGCTGCGTGGGTGTTCAATGGTATTCGAACAGCTTGACGACGCTGTGCACACCTGGCGTGCCGCTGGCAATATTGGCGACGATGTCGCCCTCCTGCTGGCTGACGAAGCCCATCAGATACACCACGCCGTTCTCGGTCTCGATCTTGATCGCCCCGAGCGGCACCCTGCCATCGTCCATCAGACGGGCATTGACACGCGCGCTCAGGTAGACATCGTTGCTGCGCGTGGAAAAATCCGTAGGCGCCCCGATAGCGATCTGGTCGATCACCTTGTTCACGTCGGGCACCTTGTCCACCAGGTCGGCGATCTGTTGCCGTGTCGCATCGTCAGGCGCCTGTCCGGTCAGCAGCACGGTGCGGTTGAAACTGCTGGCATTGACATGCACCTTGTCGGACGAGAAATTGGCATTGATACGCCCTGATGCACGCAACTCGATCTCGCTGTCGCTCAGATAGGTCGCCGATGTGCGGCGATCGGTCGCCACGGCCACGCCGGTACCCACGCCCACTGCGGCCACAGGAACGCAACCGGCCAGTTGCAGCGCCGCCGCCAGCAGTGCCACGCGCCAGATCCATGACTGTTTCATTCCACCCCCAGTATCGTCCTGTCCACGCCATCACACAGGCAGTGCACCACCAGCCCGTGTACTTCCTGGATACGCGCCGTGTGCTCCGAGAGCACGCAGATACGCACATCAGCTTCGTCGAGCACATCACCCACCAGCCCGCCGTCATGGCCTATCAATGCCACCACGACCATTTCGCGCGCATGTGCCGCCAGCACCGCTTCGACCACATTACGCGAATTGCCGCTGGTCGAGATGGCCACCAGCACATCCCCGGGCTGCCCCAGTGCGGACACCTGCTTGGAGAACACCATGCTGAAATCGTAGTCGTTGGCGATCGAGGTCAGCGCCGAACCATCGGTCGTCAGCGCAATTGCCGCCAGCCCGGGTCGCTCCATCTCGAAGCGATTGACGAATTCGGCGGCCATGTGCTGTGCATCGGCAGCAGAGCCGCCGTTACCGCAAATCAGCAGCTTGCCACCACCGAGCAGACACTGGCTCATGCGTTCCACCGCCCGTACGACATGCGGGGCCAGCTCGGGCGCCACCGCCGTCTTGAGTCGCGCGCTGGCATTGAACGTCTCCACTACATGCGCGATCAGATCCATTTTCGTTTCCACAACTGCATTGCCAGAGCGAAGATTATGCCACAGCACGGCACCCGGTCAAAACCGCGCTTCAGCCGGCGTCGAACGCATTGCGCACCCAGTGCACGACTTGCGCCGCACCTTCCAGTGCAACGACATCGAAACGGCAGGGCGGCAAGTGGGGCTGGCGCGCAAGATAATACTGCGCAGCTGCGATCAAGCGCTGCTGCTTGCGGCCATCGACGCTGGCCAACGCCCCGCCGTAACCGGCATTGCGACGACTGCGCACCTCGACAAACACCAGTGTCTCGCCGTCGCGCGCAATCAGGTCGATCTCGCCCAGACGGCAACGAAAATTGCGCCCGATCACCTTCAGCCCCTGGCGAACCAGGTATTCCGCAGCACGCGCTTCAGCTTCCGTGCCATCTGCCATGCCGACCGCCTGTCTCAAATGATCGCAGCCTGATACTATAACCGCATGCCAGATGCAGGAACACTTTACGTCGTCGCCACCCCCATCGGGAACCTGGGCGACATCAGTCCACGCGCACTCGACACGCTGCGCCGCGTCGATCTGATCGCCGCCGAGGACACACGCCACAGCAGCCAGATGCTCGCCCGGCTGGGTATTTCCACCCGCCTGACTGCGCTGCATCTGCACAACGAAACGGAAGCTGCTCCGCGGCTGATCGAGCAACTGCGTGCCGGACATCACATTGCCCTCATCAGCGATGCCGGCACCCCGGCGATCAGCGACCCCGGGGCCGTACTGGTCGGTCTCGCCCATGCCAGCGGCATCACCGTCTCCCCGATTCCCGGCCCGTCGGCTGCCCTCGCCGCCGTTTCGGCCAGCGGCCTGCTTCACCCCGGCTGGCTGTTCTACGGTTTTCTGCCCGCGCGTCCGGCAGCACGACGCAGCGCGTTGGCGGCGCTGGCCGAAACACCGTGGACGCTGGTGTTCTACGAAGCGCCGCACCGTATCGCAGAATGCGTCGCCGACCTGCATGCGGCCTTCGGTGAGCGCCAGCTACTGCTGGCGCGCGAGTTGACCAAGCTGCACGAATCGGTGCATCGTTTGCCATTGTCACAGGCCACCGACTGGCTGGCTGCGGACGAACACCGTCGCATGGGCGAATTTGCGCTGGTGGTGGAAGGCACGCCGCCACGCGATGACACGGTCAGGATGGCCGAACAGCTGGAACAGACGCTCAGCGTACTGCTCGATTATCTGCCGGTAAGCCAGGCAGCCCAGGCGGCCGCACGGCTCACCGGCGCCAAGAAAAACCTGTGTTACCAACGTGCGCTGCAACTGCGCGGGAGCCCTTCATGAATACCCTGACCCTGATCCGGCCGGACGACTGGCATCTGCACCTGCGCGATGGCGAACTGCTTGCCACCGTACTGCCGGCCACCGCGCGACGCTTTGCCCGCGCCATTGTCATGCCCAACCTCAAGCCGCCCGTTCGCACCACGGCCGAAGCACTGGCCTACCGCGAACGCATCCTGGCAGCACTGCCGGCCGGCATGTCATTCGAACCGCTCATGACGCTCTACCTCACCGACCAGACCCAGCCGGACGAGATCCGGCGCGCCCATGACAGCGGGCAGGTGCATGCCGTCAAATATTATCCTGCCGGCGCCACCACCCACTCCGATGCCGGATTGACCGATCCCGCCCGTGCCGCACCGGTGTTCGAAGCCATGCAGCGACTCGGCATGCCGCTGCTGATACACGGCGAGGTCACCGACCCTGCCGTCGACATCTTCGACCGCGAGGCCGTATTTATCGAGCGGCACCTGATCCCGCTCATGCACGACTTTCCTTCGTTGAGAATCGTGCTCGAACACATCACCACCCGCGATGCCGTCCAGTTCGTGCGCGAGTCCCCCGACACACTGGCAGCCACCATCACCGCGCATCATTTGCTGTACAACCGCAATGCCATGTTCCGCGGCGGCCTGCGCCCCCATTTCTACTGCCTGCCGGTACTCAAGCGCGAAGCCCATCGTAGCGCACTCATCGAAGCGGCGACCAGCGGCAGCCCCAAGTTTTTTCTCGGAACCGACAGCGCGCCGCATCCACGCCAGGACAAGCAGTCGGCCTGCGGCTGTGCCGGTATCTACAGCGCTCCAGCCGCCATCGAACTCTATGCCGAAGCATTCGACACAGCCAACGCGCTGCACCGACTGGAGGGCTTCGCCAGCCGTTTCGGCGCCGATTTCTACCGGCTGCCGCACAACCGCGACACGCTGACACTGGAACGCGTCGCCATGCGCGTACCGGAAACCGACCCGGCCGACGAACGGCTGCCCGTGCCGTTGCGCGCCGGAGAAACCGTCAGCTGGCGAATTGCAGACGGAAATGCGGTAGAATGAACGCCATTGTGTGTTTTCCGGTTCGCATATCTTGACTAGCCCCCGTTTTTCCCGCCTGGTCATCGCCTCGCGCGAGAGTCCGCTTGCCATGTGGCAATCGCGCTACATCGCCCAGCGCCTGACTGCCTTGCACCCTCTGATGGACGTCGAAATTCTCGGCATGACCACCCGGGGTGACCAGATCCTCGACACCTCGCTATCGCTTATCGGCGGCAAAGGGCTGTTCGTCAAGGAACTTGAAACCGCGTTACTCGAAGGCCGTGCCGACCTCGCCGTCCACTCGATGAAAGACGTGCCCATCCAGCTTGCCGAACCGTTTGCCCTCGCCGCCATCGGTGAACGTGAAGACCCGTTCGATGCGCTGGTGTCCAACCGTTATGCCACGCTTGACGAACTCCCTCACGGCGCGCGCGTCGGCACATCCAGCCTGCGCCGCGAAAGCCAGTTGCGCGCCCGCTATCCGCATCTGGTCATCGATGCATTGCGCGGAAACGTGCAGACCCGGCTGCGCAAGCTCGATGAAGGCCAGTACGACGCCATCATTCTCGCCACCGCCGGTCTCAAACGCCTGGGACTGGGCGAGCGCATCCGCCAGCAATTGCCGGCCACTACCTGCCTGCCTGCCGTGGGACAAGGCGCACTGGGGCTGGAATGCCTGGCGCAGCGCAGCGATCTGATCGAGCTGCTGTCGGCGCTCAACCATACGGCCAGCGCCGAATGCGTCACCGCCGAACGCAGCATGAGTGCCTGCCTCGGTGGCAGCTGCCAGGTACCGCTGGGTGGCTTCGCCGAAATCGAGGACAATCAACTGGTGCTGCGCGGCCTCGTGGCCAGTCCGGATGGCCGCAAGGTGGTCCTGGATCGCATCTCCGGCCCACGCTCCGAGGCCGTACGCCTCGGACGGGAACTTGGCGAACGGCTGCTTGCCCAGGGAGCCGACGCCATCCTGGCCGCTATCGGCTCATGAGCAGCAGCCTGTACGGCAAAGGCATCCTCGTTACCCGTCCGCAGCAACAGGCGGAAGCGTTCAGCGCGCGCATCCTTGCCGCCAATGGACGGCCCGTCCCCTTTCCGGTGCTCGAAATCCTCGACACCGACGACCTGTCGCCATTACATGCGCTGATCGACCAACTCGACACATTCGACCTCGCCATCTTCATCAGCCCGACCGCGGTGAACAAGGCGATGAATCTGATCCGCTCGCGTCGCGAACTGCCAGCGGGACTGCGTATCGCCGCCATCGGTCAGGGCAGCCGGCGCGAGCTTGCGCACTACGGGCTCACCGAGATCATTGCCCCGACACTGCGCTTTGACAGCGAAAACCTGCTGGCAATGGAAGAACTGCAACAGGTCAAAAACCAGCGCATCGTCATTTTCCGCGGCGACGGCGGCCGCGAACTGCTCGGCGACGAACTGGAGCACCGCGGTGCGCACATCACCTACGCAGAATGCTACCGGCGTGGCCGTCCAGACAGCAACGCCGGCCAACTGCTGCGCATGTGGTCGCGCGGCGAGATTCACGCCGTGACCATTACCAGCTCGGAAGGTCTGCGCAACCTGTATGACATGCTCGGCAAACTGGGGCGGCAATGGTTGCGCACCACTCCGCTGTTTGCCCAGCACGAGCGCATCCTGTCGGCAGCCAGCGAACTGGGCGTGAAGCAGGGCGTCCTGACCGGATCGGGAGACGATGCCATGATCGATGCCATGTCCGACTGGTTTGCCGCACACCATGGCTGAACCCGACCGCATCGACCGCTGGATGTCACGACTACAGCCCGCGCTGATCGTGGCCCTGCTGGCCTGCGGTTTCAGCCTGTGGCAATGGTGGCAGACACATGCCGAACTGACCGAACTGCGGCACGCCGCAGCGCAAAAACTGGCCGAGTCGAATGCCGTGGCGTTGCAGGCGCGTGTGCTCAGCCAGCAATCCGATGACAATACGCGCGAGCTCGGCCGTCGCCTTGCCGATCTCGAAGCGCGCATGGCCGCATCGCAAAGCCAGCAACAGGCATTGCAGGCGCTGTACCACAATCTGGCGGAGAGCCGTGACGACTGGACACTGGCCGACATCGAACAGGTGATCCTCAGCGCCAATCAGCAACTGCAGATCAACAACAACGTCAAGGCCGCGATCATTGCCCTGCAGGATGCCCTGGCCCGGCTCAGGCAGCTGAATCGCCCGCAATTCGCCGCATTGCAGGCCGCCATCGAACACGACGTGCAGCGGTTGCAGACCGTGCCACAGATCGATGTGATGGCACTGACAGCACATCTGGATCAACTCATCGCATCAGTCGATGCGCTGCCACTTGCCGGCGAGCATGAAATCCCCGTTGCCACGCTGGCCCATCCAGCCGCACCACGACCGGGCGGCATGGCACAACGCTTCATGCTTGAGCTGTGGCAACAGATCAAGGGGCTGGTACAGGTGCGCCGGCTTGACACACCCGACACCGCACTGCTGCTGCCGGAACAGAGTTATTTCCTGCGCCAAAACCTCAAGCTGCGGCTGCTGGCCGCACGCATCGCCCTGTTCGCCCATGACGAAACCAGCTACCAGACCGACCTGCGTGCGGCTCAGACCTGGCTGCGACGCTATTTCGACACCCGCGACGACCGCACGCAACAGACACTGTCGCAACTCGAGCAGTTGCTGCGCACCCCGATCAATCCGCCCATGCCCAACCTGCAAGCCAGCCTGGATGCCCTGCACGACATCCGCACCGATCGAGAGCGCTGACCATGCGCATACTGATCTGGCTGCTGCTGATCTTTGCGCTTGCCACCGGTTTCACGCTGGCCGGCAAGTTCGATCCGGGCTATGCCATCTTTGTCTACCCGCCTTACCGCATGGAATTGTCACTGACACTGTTTGTCATCCTGCTGTTTGGCGCACTGTTCGTGCTGCAATGGTTTCTGCGCATCGCTGTAGCCACGTTCGGCCTGCCGGCCCAGGCGCGGCGTTTTCGCCAGCGTCGCCGCGAACAGGCCGGAGAGCGCGCCCTGCATGCCGCCATGCTGGCCGACCTTGACCAGCATCCAGCCGAGGCTGAAACCCAGGCACGCCAGGCCTTTGAACTGGAATACCAACCGGCTCTGGCCGCACGGCTGGCGGCACGTGCCGCACTGGCCCAGGGTTCCGCTGACCGCCATGACCACTGGATGCAACTGGCTGCAGCACCTCATGGACAATCGCCTGCCACTGCTTCAGTTCCAGCTGACATTCACCCGATCGGCGCACCTCACCAGCCCCCCCCACCTGCCGCATGATTCCTTGGTACCCCTACATCAATCAGGGAATTGCCTAAACAGGCATTCAAGCGTATAACCCCATTACAAAGCAATGGTGCCAAAACGCACACATGGCTATTAAATCCTGTAATATCATGCAGATGGGGTAATAATTATGCGCAAGAACCTGCCCGTGACCGAACGCGAACACGTTCTTCCCAAAGATGCACAATTGGTATCGGTCACCGACCTTACAGGTCATATCACTTACTGCAACCAGGATTTTCTCGATGCCAGCGGCTTCGAACGCGACGAACTGCTGGGCAAACCGCACAACATCATCCGCCACCCCGACGTGCCGCAGGAAGCCTTTCGCGACCTGTGGCACACCGTCAAGGCCGGCCGGCCATGGGGTGGTATCGTCAAGAACCGCCGCAAGAATGGCGATCATTACTGGGTTCATTCGCACATCATTCCAATGCGCGACAAGGAGCAGATCAACGGCTACCTGTCGGTGCGCATTCCCGCCAACCGCGAATCCATCCAGCTTGCCGAAGGGTTGTACGCACGGCTCAACCAGGAGGCACAGCTGGAGCGACCCTCCATCCGCCTGCACCACGGCAAAGTGGTACGCTCCGGCCCCCTGCCCGCCTGGTTCGAGCGCATCCGTCCCGGAACGCGCAGCCAGATCGGCATGACACTGCTTGTCCTGGCCGGAATCAGCGTACTGCTCGGACACAGCGCACTGGCTCTCGCCGCCAGCCTGCCGGCCGGGCTGGTTGCCAGCCTGCTGGCAACCCGGCTGATCGGCGCCATGACCGTCAGCCCGCTGCACGAACTGGTGGACGATGCCTACCAGATCGCCAGTGGCAACCTCTCCCCCATCGCCGTCTCGGGTCGCCCTGGGCCGATCACCGACCTGCGCACCGCCATAGCGCAGATCGCCTTTAATCTGCGCAGCGTCATCAACGACATCCGTACCGGAACCCATATGCTGCACACGGCGGTGGACGAAATTGCCAACGGCAACATCGAACTGTCCGAACGCACCGAATCGCAGGCAAAAAACCTGCAGCAGACCGCCACATCGATGGAACAGATCAACCACACGATGAGTGAGAACGCCAAATCCACGCTACACAGCGCTGAGCTGGCGCAGCACATGCAGGACATTACCCGGCAAAGCGATGCCGCTGTGCGCGCCGTGGTCGAGACCATGCAGGGCATCACCGATTCCTCGCGCCGGATCAGCGAGATCATCCAGGTCATCGAAGGCGTGGCATTCCAGACCAACATTCTGGCGCTCAACGCCGCGGTTGAAGCCGCGCGGGCGGGCGAAGCCGGACGCGGTTTTGCCGTGGTCGCCGCAGAAGTGCGCTCCCTTGCCCAACGTACCGGCAACGCCGCACGCGAAATCCGCGGCCTGATCACCGAATCCTGTCAGCGGGTGGATGTCGGCAACCAGCGCAGCGAGGAAGCCCGCTCGCGCATGCGCGATGTCCAGACGGCGGTCGACAATGTCAGTGCGCTGCTCAACGATATCAACAATGCCAGCAACGAGCAGCGACTCGGCGTCGAACGGGTCACTGCGGCCATCGCCCAGCTTGACGACATCACCCGCCAGAACGCCGCCATGGTGGAACAGCTGGCGGCATCAGCGCACTCGCTCGCCCTGCACAGCACCGAAGTACGCAATTCGACCCGCGTTTTCCAGCTGAGCCACACCGAAGCCACCGTAGCCTCGATCAATGCACGCCAGCTGCGCGAAGCCGCTCAGCAACGACAGCTTCGCGATCTGCGGCCTGACTGACCACGACTACCGCAACCGCTCCAGACCATACCGCCTTCCGGACGACGGAACCATTCCGTCTGCCCGGGTGCGCACCTCGCATGACTCTTGCTTCCATTCCAGGGCAATCACCTTCTGCCAACATAGGTTGAATGCTTACAAAAATACCAGCAAACCCGGTATTGTCAGCTTTTTGTAAATAGAAAATTGCGTTGATGCCCTTTGGCTTAATACATAAACTCACAAATGTTCTTATCAGAACATTCTCGGATCACCCATCCGCAAGAGAATAATAAATTGGACTTATCCAACGACAACGAAGGAGCAACATGCGCACCAACCTGCCTGTTACGCAGCGCGAACACCCGCTACCCGCCGATGCCGCACTGGTCTCGGTAACCGATCTCAAAGGCCGCATCACCTACTGTAACGACGACTTCATCACTGCCAGCGGCTTTAACCGCGAAGAACTGCTCGGCCAGCCACACAATCTGGTACGCCACCCTGACATGCCGGAAGAAGCCTTCCGCGATCTGTGGGACAGTGTTCGCGCGGGGCATACCTGGCGCGGCCTGGTCAAAAACCGGCGCAAGAATGGCGACCATTACTGGGTGGAGGCCTTTGTCACACCACTGATGAGCCAGGACGCACTCATCGGCTACCTGTCGGTACGCAGCACCCCCACGCAAGACCAGGTCGCAGCCGCCGAAGCGCTCTACCTGCGCATGCAGGATGATGCCAGCCACAACCGCCGCCACATCGCCCTGCACCGTGGTCACGTGCAGCACATGGATGCATTCTCACGCCTGCGGCGCTGGCTGAAACCGTCCGCGCGCACGCAACTCGCCCTGCTGATGACGCTGACGGCCGGCATCGGCGCAGCGAGCACACAACTGAACCTGCCGATCTGGCTGGCAGCACTGATCGATATCAGTGTTGCCATCGCTATCGGCGCCGTCATCTGGGTCAGCGGCACCCGCCCTGTCAGGCAACTGCTGAGCAATGCGCGCCAGATCACCGGGTGCGATCTGACCGTCCCCCTCCCGATCGACGAACACGGACTGATCGGCGAACTGCAAACCATGATCGTGCAGATGACGGCGAACCAGCGCGCGCTGGTACACGATTTTCGCACGGGCATCGGTCATTTGCGCGGCAACGTCAGCGAAATCGCTGCCGGCAACAATGAACTGTCCTCGCGGGCCGAATCACAGGCCAGCAACCTGGAACAGACCGCCGCATCGATGGAACAGGTCAACGGCGCGGCCCGCCACACCGCAGAATCCGCAGAAGAAGGTAGCCGGCTCGCCAGCGAAACGCTCTCGGTTGCGCACCAGAGCGATCAGGCTGTCGAGGCAGTGGCCGAAACCATGGGGAAAATCACCGAGTCGTCGCGCCAGATCGGAGAAATTACCCAGGTGATCGAAAGCGTGGCGTTCCAGACCAACATTCTCGCTTTGAACGCCGCAGTGGAAGCTGCCCGCGCCGGCGAAGCCGGGCGCGGATTCGCCGTGGTTGCCTCCGAGGTGCGCGCGCTGGCACAACGCACCAGCAATGCCGCCCGCGAGATCCGCGGATTGATCGACGAATCGACCCGACGCATCGAGGATGGCAATCAGCGCACCTTGCAGGCTCGCGAGCGCATGAGCCAGGTACTGAGTGAAGTCAGCAAAGTCGCGGCATTGCTGGCAGAAATCAGCCACGCCAGCAACGAACAGCGCATCGGCATCGACCAGGTCTCATCCGCCGTCGGCCAGCTCGACAGCATCACCCAGCAAAACGCCGCCATGAGCGAGGAACTCGCGGCCACCACCAAGGAGCTCGAAAGCCACATCGGAGAGGCAGATACCACCTCGCGCATCTTCCGCCTCATGCAGGCGGACATCAGCGTTGCCCAGCGCGATGCCGACCAGTTGCGCCGTGACAACAAACGCCTTGCCCTGAGCCAGCCGAAATCTTTCGATCTCGACCAGGCCATCGCCGCGCACACGCAATGGAAAGTGAAACTCCGCAACGCGGCGCTCAATCACGAACATCTCGATGCCGCCGCCATCCGGAGCGATGATGCCTGCCCGCTCGGCCGGTGGCTACACGGACCCGGACATGCCGCATACGGCAACATCAACGCATTCCAGCCGCTGTTCGACTCACACCGCCATTTCCACCATCAGGCCGGCATCGTGGCAGAGGCCATCAA
>JAJXUP010000052.1 GCA_021782795.1 Pseudomonadota bacterium | reverse complement strand
CGCGGTCGAACTCGGGCTGAGTGCGGACATCGCCCGGCAGCTGACGCTGGCGACTTTTTCCGGTGCATCGCGGCTGGCGATGCACAGTCACGATGCGCCGGCGGTGTTGCGCGAACGCGTGACCTCTCCGGGCGGGACAACGGAAAGTGCGTTGCTGAGCATGCAGACTGCGGATGTGGCTGGCGCCGTGATCCGGGCCATTGCCGCAGCGCATCTCCGTTCCAGGGAACTGGGTGATGCGTTGGGATAGGCCGCGTCTGTCGAGGCCTCACGGTGCGGGGGGTGCTGTGGCTAGCCGGAAATGGCTATGGTGATGTTGCCCGGCAGCGGATAACATGTTGCGTTTTCTGAAAATGGCGGCGATGGACGGGCGGTTGACCGGACGCTATCGATATTTGCATCCGCTTCTCAGGAGCTGCGCATGGCTTGGCATTGACAAGCGGGGTCGTTTGCCAGCATGCTGTAATGACGGCGCGTATCCTGGCGCGGGTTGGCGCACGTTTTGCTGCCGTGGAGTCGGTGGTGTTGCGCGAAATCGGCGGTGCGCGACGGTAACAGGATTCGACAGGATGTTCGCAAAGGGGAACGATTGAACATGCCGCATAAACTTGGCCAGGGCGTGGCGCTGTACCAGCAGCGCAGGGACCAGATCCTGCTAGCCCTGGAAGCCTATCGCCTGTGGCTGGAGCGCAATGGCGACGTGGACTCCGAACGCAATCTGCGTTTGTACGACATGGCGGAAAGCCTGCGACGCGACAAGCTGATGCTGGCGTTTGTCGCCGAATATTCGCGCGGCAAGTCCGAACTGATCAACGCACTGTTCTTTTCCGATTACAAGCGGCGGTTGATGCCGTCAGACATCGGCCGGACCACCATGTGTCCGACCGAACTGTTCTACGATGCCGGCAGTGAGCCTTACCTGCGCCTGCTGCCGATCGAGAGTCGTCTGCGCGACGATTCGATCTCCGCGCTCAAGCGTATGCCGGTCGAGTGGAGCAGTGTGCGCCTCGACCCGGAAGACGTGGAGCAGATGGCGCGGGCGCTGCGGGCGCTGGCCGACGTCAAGACGGTGTCGGTAACCGAGGCCCAGGCCATGGGGCTGTGCAGCGCCGAGGAGGCGTTGCGGGCCGGTGGCGCAGGCATCGAGATTCCCGCCTGGCGCTATGCCATGATCAATTTTCCCCATTCCCTGCTCAAGAGCGGACTGGCGATTCTCGACACCCCGGGGCTCAATGCACTCGGTGTCGAACCCGAGCTCACGCTCAATATCATTCCCAGCGCGCATGGCGTGTTGTTCCTGCTGGCCACCGATACCGGTGTGACGCGTTCCGATCTGGAAATCTGGGAACGCAGCGTGCGCCGGCACGCCAACCATTATGTCGCCATTCTCAACAAGATCGACATGTTGTGGGACGACATCAAGACCGACGAGGAAATCGAGGTCAGCATCCGCAGGCAGAAGGAACAGACGGCGCAGCAGCTGCACCTGATGCCCAGTCAGGTCATCGCGTTGTCGGCGCAGAAAGCGCTGCTCGGCAAGATTCGCGGCGATCAGGCGCTCATCGAGCGTTCCGGCATCGGCGAGCTGGAAAACCTGCTGGTGGAAAAGATACTGCCCTCACGGCAGGAGATTCTCTATCGCTCGGTGTGCGATGAGGTCATGTCGATGGTCGAGATCTCCCGCCAGGGCATCGCCGACCAGCTCATGCATGCGCAGCGCGATCTGGAACAGCTGGAAACTTTTTCCGGCAAGAATCGGGAAATCGTCACCGAGTTGCGTGACAAGCTGATCCAGGAAAAAAAGGCCTACGACCTGACCGCAACCAATTTTCGTGTTACGCGCAACGTCATCCAGGAACAGGGGCAGATGCTGCTCGATGCGCTGGCCGAAGAAGTGCTCGACGCCATGCTGGTCAAGGGCCGTGCCACGCTCGACGAGTGCTGGACGACTCCGGGGCTGGTGCGCGGCATGCGCGGGTTGTTCGGTCAGATCACCGATCAGTTCCACGAGGTTGAATCGCGCGCAGAGAACATTACCCGTCTGCTCAAGGCGGCTTACCTGCGTTTTCATCAGGAACACAGTTTTCCGCTGCTCGAACCACCCGTGCTGAGCCTGGAAATCGGCCGGCAGAAACTGGCCATGCTGGCACAGCAGGTTGACCAGTTCGCGCGTGACCCGATGAACCTGATGATGGAAAAGCGCTTCATGGTGAAGAAGTTCTACCTGAGCCTGGTGTCGGAGGCGCGTGGCCTGTTCGTGCTGGCCAAGGAGGAAGTCAAAGGCTGGTTGCGTCGCAGCATGGATCCGGTGGTGATGCGCATCCAGGACCACAAGCGCCAGCTCGAGGTGCGTGTGGAGAATATCCGCCAGGTGCACGACAATCTCGACAACCTGCAGGTGCGTGCCGCTGCCTTGCAAAGCCAGCGCGCCTCGCTGGAAACACGGCTGCGTGAGATCAATGCCATCATTTCAGGCATGGGCTGCAGCGAGCCGGAAGGCTTCAGCCGTAGCTGACGTTGCGACGCCGGCCCCATTCATGTGGCCGGTCTGACAGCGGCAGAGCAGCCGTGGTGCGGCAATCCAGCCCGCCAGACCGACGTCTCGACCGTGTGGAATGGATCACCGCGTCCTAGAGCAGGACGATGTCATACTGTTCCTGCGTGTACAGCGATTCCACCTGCAGCGACACCGGCTTGCCGATGAAATCGGACAATTGCGCGAGGCTCTGCGATTCCTCGTCGAGAAACAGGTCGATCACGGGTTGCGAGGCAAGGATGCGGTATTCGCGGGCGTTGTACTGACGTGCTTCGCGCACGATCTCGCGCAGGATTTCATAGCATACGGTCTGTGCGGTCTTGACCTCGCCGCGTCCCTGGCACACCTTGCACGGCTCGCACAGGACGTGGGCCAGACTCTCGCGCGTGCGCTTGCGCGTCATTTCAATCAGGCCGAGCGGAGAGAAGTCGTGAATCGACACCCGGGTCGGGTCGCGGTCGAGCGCCTTGCGGAATTCGAGCAGTACTTCGTGCTGATGGTCGCGGTTGTCCATGTCGATGAAATCGACGATGATGATGCCGCCCAGATTGCGCAGGCGTAACTGGCGTGCGATGGACTGCGCCGCTTCCAGATTGGTCTTGAACACCGTGTCATCGAAATTGCGCGCACCGACGAAACCGCCCGTGTTGACATCTACCGTGGTGAGCGCTTCGGTCTGGTCGATGATCAGGTAACCGCCTGACTTGAGGTCGACGCGGCGCGCCAGCGCCCGCTCGATCTCGGCTTCGACGGCGTACAGGTCAAACAGCGGTCGTTCGGCCGCATAGTGCTGCAGTTTGCCGACGACCCCATGGGTATATTGTTCTGAAAATTCACGCATTCTTTGCCAGGTTTCACGTGAGTCCACCAGAATGCGACTGATTTCGTTGCCGGCCAGGTCGCGCAGTACGCGCAACGACAGGTTGAGGTCCTGGTAGAGCATGGTTTTCATCGGGGCGACCTTGGCGCGGCCCTGAATGTCCGACCACAGCCGGCGCAGGTATTCCACATCGGCGCGCAGTTCGCTTTCTTCGGCGGTTTCGGCCATGGTGCGGATGATGAAGCCACCGGATTCGCCTTCGGCAATGACATGCTGCAGCTTCTGCCGCAACTGTTCGCGACCGGCTTCGTCGCCGATTTTTTGCGAGATGCCGATGTGAGTGTCCTGCGGCAGGAATACCAGAAAACGACCGGCGAAGGTGATCTGGGTCGACAGGCGCGCCCCTTTGGTGCCGATGGGGTCCTTGATCACCTGTACCATCAGCCCCTGGCCTTCGGACAGGATCTGTTCGATCGGCCGGGCCGCCTCGCCGTTCTGGCGGCGTTCTTCCCAGATGTCGGCTACATGCAGGAATGCGGCGCGTTCGAGGCCGATGTCGACGAATGCCGACTGCATGCCCGGCAATACGCGACATACCTTGCCGAAATAGATGTTGCCCACCAGGCCGCGCTGCGAGCTGCGCTCGACATGCAGTTCCTGTACCACGCCAAGGTGCATCACCGCCACGCGGGTTTCCTGTGGGGTGACGTTGATGAGGATTTCCGCGCTCATGCCAGGGTTCGCATTCACAGGTCAGGTCAAACCGTTAACGATATACCGTATATGCCATTGCGTCCAGTCGGGCGTCGCGCGGTGCGCATGTCAGTCATGTGTCAATAAAGACACAGAGCCGTGTGAAATTTTTGTGACAACCCCGGGATTTTGACCCTCGAATCCTATACTGCCATCGGCCATTCGGGTACGGCTGGCGCAGGCATGCTTGCCACGAAGCTGTACCGTGAATGTTTTTCTTCTGTTAACAAGGGGATGTAAGTGAGCAAGCCTTTCCTTCGCACCAAAATCAGTGTGCTGGTGGCCGGTGTTCTGGCCGTTGGGCTGGCGCCTGCCGCCATGGCGGATTCGAGTGACCAGATCCAGCAGATGCAGCAGGAAATCAGCACCCTGCAACAACGTTTGCAACAATTGCAGGACCAGACCAGCCAGACCGCTGCCAAGGTCGATGAAACCAGCGCCAAGGCTGATCAGGCCAGCGCCCAGGCGAGCCAGACCCAGGCTCAGGTCAACCAGCTGAGCGGACTGGTGCCGCTGGGCGACAAAAACGGCAAGGCCAACACCCACTCGGTGCGCTTCGGTGGTGTGGACGTCACCTTCGGTGGCTTCGCCGCAGAGGAAAATGTGTATCGTAGCGCCAGCCTGCAATCGGACATCAACTCGCCGTTCTCCAAGATCCCGTTTGCCCCGGTGGCAGGCGCTCCGATCACGGGCAATGGCGGTGTGTTTCCGACCAACGGCTACTACAACGAGTCCGAATTCCGCATGACCGACCGCCAGTCGCGCTTCAGCATCCTGGCACAAGGCAACGTGGATCCGACCACGCTGCTGTCGGCTTACTACGAGTTTGACTTCTTGGGTGGCGCGGCTACGGCCAACTCCAACGAATCCAATTCGTTCAACCTGCGTACACGGCACGTGTATAGCACGGTGGATTGGCTGGATAGCGGCTGGCACCTGCTGGCCGGTCAGACCTGGTCTCTGGCAACGATGAACAGTCAGGGTATCACGCCTCGCAATGAAGTTACCCCGCTGACCATTGACGCACAGTACGTGCCCGGTTTCGTCTGGGCCCGTCAGGCACAATTGCGTCTGACCAAGGACTGGGACAAGAAGTACTGGGCCGCGCTGTCGATCGAGAACGCGCAAAGCCCGGGTGTGGGTACTCAGCTCGGTGCGATCGGCGGTGGTCTGCTGAACGTGACTGGCGGCAACACGCCGAACTATTCGGTCAACAAGTACCCTGACATCGTCGCCAAGGTCGCAGCCGAGACCAGCTTCGGTCACTTCGAACTGTTCGACCTGATGCGCAACTTCCAGTACACGCAAGGCAATACGGCCACTGGAGCGCAGGCTGATGTGTGGGGCAATTCGGTCGGTGCCGGCATGATTCTGCCGATCATCCCCAAGACGCTGGAATTCAACCTGAGCGGTCTGTACGGTCAGGGTGTCGGCCGTTACGGCACTTCGGGTCTGCCTGATGCCACGCTGGATGCCAGCAACAACCTGCAACTGCTGACCGGGTATTCGGTGCTCGGCGCAGCGATCTGGCACGCCAATCCCAAGCTGGATATCTATCTGGACGTGGGTGAGGACGTGGCCGATGGCTCGACCTATGCCAAGACCGGTGGTGGTTTGACCGGTTATGGCGACGGTGTGGTGTCTCCGGCAACCTTCAACACCCTGTCAGCTGCGTTCGGCAGTGCTGCGCTGAATGCTGGCCAGATCAACACCTCGCTGCAGGAAACGGTCGGTCTGTGGTGGTCGTTCTACAAGGGCAACTATGGTGCGGCCAAGCTGGGTCTGCAGTACTCGCACACCACGCTGACCGATTTTGCGCTGACCAACGGCGTCACGCCGAGCGCGTCGGACAACATGGTGATGACCAGCTTGCGTTACTATCCGTTCTGATTTCCGCTTTGCGGCAATCGAATCGGCAAACCGCGCCTTTCGGGGCGCGGTTTTTTTATTATGCTGCTGCGTGGCGTTTTATTATCCTGCGGCGTGGCGCAGGTGGCAGTCTTGCCGATGTCAGGCGTTTGGTGTAAAATTTTCAATCTTTGGCAGGGGTGGCTTGGTTGCGCCCTGCCTGGCTTGTGGCAGCAGGACCGTAGCTCAGCTGGTTAGAGCGTTGCCTTGACATGGCAAAGGTCGCTGGTTCGATTCCAGTCGGTCCTACCATCCATCAGCCGGATTTTCAGGGGATTTGCAGGATGACGGAAATGGAGCGAACTCGCACAATGGATGGCACGGTCGGGTTCCTGCGCATATCCGGCCGGCCTGTATTGCGGGCGGGTTGACAGCCGTTCCGATGTCATGATGAAAAGCGCGGTGATGCCGCGCTTTTGTTTTTTGGTAACCCGAACGCACAGGGGATACGACATGCCACGAATCACGCTCCCGGACGGATCTGTCCGTGAATTTGTCCAGCCAGTCACGGTGGCCGAAGTGGCGGCTGCCATCGGCGCTGGCCTGGCGCGAGTTGCGCTTGCCGGAAAACTGGATGGCAATCTGGTCGATACCAGCCGTGTCATCGATCGCGATGCGCAATTGTCCATCGTGACCGATCGCGATGCGGATGGACTGGAAGTGATTCGTCATTCCACCGCGCACCTGCTGGCCTACGCGGTGAAATCGCTTTTTCCTGAGGCTCAGGTGACGATCGGTCCGGTGGTGGCGGATGGCTTTTACTACGATTTTTCGTACAAGCGTCCGTTTACCCCGGACGATCTGGTTGCCATCGAGCGCAAGATGGCCGAGCTGGCGCGGGCCGACTACCCGGTGACGCGTTCGGTGATGCCGCGAGAAGCGGCGATTGCCTGGTTTCGTGAGCGTGGTGAGCATTACAAGGCCGAACTCATCGAGGCGATTCCGGCTGGTGAAGACGTCTCGCTGTATACCGAAGGCGAATTTACCGACCTGTGCCGTGGCCCACACGTGCCCTCGACTGGAAAGCTCAGGCATTTCAAACTGATGAAACTGGCAGGCGCCTACTGGCGCGGCGACCATCGCAACGAAATGCTGCAGCGCATCTATGGCACCGCCTGGGCGAAGAAGGAAGACCTCGATGCCTACCTCACCCGACTCGAAGAAGCGGAAAAACGCGATCACCGCAAGATCGGCCCGCAGCTGGACTGGTTCCATCTGCAGGACGAAGCGATTGGTTCGGTGTTCTGGCACCCCAAAGGCTGGCGTCTGTTCCAGACGCTGCTCAATTACATGCGCCATCGTCAGGTGCAGGCGGGTTATCAGGAAGTCAACACGCCCGATGTGATGGATCGCTCCCTGTGGGAGACGTCCGGTCATTGGCAGAATTACCGACAGAACATGTTCATCACTCAGACTGAGGACGAACGTGTGTTTGCGCTCAAGCCGATGAACTGCCCCGGTCACATGTCGCTGTTCGCGCAGGGAGTGAAAAGTTACCGCGAATTGCCGATTCGCATGGCGGAATTCGGCAAGGTGCATCGCTACGAACCGTCCGGCGCATTGCACGGCCTGTTGCGTGTGCGCCATTTCACCCAGGATGATGCGCACATCTTTTGTACGCCAGAACAGATGGAGCAGGAATGCCGGGAGGTGGCGGGGCTGATTCTGGACATTTATCGTGATTTCGGTTTCACCGACGTGCGCATCAAATTGTCGACCCGGCCGGAAAACCGCATCGGCAGTGACGAGATATGGGATTTGCTTGAAGGGTCGCTGTCGGGCGCGCTTGAGCACATGGGCATGGCGTATGAACTGTTTCCTGGTGAAGGTGCGTTCTATGGGCCGAAACTCGAATTCGTGCTGCGTGACGCCATCGGCCGGGACTGGCAGTGCGGTACGCTGCAGGTGGACATGAATCTGCCGGAGCGTTTCGATCTGAGTTATGTGGGCGAGGACAACGTGCGTCACCGGCCGGTGATGCTGCATCGCGCAATGTTTGGTTCGCTGGAACGTTTCATCGGTATTCTCATCGAGCATCATGCAGGGGCCATGCCATTGTGGCTGGCTCCGGAGCAGGCGGTGGTGATGGCGATTACCGATCAGCAGGCAGAATATGCCCGCAATATTCACGCGCAGATGGTGGAGGCAGGACTTTTTGCCACGCTGGACTTGAGAAATGAGAAAATAACCTATAAAATCCGCGACCACAGCATGCGCAAGCTGCCTTACCAGGTTATCGTCGGCGACAAGGAAGTGGCCGCAGGAACCGTCGCGGTGCGCACCCGCAGCGGGGCAGACCTGGGAAGCATGCCGCTTTCGAGCCTCATCGAACGAATGAAGCAGGGGATAGCGACGCGCAGGCTGAGCGAGGAGTGAGTGTTCTCACTCCTCTTGTATTTTAATTTTGGGAGTCGTGATAATCGCTCAGGATAAGGAACCGCGGGTCAACGGTGAGATTACCGGCAATGAAATCCGCGTGATAGGAATAGATGGCGAGCCGCTCGGTATTTTTACTGCAGCACAGGCGCTGAGAATGGCCGAAGAGGCCGAGGTTGATCTGGTGGAAATTGCTCCCCTGGCCAAGCCACCTGTGGCACGGCTCATGGATTATGGCAAATACAAGTACCAGCAGAGCAAGCGGCAGCATGAGGCCAAGCTCAAGCAGAAGCAGATTCAGGTCAAGGAAGTCAAGTTTCGTCCCGGTACGGACGAAGGCGATTACCAGATCAAGCTGCGCAACCTGATCCGTTTCCTGCAGGAGGGTGACAAGGCCAAGGTGACCCTGCGGTTTCGTGGCCGCGAAATGGCGCACCAGGAATTTGGCCTGGCCCAGTTGAAGCGTGTGGAAACCGACCTGGTCGAATATGCGGTGGTGGAACAGTTTCCCAAGATGGAAGGCCGGCAGATGGTGATGATGCTGGCTCCGAAACGCAAATAGTTTTTTGCTGCCCCCGGGCAGCGAAACGGCGCGTGAGCGTCGGCAGTAACTGCGCCTGGCGCAGGGCGACAATCTGGCTGGAATGGCCGGTTGCGCAAACGGGTGGGGTCTTCCTGCCCGAACCAGGCGATGGCTGGGTTCGTGAAAGTCCCGGGGCGGGACTACCCAGCGTTGCCATGACTGGAGTCAAAGCAATGCCCAAGATGAAAACCAAATCGGGTGCGGCAAAGCGCTTTCGCGCGCTCGCCGGCGGCGGTATCAAGCGCAGCCAGGCGTTCAAGCGTCATATCCTGACCAAGAAGACCACCAAGAACAAGCGCCAGCTGCGCGGCACGATGCTGGTGGATGCGACCAACGTGCGTTCCGTGCGCGCCATGATGCCTTACGCATAAGGAGAGGAAACCATGCCAAGAGTCAAACGTGGTGTCATCGCTCATGCGCGGCACAAAAAAATTCTCGACATGGCCAAGGGTTACCGTGGCCGTCGCAAAAATGTCTATCGTATCGCCAAACAGGCGGTGATGAAGGCCGGCCAGTACGCCTACCGTGACCGTCGTCAGCGCAAGCGTCAGTTCCGTGCGCTGTGGATTGCACGTATCAACGCTGCGGCGCGCCAGTGCGGTTTGCGTTACAGCGTGTTCATGAATGGCCTGAAGAAAGCCGAGATCATGCTCGACCGCAAGGTGCTGGCTGATCTGGCGGTGTTCGACAAACCGGCGTTTGCCCTGCTGGCCGAACAGGCCAGGGCAAAACTCGCTGCGGGCTGAACCGGGGCTGTCGCACCAGGGAAATCCGGACCGATCCAGTCGGAGCAGACCGGAGTTCCCCCCGATGGGGAGGCCAGTGGCCTCCCCTTTTTTTCCGTGGTTCGCAGCGCAGGCAGGGACGACAGGCGTTTTGGGCAGGGATATGGATATCATGGACAATCTGGACGGTCTCGTGGCCGAGGCCGAAACCGAATTCGCAGCCATTACGCAGGCGGCAGACCTTGAACAGGTCAAGGCGCGTTATCTGGGAAAAACCGGCCTGATTACCGCGCAAATGAAGCAGCTGGGGCAGTTGCCGGTGGAACAGCGACCGGCCGCCGGCAGCCGCATCAACCTGGCACGGGACCGCATTGCAGCAGCGCTGGAAGCCCGTCGGGGGGCGCTGCGCGAGGCAGAGCTTGCGCAGCGGCTGGCAGCGGAAAGTCTGGATGTGACCTTGCCGGGACGAGGCAGCGGCAGCGGTGGCCTGCATCCGGTCACGCGCACGCTGACCCGTATCGAAACGCTGTTTTCATCCATCGGTTTTGAAGTGGCGCATGGGCCGGAAATCGAAACCGATTTCTACAATTTCACAGCGCTCAACATCCCGGCCAATCACCCGGCGCGGGCCATGCACGACACGTTTTACCTCGATGCGCAGCATTTGCTGCGCACGCATACGTCGCCAGTGCAGATTCATTATCTGCAGCAGCACCGGCCGCCGCTGCGCATCATTGCACCGGGGCGGGTGTATCGCGTCGATTCCGATGCCACCCATTCACCGATGTTCCACCAGGTGGAGGGGCTGTGGGTCGATGAACGGGTGAGTTTTGCCAACCTTAAGGGCGTGGTGCAGGATTTCCTGCAACGGTTTTTCGAGCGCGAAGATTTGCGCGTGCGTTTTCGTCCGTCCTTTTTCCCGTTTACCGAACCGTCGGCGGAAATGGACATGAGCTGGGGCGACGGCTGGCTGGAAATCGGCGGCTGTGGCATGGTGCATCCGCAGGTACTCGCCAACGTGGGTATCGATGCCGAATGCTACCAGGGCTTTGCCTTCGGCATGGGGGTGGAGCGACTGGCCATGCTGCGCTATGGCGTGGATGATCTGCGCGCCTTCTTCGCCAACGACCTGCGTTTTCTCAAACAATTCGACTGATGGCGACGTGACATGAAATTTTCCGAACTTTGGCTGCGCAGCCACGTCAATCCGCAGCTTGACAGCGATGCCCTGGGCGATCTCCTTACCATGGCCGGTCTGGAGGTGGAGGCGAGCGAGCCGGTGGCCGGTGCGTTTTCTGGTGTGGTGGTCGCCCGGGTGCGCGAAGTTGCTGCCCATCCGGATGCGGATCGCCTGCGCGTGTGCCAGGTGGATAGCGGAAGCGGCGATGTGTTGCAGATCGTCTGTGGGGCACCCAACGTGCATGAGGGTGCTCTGGTGCCGTGTGCGCTGGTTGGAGCCGTGCTGCCGGGCGGAATGGAGATCCGGGCCGCCAGATTGCGCGGCGTGTCTTCGGCGGGCATGTTGTGTTCCGGTCGCGAACTGGGTCTGGAAAACAGCCCCGAAGGCTTGCTGCTGTTGCCTGACGATGCACCACCGGGCATGGACATACGCGAATACCTGCGTCTCGATGACCGTCTGTTCACGCTCAAGCTGACGCCAAACCGTGCAGATTGCCTCGGCATGCGCGGGCTGGCGCGCGAGGTGGCGGCGCTGACCGGCAGTCCGCTGCACTGGCCTGCACCTGATGCGGTGGCAGCCGTCGGTCAGCCCACGATGGCTATCCGCGTCGAGGCGGCGCAAGCCTGTCCGCTGTATTGTATCCAGGAATTGACCGGAATCGACCCGACCGCCCCGACACCCGTGTGGATGCGCGAGCGCCTTGAGCGCAGTGGGTTGCGTTCGCTCGGCGCCGTCGTTGACGTGACGAATTACGTGCTGCTCGAATATGGACAGCCACTGCATGCGTTTGACGCCGATCGGTTGCGCGGCCCGATTGCGGTGCGGTTGGCCCGGCCGGGAGAGCAGTTGGTCATGCTCAATGGTCAGAACGCCGAATTGCAGCCCGATACGCTGGTAATCGCCGATGCACAGGGGCCGCAGGCGCTGGCTGGCATCATGGGCGGCGCGGCCAGTGCGGTGAGCGACACCACCACGCGTGTGGTGCTTGAGGCCGCGTTCTTTGACCCGGATGCGATTGCCGGTCGTGCGCGTAGCCTCGGCTTCAGCACCGATGCTTCGCATCGCTTCGAGCGTGGGGTGGATTTTGCTGCCGTGCGCGAGGCATTGCAGCGCGCGACGGGGCTGTTGCTGTCGATCTGCGGTGGACAGGCTGCGCCAGTAGTGGAAGTGAGCCATGCACTGCCTGAACGCAAGCCGATCCGCCTGCGCAGCGCGCGCGTGGCACGCCTGCTCGGCATTCACATCGACGACGGACAGATCGAGGCGTATTTGCAACGGCTCGGCTTCACGCTGCGACCCGAAATGGATGGTTTCGAGGTCGTGCCACCGTCGTTCCGTTTCGACCAGGCGCTTGAAGTCGATCTGATCGAAGAATTGGCGCGACTGCACGGTTATGACCGTATCGAGGCGCAGGTGCCGCAGGCGCCATCGCGTATGCTGCAATTCAGCGAAACGCGATACACCGAAAATCGGTTGCGTGACAGGCTTGTCGCACGTGACTATCGCGAGGTGGTGACCTACAGTTTCGTCGATGCCGCGGTGGAGGCCGAACTGGCGCCAGACCTCAAGCCTGTGATGTTGCTCAACCCGATCGCCAGCCAGATGGGCGTCATGCGTTCCACACTGATGGGTGGCCTGCTGGACGTGTTGCAGGAAAACCTCAACCGCAAGCAGGACCGGGTGCGTATCATGGAGTTCGGGCGTTGTTTCATTGCGACGGACGGGGGGTATCACCAGCCGGTACGCGTGGGCGGACTGGCGTTCGGGTCGGCCGTTGCGGAGCAGTGGGGGCAGGCGGCGCGAGCGGTGGATTTCTACGACATGAAGGGCGATCTGGAAGCCATGGTGCATCCGCGTGAGCTCCGTTTCGAAGCCGCCGCACATCCGGCGCTACATCCGCGCCAAAGCGCGCGCGTACTCATCGACGGCCAGCCGGTCGGCTGGATCGGCAGCCTGCACCCGGCCATTGTCCAGCGTCGTCAGCTGTCGATGGCGCCGATGCTGTTCGAGCTGGAGACCGGGCCTCTGCTTGCGGCCAGCGTACCGCGCGCCGAACCGCTATCGCGCTTTCAGCCGGTGCGACGTGATCTGGCCGTGCTGATCGATCAGCACGTCGAGGCGCAGGCCGTGTGTGATGCGCTGCTTGCGGCGGGCATCCCGGTGGTGAAGGAAGTGGCCCTGTTTGATCAGTATCGTGGCAAACATATTGATTCTGATAAAAAAAGCCTTGCGTTTCGGGTGGTGTTGCAAGACAATCACAAGACGCTGACCGATGAAGAAGTCGATGAGGCAATGGCGCAGCTGACTGCGTTGCTGCAACGGCACTTTGGTGCCGGATTACGTTCCTGAGGGTAAAATGACGTTGACCAAAGCTGAACTGGCCGACCTGCTGTTCGAGGAAGTCGGCCTCAACAAGCGCGAAGCCACGGCCGTGGT
>JAJXUP010000051.1 GCA_021782795.1 Pseudomonadota bacterium | reverse complement strand
CGCCGCGCCATTGCGCTGCTGGAAGAACACAACCAATCGAACAACCTGGCCTTCGATGCGCAGCGCATTCATATCCTCGGACTGATCGAACACGCAGGATCCAAACTGCAGTATGGGCTGATCAAGCATTTCTTCGAGCATCTGGCCGACCCGCAGCACGAACAGGCGGTCTACTGGCACGAAATCGTCGCCTTTTATCAGCTGCTGGCGGAAACCTACCTCAATCTTGCCCTGCGCGACGCCAGGCAGTCACGCCCGCCGGCGTCCTTGCCGACCATGGTGCTGCGCGCGCTGCATTACCAGGGGAAATCGATGCAATGGCGCTATCTGCGCTTTGAGTTGCCGGAGCCGAAACACTGGGCTACGTTGCACCGCCTGTACCAGATCGCATGTCAGCATGAGTTTGCTCACAAAAACATGGTGCTCAAGGGCAGCGCATATGCGACCTGCGAGGGGGTCTACGCCCGGGTGCTGATGCTGCATCTGATGCGGCCGGCCGGATTGCCTCCCAACGAAATCGAACTGACGGCCTACTGGTCGTGGAAATGGCGCGATACGATCTCGTTGTCGAGCGAATACAACCCGGCGCTGCATACGCATTTCGTCTCGCTACACAGTGACGCACCCCCGCAATCGTGTTCAGCGCACCACCGGGGGGCAGGGCCGGCCCACGTGTACTGGTCAGTCAACATGGCGCTGGAACAGGCGCACCAGCAACTCAGTGGCAACGGCGATACACAACCCATGCAGGTCAAGCTGTACGGCGTGCCTTATACTGCGGACAAGTCCATCGTTATGCAGCACATCCTGTCGCGGCTGGCAACGCGAGCCGCGCTGCGACCGGATTTTTCCCGCCTGATCGGCGAAATCGAAATGCAATGCTGCGACTCGACCATTGTCAAGCAACTGGTCGATCCGCCCAGTGCCGTGCGGATCAATGCCCGATCAAGCAGCGCGGGGCATCCCGAAGAACCGTACTTCCGGTTGAACATCGTCGAAGACGTGAGCGGCTGCCGCCTGAAATCCAATCAGCTGATACTGCTGGAAACGACGGGTGGACACCCCGCCGAATTGGCCACCATCCGCTGGATCGAGCAAAAAGGTGCCCGACTGGTGACTCTGGGTGTCGAACGGCTGGGGTCGCACCCCAAACTGGTGACCTTCATCGAAATCGCCGACCCGGCGGAGCCGTGCGCCTTCAATCCGGACAGCACCACCGGGGCCATCGGCATTGCGTTGTCCGATCCCGGAGCGCTCATCGTGTTCGGCCTGCCGTCGCAACGCCACCTGGATCTGCGCGAAGATGAATTCGTCTACCGCGTGCGCATGCGCGGCATCATGGAACAAAATCCGCAGTGGATGCTGTTGCCAATAGCGCGGCTCACCCGCACCCGGCTCATGGAAAAGCTTGCCGCCTGAGCGTATCCCGACTGGCCCGGCTCAGGGAAAGGTGAGGCCAGACGTCAGCCATTGCTGTTCCTGAGCCAGGTCACGGTGTGGCACGTCAGCGATATGAAATGAGAACGCACCCTTGCGACGGTCCTCGAAATATTGACGCAAGGAATACTCCACCGTGAGGAACGCAATTTCGTCCCAGGGAATCTCGTCTTCGGCAAACAGACGCACTTCGAGGCTTTCTTCACCGGCGCTGTATTCGGGGCGAAGCAGACGCGCGCGGAACATCAGATACACCTGACTGATGTGGGGCAGATTGCACAGGCTGAACAACTGGACGATCTCCACTTCAGCTCCGGCCTCTTCCTGGGTCTCGCGGATGGCACCCTGCAGCGTGGTTTCTCCATTTTCCATGAATCCGGCGGGCAACGTCCACTTGCCATATTGAGGTTCGATCGCGCGACGGCACAATAGCACCTTGTCTTCCCATTCGGGCAGACAGCCCACCACCATTTTCGGATTTTCGTAAAACACCGTCTGACAGGTCGGACACACGTCACGCAGACGGTTGTCGCCTTCCGGGATGCTCCGCGCCACAACCGTGCCGCACTCGCTACAAAATTTCATCATGACTCCAATGCCATGCCGACACTCATCATGCGTCGGGGAAACATGATGCCACGCTCATCCCGTTCAGCCAAGCCTGCGAACTGCGTCCCATCATAAATGCGGTACATGCCTGCGGCGACCGTGTGCAGCTGGGGATGTCGGCCGTGCAGCAGATCCTGAGCGATATCGGCTGCGACATCCAGCCTGGGCAGATGCGCCACCAGCGCATCGACAGGCAACAGGATGTCATCGCGCACCGTTTCGTCCACCTGTTCGAGCCAGTTGATCCCATGTGCCTGTTGCAGTTCGAATCCGCCGCTGCTCAGGCGCACCAGCCGCGTCAGATGCGCCCCGCAACCCAATTGCTCACCGATATCTTCTGCCAGCGTGCGAATGTAGGTGCCGGCACTGCAGCGCACCTCGATGCTCATGCGAGGCGCATCAAACGCGATCAGGTCGAGCGCATGAATTTGCACCGTTCGCGCTTCGCGTACCAGTTCAATGCCGGCGCGCGCGTATTCGTACATCGGGCGCCCGTCGACCTTGAGCGCGGAGTACATGGGCGGTACCTGGGAGATGTCGCCCCGAAACGCTGCCAGGGCGCGTTCCACGGCAGCGCGGTCGACGTCAACCGGTCGGGTCTGAACGGTTTCGCCCTCTAGGTCGCCGGTCGTGGTACGCACACCGAGCAGCACATCGGCACGATAGGTCTTGTCGGCATGCAACTGCCAGGACGCAAACTTGCTGGCTTCACCCAGCGCCACCGGCAGCAGCCCTTCGGCAAAAGGATCGAGAGTTCCGGTATGGCCGGCCTTCTCGGCACGAAACAGTCGCCGCACCTGCTGCAACGCGGCATTTGAAGTCAGACCGGAGGGCTTGTCCAGCAGGAATACGCCATGCACGGCACGTCGCTTCGGCCGAGTATTGCAGTTTCCACCCATGCCTTGCGCCGGCTCATTCCGGCGTGTCGCCGGACGGCTCTGGGGACGCTACGGCTTCATCGATCAGGTGCGACAGATAGGCACCGCGTGCAACGGATGTGTCGTAGATGAAATTGAGTTGCGGCACCAGACGCAGACGCATGCGTGGCCCCAGCTGGGAGCGAATGAAGCCGGCAGCATGATTGAGCGCCTGCATGGCCTGCAGTGCCCGGTCCTGCGGCCCCATCACGGTGAAATATACCTTGGCGCTTTCCAGATCACGCGTGACCACCACCTCGGTGATGGTCACCATGCCGACGCGTGGATCATGCACGCCGGAGCGGATGATGTCGGCCAGTTCGCGCTGCAGCTGCTCTGCGACCCGACTGGAACGCTGAAAGTCCCTGGCCATGATCAGAGCGACCGAGCCACCTGGACGATTTCGTAGACTTCCAGTTTGTCGCCCACCTCCAGATCGTGGAAGCCTTTGAGCGAAATGCCACAATCGTAGCCTTCGCGCACTTCCTTGACATCGTCCTTGAAACGCTTGAGGGAATCCAGCTCGCCATCGTGCACCACCCCCCCGTTGCGCAGAACGCGCACACGCTCGTTGCGTTTGACGACGCCATCGAGCACATGGCAGCCGGCTACCGTGCCGATCTTGGAGATGACGTACACTTCGCGCACCTCGACCATGCCGGTCACCACTTCCTTGAGTTCGGGTGCCAGCATGCCGGACAATGCCGCTTTTACCAGGTCCACCACCTCATAGATGATGTTGTAGTAGCGAATGTCCACGCCGAGCGATTCGGCCAGCTTGCGTGCCTGCACATCGGCACGGATATTGAATCCGATGATCACGGCCTTGGAAGCCATTGCCAGGTTGACGTCCGACTCGGACACCGCGCCTACGGCGCTGTGCAGCACATCCACCTTGACTTCGTCGGTAGAAATCTTCTGCAGCGCTGTCGTCAGCGCTTCGACCGAACCCTGTACGTCGGCCTTGATGATGAGTGGCAGCCGTTTGGCCTCGCCCTCGCCCATCTGATCCATGATGCTTTCAAGCTTGGCCGCCTGACGCTTGGCCAGCTGCACATCGCGGAACTTGCCCTGACGGAACAGGGCGATTTCACGCGCCTTGCGCTCGTCATGCAGCACCATGGCATCCTCGCCAGCACGCGGCACATCCGACAGCCCCTGAATCTCGACCGGAATCGACGGACCGGCTTCATGCACTGCCTTGCCATCCTCGTCGAGCATGGCTCGCACGCGGCCGTACACCGCGCCGACCAGCAGCACGTCTCCACGATGCAGCGTGCCGGATTGCACCAGCAGGGTAGCCACCGGGCCGCGGCCCTTGTCCAGCCGGGCTTCGATGATCACCCCGCGCGCCGGCGTCGCGTGCGGAGCCTTAAGTTCGAGCACTTCAGCCTGCAGCAGGATGGCTTCGATCAACCCGTCGATATTGATGTTCTTCTTGGCCGACACCTCGACGAACTGGGTATCGCCACCCCAGTCTTCCGGCACGACGCCCTGCGCCACGAGTTCCTGGCGAATGCGCTCGGGGTTGGCCTCGGGCTTGTCAATCTTGTTCACGGCCACCACCAGCGGCACCTCCGCCGCACGGGCATGGTGAATTGCTTCGATGGTCTGCGGCATGACACCGTCGTCGGCAGCCACGACCAGCACCACCAGGTCGGTGACCTTGGCGCCACGGGCACGCATGGCGGTAAACGCCTCGTGGCCAGGGGTATCGAGGAACGTCACCATGCCGCGGTCGGTTTCCACATGGTAGGCGCCGATATGCTGGGTGATGCCGCCCGCCTCGCCGCTGGCCACCCGCGCACGGCGGATGGCGTCCAGCAGCGACGTCTTGCCGTGGTCGACGTGACCCATGACAGTCACCACCGGCGCACGCGGCGACAGTTCGACCTCATGCTGTTCAGTATCTTCGAGGAAGGCTTCCGGCGTGTCCAGCGGCGCCGGCTTGGCGACGTGGCCCGTTTCTTCCACGACGATCATCGCGGTTTCCTGGTCGAGCACCTGATTGATGGTCACCATGGTGCCCAGCTTCATCAGGGTCTTGATGACCTCGGTAGCCTTGACGGACATCTTGTGCGCCAGTTCGGCAACAGTGATGGTTTCCGGCAGCAGCACTTCCTGCACGATGGGTTCGGTCGGCATGCTGAACGAGCTGCCGCTATCCTGATCACCCTTGTGGTGACGACCGCCGCCCTTGCGGTTGCGCCAGGCATCCGCACCGCCGGCATCGCCGCGCGATTTGATGCCACCGCGCTTGCGGCCCTGGGCATCGCTCCACGCGCCTTCTTTCGATTTTCCCGGCTCACGCCCCTTGCGCTCGGCGGGTTTGTCTGTACGCGCTGCCTCACCGGGCTTGGCGGCGGGCTTGTGCAGCGTGCCTTCGGTCGTGGCCGGCTTCTGCGGTGCTGCCGGCGCCACCGGTGCGGCCGCTTTGGCGGCAGCCTGTTCCTGGGCCAGCTTGCGCCGCTGTTCGCGTTCCTGCTTGAGGCGCAGTTCTTCGGCCTGACGCTCGTGCAGCGCCGAATGACGACGCGCCTCTTCGGCGCGCCGTGCAATTTCCTGTTCGTCCAGCACCGGCCGGATCACGCGCCGGCGCAGCTCTGGTGTTTCGGCAGCCGCCGGTGCTTGTGCTGCTGCCACTTCTTCGGCGGGCGTTTCAGCCGGTTCTGGTGTGACGGCGACAACCTCCTCGACCGGTTCGGGTTCGACCACAGGTTCGGGAGCGACGGGCTCAACCACCGGCTCGATCACTTCTTCCGCGACGATCTGCTGCGGCAGTTCTTCTTCGACCGGCACCAGATCTTCAGCCTCAACCACCGGTTCCTGTCCGGCCACCGGAAGTTCACGCTTGACCAGCACACGCTTCTTGCGAACTTCAACCTGGATGGTACGTGCCTTACCTGTCGTGCTGTCGGCGCGACGGATCTCGGAGGTTTCCCTGCGAGTCAGCGTGATCTTGCCTTTCTGCTCGCGCGCTCCGTGCTTACGGCTCAGGTAATCGAGCAAGCGCGCCTTGTCCTGCTCCGTAATGTCGTCGGCAGCGGCGGATTTGTCCACCCCGGCCGCGCGCAACTGCTCCAGCAGCAATCCTGTGGAGAGTTTCAATTCCTGGGCAAACTGTTCTACATTCATGACAAGGTTACCAACACCTTTTCAGCCGTTTTCAGGCAAACCACGGCGCACGCGCCGCCATAATCAACTGGGATGCCCGATCGGCGTCCACGCCCGTCATCTCCACCAGCTCATCCACACCCAGCTCCGCCAGGGCTTCCGAGTCCTTGATGCCATGCTCGGCAAGTTTGTGCATGAGCGCGTCATCCATTCCTTCCAGCGCTGCCAGATCCTCCGCGCCGTGTTCGACCTTTTCTTCGTTGACGATGGCATCGGTCAGCAGCGCATCACGTGCCCGGGCACGCAGTTCATTGACCAGATCTTCGTCAAACCCTTCAATACCGAGCATCTCGCCAATGGGCACGTAGGCCACTTCCTCGATGCTGCCAAATCCTTCCTGCGCCAGGATATCAGCCACTTCCTCGTCGACGTCGAGCTTGCTCACGAACAGCTCGCGCAGGGCAAGCGCCTCGCCCTCGCTCCTGCGCCGGGCTTCCTCGACGGTCATGATGTTGAGTTCCCATCCCGTCAGTTCGGACGCAAGCCGCACGTTCTGCCCGCTGCGGCCGATGGCCTGGGCAAGCTGGTCTTCTTCCAGCACCACGTCCATGCTGTGCTTGTCCTCATCCACGACGATACTGCTCACCTCGGCCGGCGCCAGCGCATTGATGACGAATTGCGCCGCTTCGGGCGACCAGAGAATGATGTCGACCCGCTCGCCAGCCAGCTCGGCCGTGACCGCCTGCACACGCGAACCGCGCATGCCGACACAGGTTCCGATAGGATCCAGACGCTGGTCGTTCGATTTTACTGCAATTTTGGCACGAACGCCGGGGTCGCGCGCTGCGCCCTTGATCTCCAGCAGCCCTTCCTCGATTTCAGGCACTTCCAGCTCAAACAGCTTGGCGATGAATTCGGGCGCGATGCGCGACAGGATCAGCTGCGGGCCACGACCGGAACGGTCGACACGCAGCAGATAGGCGCGCACGCGGTCGCCGACGCGCAGGTTTTCCTTGGGGATCATCTGGTCACGCGGCAGCAGCGCTTCGATGCGGCCAGACTCGACGATCGCGTTGCCGCGCTCCATGCGCTTGATGGTCCCGGTGACCAGGAACTCCTTGCGGTCGAGGAAATCATTGAGGATCTGCTCGCGCTCGGCGTCACGGATACGCTGCAGAATGACCTGCTTGGCGGCCTGAGCGCCGATACGGCCGAACTCTACCGCTTCCAGCGGTTCACGCACCTCGTCGCCGATCTGCATGCCGGGGTGGGACACCTGTGCGTCCGTCCAGGCGATCTGGCTGTCAGGAAATTCGTGCTCGTCGTCGGGCACGATCTGCCAGCAACGCCAGGCTTTGTATTCGCCGGTCTCGCGATCGATTTCCACGCGAATGTCGGCATTGTCGTGAAAACGTTTCTTGGTCGCGGACGCCAACGCCTGTTCCAGCGCACCGAACACGATATCACGGTTGACGTTCTTTTCTCTCGCCAGCGCATCGACCAGCAATAAAATTTCGCGGCTCATCCCCGAAAACCTCCAGATGCATCATCGATCACAGTTCGGGCACCAGCCGCGCCTGATCGATATTGTCCATTTCAAATGCCATTTCCCGGCCCGCCACGTCCAGCACGACTTCGGCCGGGTCCGCATGCAGCAGCCTGCCCGCAAAGCGGCGCTGACCCGCCAGCGCCACGCGCAGTCGCAACTGCACTTCGCGACCGGCATAACGCTGATAATCTGCCAGTTTCCTGAGGGGCCGGTCCATTCCTGGGGAAGAGACTTCCAGCCGCTCGTAATCCATATTCTCGGCTGCAAGCCAGTGACTGAGGTGGTTGCTCACCAGCACGCAATCGTCGAGCGTCACGCCCTCCGGCTTGTCGATGAACACCCGCATCAAACCGCTTTTGGCCGAGAACGAATAATCCGTCAATTCGTAACCGAGACCGGCAAGCGTGGCTTCCAGCTTCGCTTCCAGCGTCATGCATGCTCCACAAACAAAAAATGGGCGCAATGCCCATCCGCCAAATACCGCCGACTGTCACCCGCCCGATCCTGGTGCCCGGAGCCGGGATCGAACCGGCACGCCGATTTCGCGGCGAGGGATTTTAAGTCCCTTGTGTCTACCTGTTTCACCATCCGGGCTCTGGAGGCGGGGGTCGGAATCGAACCGGCGTCCACGGCTTTGCAGGCCGCTGCATAACCACTCTGCCACCCCGCCATTACACTCAGCGCACGCGTCAAGGAACACATCAACTAAAAAGGGAAAGCCTGCAGCTTTCCCTTTTTCGGGCTTTCCCAAAACTGATGGAGCGGGAAACGAGGTTCGAACTCGCGACCTATACCTTGGCAAGGTATCGCTCTACCAGCTGAGCTATTCCCGCATCAATGAGTTGCGCATTCTAGCACATTCACCAGCCCTGTCAACGGTAAATGTCAGCTTTGGCTGTCATTCGCTGCTGCACGAACGCTTCCACACAGCCATCCGGTAAAAATCAGGACCGTTTACTGACGGCGATGCGCACCCTCGGTTAGAATGGCGGTTTCGATCCAAAGTGGATTTCCTGTCGATGGACAAGCTGTTCCTGCACGATTTCAACCTCCAGATGATCATCGGTGTCTACGAGTGGGAACGCACCTCACCGCAGACCGTCCACCTCGACCTCGACATCGGCCTGCCTGATCGCCGTGCCGGACAGACGGACCTCATCGAAGATGCCATCAATTATGCTGACGTGGCCGAGCACATCCGCACCTGGGTCACGCAACACGAGTTCCACCTGATCGAAACCCTGGCCGAACAGATTGCGCAACTGATCCTGGACCATTTCGGCGCACCCTGGGTGCGCGTGAGCGCCACCAAGCCAGCCGTCGTGCGCGGCGTGGGCAGGGTCGGCGTGAGCATCGAACGCGAATCGTCGGCCGGCTGATACCCCGGGAACCGCCGGTTCATTCCTCCATGACCCGCGTTGCGAGTCAGGTCGAATCAGACAGATCGCGGTGCATACAGCCCGGCTCGTAGCCGGGGCTACGCTGGCAGGCCGTACAGGGAAGCAGGCACCCATGCGGCCACAACCGCTTCGTGGGTCACGGGCACGACAATCCGGTGGGGCAAGGGCGGATGAACTGTCGCGCCGTACCTCTTGTGTCAGAGAATACCCCTGACTGCGAACCACGCCTTGCGGTTCATCCAGCGAAGCGACGTCGCAGCCGTGCGGGGGGGGCCGAATCAGCGGGTTCGCTACGCTCGCGGGTGGTGGCGGGCGTGCAGCTGCCTGAGGCGCTCACGCGCCACATGCGTATAGATCTGCGTAGTGGAAATGTCGGCATGGCCGAGCAACAGCTGCACCACACGCAAGTCGGCGCCATGGTTGAGCAGATGGGTAGCAAACGCATGCCGCAGCACATGCGGCGAGGGCAGTTTTGCCAGCCCGGCCTGGGCTGCACGACGCTTGATCATGTACCAGCAGGCCTGCCGGGTGATTGCCGCGCCACGCGCACTGATGAACACATGCTCACTGGCATGCGCGCCAAGCCAGGCGCTGCGCCCCTCGCGCAGATAACGTTCCACCGCCAGCACCGCCACTTCGCCCAGCGGCACCAATCGTTCCTTGCCCCCTTTGCCCATCACCTGCACTACACCGGCCTGCATGTCCATCTGTCGCAAACGCATCCCGACCAGCTCCGAAACACGCAGACCACTGGCATACAACATCTCCAGCATGGCCCGATCGCGCAGCGCCAGCGGATCATCCCCGTGCGCGGCCGCCAGCAGCGCCTCCACCTCCTGCTCGCTAATGCTCTTGGGCAGGCCGCGTGGCAACCTCGGCGCATCCAGCCCTGACAGCGGATGCGTCGTCAGCAGGCGTTCACGGACTGCCCAGCCATAAAAACGACGCAGCGCCGACATCGCGCGCGCGGTACTGCTTGGGCTGACACGCCGGGTGTGGCGGTGCAGCAGGTAACGTTCGATGTCGGGACGCGACACCCCGCTCAGCGGCGCAGCGACCCAGACAGCAAACTGCGTCAGGTCGCGGCGATAACTTTCCAGCGTGTTGCGTGACAGCCCGTGTTCGAGCCAGAGCGCATCGCAGAACCGGTCGAGCAGTTGCTCCTGCTCAGGCGAAAGGGTGTTCGCAGCTTCGCTCATGCGCCAGCAACCAGTTCTTGTAACCGAGCGCCTCGTCGCCACGGCTGTGCATGAAGCCCCCCATCCCGCTGCGCGACACCACGCGGTGACATGGCACCACCAGCGGCAGCGGATTGGACCCGCATGCCTGGCCCAGCGCCCGCGGACTGCTCCCCAGCCGGGCGGCCAGCTCGCCATAGGTACGTGTCTGACCCGGCCCGATGGTTGCGATGGCCTGCCACACGCGCTGCTGATAATCCGTGCCCTGCGCACGAACCGGCACCCCGGCGAACCCGGCCCGGCTGTCCAGCCAATAAGCAGCCAGCGCCTGTTCCAGCCGCCCCACTGCCGCAGCGGCCGCCGCTTCGGCAGCCTGCAACGGCCCATCCGGCGCAAGAAACCCGATGCGCGTCACCGCGCCATCCGCGACGCGCACGCCAAGCCGTCCGAACGGCGCAGCGAGGATCGCCTGCCAGCCGTCAGCGTTCCGCATCGGCGTTGGCCTGGTGTACGGCATCCTGCGCCATGGCACGAAATGCCTCATCGGAACAATGCTCGACGACACCGCGGTCCACCCGCAACGCATCATCCGTCAGACCGGCGGCACGCAGGCTGTCCGCCGCATCGAGCCTGCCCTGCCACAGCATCGCGTCGGCAGGCGTGCCCTGCGCGGCCACGAACAGTTGCCAGCGCGCAGCATCCAGCGGATGCCCGGCACCTGCCAGCACGGCAAGCCGGGATGCAATGACACGCTGCTGCGCCGCATCTCCGGCAGCAAACGCGCGTTCGAGCCACGCCTGCGCGGCCGCTGCCTGTCCGTTCTGACGTGACCACTGCAGCACGCGCAGCAACACCGGCCAGCTGTCGCTGCTGCCCATCGCGCCCGCCTGGTCCAGCCAGGCCGAAACCGATTGCGCCACGGCAGGCCAATCGCCCACCCGGGCAAACACCGCGGTGCGACGCGCCTGCCACAGCGCGGCATGTTCGCCTGGCGGCAGGATGGCGGTATCCTGCCACAGCGCGGCCGCCTGCGGGTATTCACCCGCCAGTTGCGCCAGACGGCCCAGCCGGTAACGTACCGGTGCCGAGAACGATGATGCGGCCAACCCCGGCCATGCCGCCTCGAACATGCGCAGGGCACTGCGGCCGGCATGCGCTGCCAGCATCTGCTCCAGCCACTGCTGTTGCGCCTGGTCCCGCAGCGCCGGGTCTTGCGCCTCATGCGCCAGATGCCACCAGATCGCCCGCGCCATCACCGGATCGGTGGCCTGCACATCACGCGCCTGATCGGCCCAGCCGGTATCGGAGCCGAACAGCAGCAGACGCACATTGGCAAAACTCTGCGTCAGGCCATGGTATGCCTTGCCCAGCGCCGCCGCATCCACGCCACCTGCCGGCGTAGCCAGATTGAGCGCCAGTTCGTCGTAGCGCACCTGGGTGACGTCATCATGCAATGCAACCACCGGCCTGGCCAGCAACGACAGCACGCGCGCGTCGGGCCGCGCATCGAGCAGCTGGCCGATCGCCTGACGCACCGATTTATCGTCCTGCTGCGTATCGCAGGCATCAATGAGCCAGGCCAGCGGATCGTCCTGCGCCAGGGCAGCTCGCACCCCGGCCAGCGACTGCCCCTGACCCGCCTCAAGCGCCGCGAGCACCACGTCGCGACGCAACGCCGGATCGGGGCCAAATTCCTGCTGGTCGCGCAACAGCAGACTGACTGCATTCGCATCCGGCTGTGGCAGCAAATGGCTGCGTACCACCTGCGCCCGCAAGCCGGGAAAGGCGTCGGATTGTGGCGGCAGCCGCCAGATCAGGTTTTGCAGGTATGTGCGTGCCAAAGGCCCGTCGCCTGCATGCAGTGCGTGCGTCGCGGCAAGCGTCCACACCTGACGCTTCAGGTCGTCGCCCACATCCGCCGGCAAGGCAGCGGCATGGTCGAGCACTTGCCGGTCGCTGCCGCCAAGCGCCAGCGCGCGCCAGACCAGTTGCAGCTGTTCGCTACGCGCCGGATCGGCCGGGGGAACAGGCAAGACATCGAGCTGTCGCAGAGCCAGCTGGGCAGCACCGGCGTCGAGCGAACGCCGGGCATCGGAAAGATCAGCCGCCAGTGTGCCGGCAGCCTGCGCCAGCATAACGAATCCGAGCAGAAAACGGGTAATGTGCATGGTTTTGGCGCAACAGCCTTTTGAGTTAGAATGGCTTTTTGGAATCATAAACTGTTCCCCGATGGATATTAAAACCTATATGCAGCGGCTTGGGCAAGCCGCGCGTGCCGCTGCGCGCGAAATTGCCCGCGCCGACACCCGCGCCAAAAACCGGGCGCTGGAAGCAATTGCTGCCGCGATCGAACGCAATCGCGAGGCGCTGCTCGCCGCCAACCATCAGGACCTTGATGCCGCCCGCGCAAACAACCTCGATTCCGCCCTGCTCGACCGGCTGACGCTGAACGAAAAAGGCATTGCCGGCATGGCCGAAGGCTTGCGCCAGATTGCTGCGCTGCCCGACCCGGTCGGCGAGATCAACGACCTCAAATACCGTCCGTCCGGTATCCAGGTCGGCAAGATGCGCGTCCCGCTCGGCGTGATCGGCATCATTTACGAAGCGCGCCCCAACGTCACCGCCGATGCGGCCGGGCTGTGCCTCAAGTCAGGCAATGCCGCCATCCTGCGCGGCGGTTCGGAAGCACTGCACAGCAACCGGCTCATCGCCGCCTGCGTACGCGAGGGGTTGATCCAGTCCGGGTTATCGCAAGATTGCGTCCAGGTCATCGACACCACCGACCGCGCCGCCGTCGGCGAACTGATCACCATGCGTGACCATGTCGACGTGATCGTCCCGCGCGGCGGCAAGGGGCTGATCGAACGTCTGATCGCCGAGGCGCGTGTCCCGGTCATCAAGCACCTGCACGGCGTCTGCCACGTGTACGTCGATGACAGCGCCGACCTCGACAAGGCCGTGCGCATCGCCGACAACGCCAAGACCAGCCGCTATGGCACCTGCAACACCGCGGAGACACTGCTGGTGGCCGCATCCGTTGCGCAGCACGTCCTGCCGCGCATCGCCGCCATCTATCGCACCAAGGGCGTGGAGATGCGCGGCTGCCCTCTCACCCGCGAACAG
>JAJXUP010000197.1 GCA_021782795.1 Pseudomonadota bacterium | reverse complement strand
TCCAGAAAGCCAAATAGCAGCAAGCGGTCGCACGTGGTATTGAGACGGCGCGGAATGCCGCCGGTAAAGCGATGCAGCTCGGCAAACGCATCGTCGCCGAACCCCGGCGTCCCCTGCCAGCCGACGGTACGCAAACGGTGCTCGATATAACCGCGCGTCTCGTCCGCATCGAGCGGCCCCAGATGGTAGGAGGCGACCACTCGCTGGCGTAGCTGCTGCATGGTAGGGCTTTGCAGAATGCCGCGAAACTCCGGCTGGCCCAGCAGGAAAGTCTGGATCAGCGAACGTTCGTCGTTCTGGAAATTGGACAGCATGCGCAGTTCTTCCACCGCGCGCGGCGTCAGGTTTTGCGCCTCGTCCACCACCAGCAGCACGCGCTTGCCCTGGCGGGTGGCGGCGATGAAAAAATCCTCGATGTTTTTCAGCAGCGCGGATTTGGTCAGACCTTCGTGTTCCAGACCGAACGAAGCGGCCACGCTACGCAGCGTGTCCTCGGCGTCGAGCTGGGTGGAGACCAGCTGTGCGGCCAGCAGATTGGAAGATTCGAGCTGGCGGAACAGGTTGCGCACCAGCGTGGTCTTGCCTGCGCCGACCTCGCCGGTGATGACGATGAAGCCTTCGCCCAGCGACAGGCCGTAGTCGAGATACGCCATCGCCCGCTTGTGCCCCTTGGAACCGTAAAAAAAACGCGGGTCCGGGTTGAGCTGGAACGGTTTGGCGCTAAAGCGGTAATAGTCTTCGTACATGAACGATCCGTTGAATTTTGGCGGCCGGTTCGGCGTGCCCCGCCTCTACAACGCAAGGGCCGTGCCACGCGGCAAAGCGGTCAGAAACTCAAATTGACCGAAGCAGTGATGTTGTTTTCGGTGTACTCCGCTGCAGGGTCGTTCGAATCCCGCCACTGATGCCGGTAAACCAACGCACTCGACAACCGTTCCGCGAATTGATGTCGCAAGCCCACGTTGAACCTGTAGAAGTTGTCATCGCGATCAATGATCGATCCCAGACCTGCAGGAGACTGGGTATTCGACAGCAGGAAACCGACATCCAGGGTAGTGAGCGGCTGCAGGCGGTAGCCATAATCGAGCGTCACCCCGCGGGACAAATCCTCGGGCAAGCCCACAACCTGCTGATATTCCCTGCGCGTGTCGTATACGCCCAAGCCGAGACTCGATCGGCCTTTGCTCCAGGCTACCGCCGCATTGAATGTCCTGCTGACATACACGCCATTGGCAAGCCCGACCGGAACCGTCCCGATAGGCGCAATCATCGATGGGACACAGCCTTGCCCAGGCGGAATCACGGGATTGCCGTATACCAAAGTTCCACCGCAGTCCCAGATATAGTAAGTCTGCGTGTTCAGCAACTGCTGGGCAATATCGCTCACCCCATCGTCATAGCTTGCCGTCCAGACAGTATGGCTGTTCCAGTAATCCAGGCTGAAACCATAGGTCCGGCCGAAATAGCTGTCGCCAAACGACGCCTCGATATCCGTGCGCCGGTTCGGCGACCAGCTCATGCCCACGGTCCAGCTTTCCCCGCTGGTTTCGCTGCCCGACACGGCCGTGTATTCGTTGCTGTCATAGCCCAGGGTGCCGAAAACCTGGAGATGGCGCGTCACACCATAGCCTAGTGTGGCGCCGTAATGTTCGAAGCGGGAGTCTTCCCCCCCTATCGCCGAGGCGTCCCGTATCGAGAAATCCATGCTCCAGAACAGGCTGCCGAACTGATTGCCGCTGTTCAGCGCACCACTCAGCGTGTTCGAATAAATATCATCTGCCGCATTACTTTCGAAAATGGCACCGGTTGCGCTGTAACGCAACTCCGCATCGGCAAAATTGCCGAAACGCTGCTTGATATAGGGACTGATGGAGTAAGAACCGGTCGCTGTACGGTTGGTATCGTTGATGTTGGGATCGGCCTGCGAACCCAGCAATGAAATGAGTTGCTGCGAGATACCGGCACTGGCATCCAGGAACAGGAAATCCTCCATCAGCTCGGCATTGGCGCGCGCATTCAGCAAACTGTACAAGCTGTCATCCTGACCTTCACCGGTGCGGGTCACGCCCGTCAAACCGTAAAACATCCCGGCCTCAAGCCGCTGCGAGCCCCGCGATTGCAGGCTGAACCCCGGGGTCGCGGTCAGGATGAATGAGCTCTCGGCATTATTGGCGCTCTGGTTGACGTTGTCGGTAAACGTCGCGGACCCGCCCAGCGTCGGTGTGAAATCCCACTCCAGCGCCGCAGCCGGACAAGCCAGCAGCGCAATCCAGATAGACAGCGCGCCCGCCAGCGGCGCCGGCCGGAACACACCCGGTTGCACGCGGCACGGGCGAATCTTATTTGCCGTAACTGCCATAGTGACCATAGTAATAATCCGCACCCGGGGTCGGCGTGGTTTTGTTCAGCAACATGCCCACGACTTCGCATGACTGGATATGGCTCAGCGCCTCGCGCACGGCATCCTGCGATGTCTTTTCGGCTTCCACCACCATGACGATCTGCCCCATGTGGGTCGCCAGTACGCTGGATTCGCTGGTCGCCAGCAGCGGCGGCGAGTCGAACAGAATGATCCGGTCCGGATAGCGGTTGCCGATATCTTCGACCAGCCGCGTCATGGCCGCACTTGCCAGCAACTCGGTCGCGCGCTTGTAGGTGCGGCCTGCGGGCAAGACGGTCAGCTTGGCGATGTCGGTCTTGATCATCACATCGGACAGCTTGAGGTTCTTGTCCTGCAATACGTCCAGCAGACCCTTGTCGGCATGAATGCCGAGATATTCCGGAACACGCGGCTTGGCGACGTCGGCGTCGATCAGCAGTACGGTGCGATCCATTTCCATCGCCATCGAGATCGCCAGATTGATGGCGCAAAAGCTTTT
>JAJXUP010000050.1 GCA_021782795.1 Pseudomonadota bacterium | reverse complement strand
CCACCGGATAGGCTGATGCGCCCAGCGCCACGGTCATGTAGCCCAGCTGCGACAGCGTCGAGTATGCCACCACCCGCTTGATGTCATTCTGGATCATACCGAGGAATCCCATGAACAACGCGGTAATGGCGCCGATCACCATGATGAACGACAGTGTCGCCTGAGACAACTCGAACAACGGCGACATGCGCGTCACCATGAAGATGCCGGCGGTCACCATCGTGGCTGCGTGAATCAGCGCCGAAATCGGCGTCGGGCCTTCCATCGAATCCGGCAGCCAGACATGCAACGGAAACTGGGCCGATTTGCCCATGGCACCGATGAACAGCAACAGGGTGATCACCGTCATCAGCGACAGCGGGTGATTGCCCCACAGCGTGACCGTGTCGCTGGCCAGCGCCGGCGCCTGTGCAAACACCGCGGCATAGTCCAGTGTGCCGAAATGCGCCAGCACCAGGCCGATTCCGAGCACAAAGCCGAAATCACCCACCCGGTTGACCAGAAATGCCTTGAGATTGGCATAAATCGCCGTGGGCCGCTTGAACCAGAAACCAATCAGCAGGTAAGACACCAGGCCAACGGCTTCCCAGCCGAAGAACAACTGCAGGAAATTGTTGGCCATCACCAGCATCAGCATGGAGAAGGTGAACAGCGAAATGTAGCTGAAAAAGCGCTGATAGCCGGGATCGTCCTGCATGTAGCCGATCGTATAGATATGCACCATGAGCGAAACAAAACTGACCACCAGCATCATCATCGCCGTCAGCGAATCGATAAGGAAGCCAACCTCAAGGCGCATGTCGCCCGATGTGATCCATGTGTACACCGTGCCGTTGAATACGTGGCCCGCCTGCACATCCTGGAAGATCAGCCACGACGCGCCACAGGAGACGGCAACGCCAAGTATGGTCACCAGGTGTGACAACGTGCGACCGATGGCCCAGCCAAACAGGCCCGCCACGAGGGCGCCAAATAGCGGCGCAAGCGGCACCACGAGATAAAGAGTTTGCATGTCGATCATGATTTTTCCGCCGCGAGCCTCGTCAGCCTTTCAGATGGTCCATGTCATCGACATGGATGGTGCGCAGATTACGGAACAGCACAACCAGTATGGCCAGTCCGATCGCCGATTCGGCCGCAGCAACAGTCAGAATGAAGAACACGAAGATCTGACCCGCGGGGTCACCCAGATAATGCGAGAACGCGACAAAGTTCATGTTGACTGCGAGCAGCATGAGTTCGATCGCCATCAGCAGGATGATCAGATTCTTCCGGTTAAGAAAGATGCCCAGCACGCTCAGCGCAAACAGCGCGGCGCCGAGGATCAGATAATGCGACAAGGACAGCACGGCATTCTCCCTTTCTGGTATCTCGTATTCACGGCTGGTTCGTCGGCGTATCGCCAGACGGCATCGAAACCAGGCGCACGCGCTGGTCGCGCTTCACCCGCACCTGTTGCGACGGGTTCTGATAGCGCGTATTTTTGCGGTGACGCATGGTCAACGCAATGGCCGCGATGATGGCCACCAGCAGCACCACGGCTGCAAGTTCAAACGGATACAGGTAATCCGTATACAGCAATCGCCCCAGTTCGCGCGTATTGCTGTAACCCGCGCCATGAGGCACCGGCGCCGGAACGATGTTGAGCCCGAAGGTGCGTGCGCCGAGCACCATTGCCATTTCCAGTACCAGCATGGTGGCAACGAACAGCGCCAGTGGCAGATAACTCCAGAAGCCTTCGCGCAATCTGTCCAGATTGATATCGAGCATCATCACCACGAACAGGAACAACACCATGACCGCGCCGACATAGACGAGCACGAGCGCAATGGCAAGAAACTCTGCCTCCAGCGTCAGCCAGATCGCCGAAGCGCTGAAAAAAGCCAGTACGAGGAACAGCGCGGCCTGCACCGGATTGCGGGTGGTGATCACACGGAAGCCGCTAAACAGCAATACCGCCGAGAAAAAGTAGAAAACGCCTGTCAGGAAATCCATGTTGTACGTATCCGCTCCGCTTAACGATATTTCGCGTCGGCTGCCCGCGCTGCCGCAATCTCGGCCTCGTAACGGTCACCGACCGCCAGCAGCATTTCCTTGGTGTAATACAGGTCGCCACGCTGCTCGCCATGATATTCGAAAAAGTGCGTTTCCACGATCGAATCCACCGGGCAGGATTCCTCACAATAGCCACAGAAAATGCACTTGGTCAGATCGATGTCATAGCGCGTGGTGCGGCGGCTGCCGTCTGCACGCTGCTCCGATTCGATGGTGATCGCCAGGGCAGGACACACCGCCTCGCACAGCTTGCAGGCGATGCACCGTTCTTCACCGTTCTCGTAACGACGCAACGCATGCAGGCCGCGGAAGCGTGCCGATTGCGGCGTCTTTTCCTCCGGATACTGTACGGTAATCTTGCGCGCGAACAGGTGACGTCCGGTCAGAGCCATGCCGCGCAACAGCTCGATGAGCAGCAGGCTGGAAAAAAACTGTTTGATCGCTTTCATAACTTACTCCGTCGCCGCAGTCATCAGTGCACCAGAAACGCCAGCGGCGTCTGCATGACCGCGCCCACCACCAGGATCCAGACCAGTGTGATCGGGATGAACACCTTCCAGCCCAGGCGCATGATCTGGTCGTAGCGGTAACGCGGGAACGTGGCCCGGAACCAGAGGAACAGGAACAGCACAAAACCTGTTTTTCCCAGCAGCCATACGATGGGTGGCAGCCAGTTGAACGGTGCAAAATCGAATACCGGGTTCCATCCACCAAGAAACATGATCGACGTCAGTGTCGCGATCAGAATCATGTTCGCATATTCGGCGAGAAAGAACACGGCAAACGCCATGCCGGAATATTCCACGTGGAAGCCGGCAACGATTTCAGACTCGCCTTCGGCCACGTCGAATGGAGCGCGGTTGGTTTCTGCCACACCCGCGATCAGGTAGACCATGAACAACGGGAACAATGGCAGCCAGTACCAGTGCAGGAAGCCGCCATGCTGTCCGTTGACGATGTCCGTCAGGTTGAGACTGTGTGCTGCCATCAGCACGCCGACCAGCGCAAAACCCATGGCAATCTCGTACGACACGATCTGCGCTGCCGAACGCAGGCTGCCAAGAAACGCATACTTGGAATTGGATGCCCAGCCTGCGATCACCACCCCGTACACCCCCATCGAAGTGATCGCCATGATATAGAGCAACCCGGCATCGACATTCGCCAGCACGAGATCGGGCGAAAACGGTATCACCGCCCAGGCCGCCAGCGCGGGGGCGATGGTCAGCACCGGACCCAGCACGAACAGGAACTTGTTCGCCCCGGTCGGCACCACGATTTCCTTCATCAGCAGTTTGACCGCATCGGCGATCGGCTGCAGCAACCCCTTGTAGCCCACGCGGTTTGGGCCGATACGCACCTGCATGAAGCCGATGATCTTGCGTTCGGCATAGGTGAGATAGGCCACACCGACCATCAGCGGCGCCACGATGGCAACGATTTTTGCAAGCGACCACACCAGCGGCCAGCTCATCCCGAATAACGCCTGCAGATACGCCATGCTATGCCCGCTCCACACTGATTTCGCCCATCATGGCCCCAAGCGCCACCGCCAGTGGTTGTGCAGCCGCAAGCCGCACACAACCAGGCGCCACGCGCTCGTCGGCCAGCAGCACTGTTTCCGTCGTTGCATCTCCCTGGCGCAGACGCACCCGCTGCCCCGACACCCATCCTGCCCGAGCCATCCACTGCGGATGAGCGCTCGCTGCGTCGGCTTCCGTGTCGCGCACGCGCTGCAAAGACGCTGCACGCCGCACCAGCGCATCGCAACGGTAGGCAGGCACATCACCCAGTCGCCAGACCGTCTCAGCCATTTCGCCATGGGACTGTGGCTGCCAGCCTTCGAGCCGGTTGTTCAGCGCCGCGGTGGGCAGTTGCCCCGTCGGCAGCAGCGCGGCACGCACCGCTTCGACACTGTCGTAGGCGCAGTCTTCCATGCCAAGCATGGTGGCCAGGACACGCAGCACCTTCCACGCCGGACGGCTTTCACCGAGCGGTTGTGCCGCGCCTTTGAACGTTTGCACGCGCCCTTCGGCATTGACGAAGGTGCCTGCGGTTTCGGTAAACGGCGCCACCGGCAGCAGCACGTCGAATACGCTCATGTCGGTCGGACGAAATGCGCTCAGTCCGACCACCAGCCCGGCCGAACGCAGGGCCGCTGCCGTGCGTACCGGGTCGTGGCAATCAAATTCCGGTTCCAGTCCGAGCAGCACATAGGCCTTGCGCGGCACCTCGATCATGGCTCGCGCATCCTTGCCGACTGCAGGCCAGGCTCCGGCCACACGCGCACCGGTGCTGTTGGCCGCCTCGCCTAGCACACCCAGCGTAGCGCCGCACAGGTCGGCCACCTGCTGGGCCCAGCCGTGCAGCCCGGCATAGCCTGGGTGTTGCTGCGCGAGATTGCCAAGCAGGATCGCGCGGCGTTCGCCGCCGAGCAGGTCGTCCGCCATCGCCTGCGCAGCGGCGTCGGGAACGACTCCGGCCAGCCGCGCAACCACCGCGTCGCTCACATTGCGCCCGGTCTTGCGCTGCAGTGCAGCGGCCAGTTGCACCAGCTGCTGCTCCATGGCCTGCGGAGCCACGATGGATTTATGCGACACGGCCATCAGCAAGTCGTCATCCACCGGATTGATCAGGCTGAAATGTGCGCCATGGCGAACCGCCACCCGCAACCGATGCGCAATGAGCGGGTGATCACGACGCAACCGGCCACCGACGAGCAGCACGCGATCCAGCTGGTTGATGTCCTGGACCGGCATTCCGAGCCACGGAGCGCCGCCCAGATGCGCATCGGCGCCGAAATCGGCCTGACGTGGCCGGGCGTCGACATATCCGCTATCGAGGCCACGCACCAGCTTCTGCAACAGATACAACTCCTCGAGCGTCTGCGTCGGACTGGCCAGCGCGCCGATGCTGTCGGTACCGAAACGTGTGCGGATGTCCTGGAGCGAACTGGCAACGTGCTCCAGCGCCACCTGCCAGTCGACTTCGCTCCACTGGCCATCGCGCTTGAGCATTGGCCGGGTCAGACGGTCCGGCGAATTCAGCCCCTCATAGGAGAAGCGATCACGGTCGGAGATCCAGCATTCGTTGATGGCTTCGTTTTCGAGCGGCAGCACACGCATCACGCGCTGGTCTTTTACGTGTATCGCCAGATTGCTGCCCAGACTGTCATGTGGCGCAACGGAACGACGACGGGACAATTCCCAGGTGCGCGCGCTATAACGAAAGGGCTTGCTGGTCAACGCGCCGACCGGGCACAGATCGATGATATTTCCCGACAGTTCGGAATCGATTGTCTGGTTGATGAACGGCATGATTTCGGAATGCTCGCCGCGCCCGGTCTGGCCCATTTCCATGATGCCGGCGATTTCCTGTCCGAAGCGGACGCAGCGAGTGCAATGGATGCAGCGCGTCATGTCGGTCGCCACCAGCGGGCCCAGGTCTTTTTCCGTCACCACGCGCTTGGCTTCCTGATAACGCGATCCGACCCCGCCATAGCCCACAGCCAGATCCTGCAGTGCGCACTCGCCGCCCTGATCGCAGATCGGGCAATCCAGCGGATGATTGATGAGCAGAAACTCCATCACCCCTTTTTGCGCACGCACGGCAACCTCCGAGCGCGTGGACACCTTCATCCCGTCCGTGACGGGGGTGGCACACGCCGGCAGCGGCTTGTTGGCCTTTTCCACCTGCACGAGGCACATGCGGCAGTTGGCGGCAATGGAAAGTTTCTTGTGATAGCAGAAATGCGGGATGTAAATCCCCGCCAGAGCAGCGGCATCCATGATGGTGCCGCCCGTCGGCATGGCTACCTTTTTGCCATCGATTTCGATTTCCAGCATAAGTCCACCTATACCATGCATTGGCCGTGTTCGATGTGATGCTCGAACTCGCGGCGGTAATGTTTGAGCATGGCTTGCACCGGCGCCGCAGCAGCATCACCCAGCGCGCAGATCGTGCGGCCACTGATGTTGTGCGCCACGTCGTCGAGCAGCGCCAGATCCTCGGTACGACCCTGACCGTGCTCGATGCGGTGAATGACGCGATACAGCCATCCGGTTCCCTCGCGGCAGGGCGTGCACTGGCCGCAGGATTCCTCGTAGTAGAAGTACGACAGGCGTTCCAGTGCACGCACCATGCATACACTGTCGTCCATGATGATCACCGAGCCGGCGCCGAGTGCGGAACCGGCCTTGGCGATCGAATCGTAGTCCATGGTACAGTCCATCATGATCTCCGCCGGCACGACCGGGGTGGATGACCCTCCGGGAATGCACGCCTTGAACGTGCGTCCGCCACGGATACCGCCGGCCATCTCCAGCAGCTTCGAAAACGGCGTTCCCATGGGCACTTCATAATTCCCCGGCCGTTCCACATGCCCCGACACGGAAAAGATCTTGGTGCCGCCGTTGTTGGGCTTGCCCAGCTCAAGAAACTTCTGCCCGCCCTCGCGAATGATGTACGGAATGCTGGAGAAAGTCTCGGTGTTATTGATGGTTGTGGGCTTGCCATACAGGCCGAAGCTGGCCGGGAACGGCGGTTTGAAGCGCGGCTGGCCTTTCTTGCCCTCGATCGATTCGAGCAGCGCAGTCTCTTCGCCGCAAATGTAGGCACCATAACCATGGTGGTTGAACAGGTCGAAATCAAACCCGCTGCCGAGGATGTCCTGACCGAGAAAACCCGCTGCGCGCGCCTCTTCGAGCGCGGCTTCCATGCGCTCGTACGCATGCCAGATTTCGCCGTGGATGTAGTTATAGCCCCGGTGCACGCCCATCGTCCAGGCAGCAATGGCCATGCCTTCGATCAGCGCGTGCGGGTTGTACATGAGAATGTCGCGGTCCTTGAAGGTGCCCGGTTCACCTTCGTCGCTGTTGCACACCAGGTATTTCTCTCCCTGATAATGTCGCGGCATGAAACTCCACTTGAGGCCCGTGGGAAAGCCGGCACCACCTCGTCCGCGCAGTGCGGATTTCTTCACCTCGGCGATGATGGTCTCCGCCGGAATTTTCTCCGTCAGCACCTTGCGCAGGGCAGCGTAGCCGCCATGCGCGAGATAGGTCTCCAGCTTCCACGATTCAGGAAGATGGGCTGTGTTGAAAATGACCTCTCCGCCAACGATTACCATTCACGCACCCTTCTTTTCCGATTTGAGCGCCTCGATCAGGGCATCAATTTTTTCTTCGGTCAGAAAACCTTCCATACGATGGTTGTTGACCAGACACAGCGGCGCATCGCCGCATGCGCCCATGCACTCGCCTTCCTTGAGGGTAAACAGGCCATCCGCAGTGGTCTCACCGAATTCGCACGCCAGTTTTCGCCTGAGATAATCCGCCATCTCCGGCGCACCGCGCAACATGCACGAAATATTGGTGCACAACGTCAGCTTGTGCGTGCCAACCGGATGCGTATCGTACATGTTGTAGAACGTGGCGACCTCGTAGACGGCAATGCTCGGCATGTCCAGATAATGCGCGATGAAATCCATCACGTCGGTCGACAGCCACCCTTTCTCCACCTGCGCAATGCGCAATGCGGACATGACAGCCGATTGCCGGTGCTCGGCCGGATATTTGGCAACTTCTCGATCGATCTGCTCCAGTGACGCCGGACTCAACATCTCAGACACCCCTATTCTTTCTGCTTTCCACCTGCAGTACGGATTACCGCGACCGATTACCGGTCGATTTCTCCGAACACAATATCCTGCGTACCAATAATCGCCACCACGTCGGCAATCATGTGTCCGCGCGCCATTTCATCCAGCGATGCCAGATGGGCAAAACCGGGAGCGCGGATTTTCATGCGGAAGGGTTTGTTGGCGCCGTCCGACACCAGGTAGATGCCGAACTCGCCTTTGGGATGCTCCACCGCCGAATACGCTTCGCCCTCGGGCACATGCATGCCTTCGGTGAACAATTTGAAGTGGTGGATCAGTTCTTCCATATTCTGCTTCATGTGCACGCGGTCGGGCGGTGCCACTTTGTGATTGCCGGTGATCACCGGCCCCGGGTTGTCACGCAGCCACGCGGCGCACTGCTTGATCAGCCGGTTCGACTGGCGCATCTCTTCCATCCGCACCAGGTAACGGTCATAGCAGTCGCCATTGACACCTACGGGAATGTCAAACTCGAGCCGGTCGTAGACTTCGTAAGGCTGCTTCTTGCGCAGATCCCACTCGACACCCGAACCGCGCAGCATCGGCCCGGTGAATCCAAGCGCGAGCGCGCGCTCCGGTGAAACCACACCAATGCCGACCGTACGCTGTTTCCAGATACGGTTGTCCGTGAGCAGTGTTTCGTATTCGTCCACATAACCGTCGAAACGGCGGCAGAAGTCCTCGATGAAATCAAGCATCGAGCCCTGCCGGTTGGCATTGAGTTCGCGCACAGTCTCTTCGTCATGGATTTTCGACGGCCGGTACTGTGGCATGGTATCCGGCAGGTCACGGTATACCCCGCCCGGACGATAGTATGCCGCGTGCAGGCGCGCACCCGACACCGCCTCATAGCAGTCCATCAGGTCTTCGCGCTCACGAAAGGCGTAGAGGAATACGGTCATCGCACCGATATCGAGCGCGTGCGCACCCAGCCACAGCAGATGATTGAGCACGCGCGTGATCTCGTCGAACATCACGCGGATATACTGCGCCCGCAACGGCACCTCGATACCGAGCAGTTTTTCCACTGCCATGACATAGGCGTGCTCGTTGCACATCATGGACACGTAGTCGAGCCGGTCCATGTAGGGCAATGCCTGCAGGAACGTTTTGTGTTCCGCCAGCTTTTCGGTGCCCCGGTGCAGCAGGCCGACGTGCGGATCCGCGCGTTCGATGACCTCACCGTCCAGTTCCAGCACCAGACGCAGCACGCCGTGCGCGGCCGGATGCTGCGGCCCGAAGTTCATGGTGTAGTTGCGAATCTCAGCCATGCCTCAGGCCTCCCCGTAATTCGCTTCGCGCACGATGCGCGGCGTGACTTCTCGCGGCTCGATGCTCACCGGTTGGTAGATCACACGGCGCTGTTCGGCGTCGTAGCGCATCTCGACCCGCCCGGAAATGGGAAAATCCTTGCGGAACGGATGGCCGACAAATCCGTAGTCGGTGAGAATGCGCCGCAGATCCGGATGCCCATCGAACAGGATGCCGAACAGGTCGAAGGCCTCTCGCTCGAACCAGCCAGCCGATGGCCAGATTGGCGTCACGCTGGCCACGGCAGGAAAATCATCATCTTCCAGATAAACGCGCACGCGCAGGCGGCGGTTCTTGCTTACCGACAGCAGGTGATAGACCACAGCAAAACGTTTTCCACCGCGCTCACCCGTGCCATATCCCATGTAATCGACGCCGCACAGGTCGATCAGCTGCTCGAAGCGCAAACCCGGATGGTCGCGCAATACCTGCATGACTTCGGTCACGTCCTGACTGCGCACTTCGATAGTCAGTTCTCCGAGCGCCTCTATCCGGCGCGTTGCGCGGGAACCAAGCGCAGTGAGCAGCGAAACCGACAAACTTTCCAGCGATGCATTCATATCTGTCCTGACCCTTGCCGCACTGTCAGCGGGCGATGGTATTGGTGCGCTTGATCTTGTTCTGCAACTGGATGATTCCGTACAGCAAAGCCTCCGCTGTCGGCGGACATCCCGGCACGTAAATATCCACTGGTACGATGCGGTCACAACCGCGCACGACGGAATAGGAATAATGATAGTAGCCGCCGCCATTGGCACACGACCCCATCGAGATCACCCAGCGCGGCTCGGCCATCTGGTCGTACACCTTGCGCAGGGCCGGAGCCATCTTGTTGCACAGTGTGCCGGCCACGATCATCACGTCCGACTGCCGCGGGCTGGGGCGGAACACCACGCCGAACCGGTCCAGGTCGTAACGCGATGCACCCGCCTGCATCATCTCCACCGCACAACAGGCCAGCCCGAACGTCATCGGCCACAATGAGCCCGTGCGCATCCAGTTAATGAGCTTGTCGGCGGTGGTGGTGACGAAGCCCTGCTCCAAAACGCCTTCTATTCCCATTCCAGCGCTCCTTTCATCCATTCGTACACAAATCCGACCACAAGGATGCCGAGAAACACCAGCATGGCCAGATAACCGAACCAGCCGATTTCATTGAGCACGATTGCCCAGGGGAACAAAAACGCAATTTCCAGATCGAAGAGAATGAACAGGATCGCCACGAGGTAGTAGCGCACATCGAATTTCATGCGCGCATCCTCGAATGCCTCGAACCCGCACTCGTATGGCGACAGCTTTGCGCTGTCGGGATGGTTTGGCGCCAGCAACCACCCCATCAGCATGGGAACCACACCAATGAGCAAGCCGACGAGCACGAACAGCAACACCGGAAAATATCCGTTCAACATGATTCACCCCCCATGTAAAGCGACCGCCATTCCGCACCGCGCCAGCGGCCGCCCTGCACGATGCGCGACCGGCATGCCAGCCGGCCATTCGCGCGTAGCCCATTCAATCGTAATTCTCGCCACCAGCACGGACGCCGGCACTGCGTGCCGCACGATCCGGAGTTCCGGCAACTACTTGACATATTCCTGACAAACTCACGCCCGGAGCCGGGCGCACAACGCCTTTTGCTCCTGGCTTGCCGACGCACGGGTTGTGCATCCGGCAGCCTGCCCGCTTCTTGCGATGCGGCTTGCGCGCGATGTAAGCGCGAACCCGCTCGATTACTGGTGCCGACGGCGAGACTCGAACTCGCACAGCTTGCGCCACTACCCCCTCAAGATAGCGTGTCTACCAATTTCACCACGTCGGCATGCTGACGGAACGGAAGGATAACCCGTCCCGGCGGCAATATGATACCCGCTACTTGGGGATCTCACCGGCTTTTGACCGGTCATTGCCTGAAACTGCCTGACCCGTCACCGGCGGCATGCTGGCCGGTACTACCGGCTTGGCCAGCCGCGTCTGCACCGGCGGGAGCGTCTGCATGACGCCCGCCGTCGCATGGCTTCGACCTGAAAACCAGGTCAAGACCAGACTGGTCACAAAAAATATCGCTGCCAGCAGCGCTGTCGTCCTGCTCAGAAAGTTTGCCGACCCGGAAGCGCCAAACAGGCTTCCAGAAGCGCCACTCCCGAAGGCGGCCCCCATATCGGCTCCCTTGCCCTGCTGCAGCAGCACCAGCGCGATCAGCGCCACCGTTACCAGCAGATGCAGGATCAAAATAAGCGTTTCCAAATTCTAGTCCTTTATGCCACCCTGCTCAAGGCCGGGCTGCCCTGCAAATCGCAATGAATTCTTCGGCCACCAGCGAGGCGCCTCCTACCAACCCGCCATCGATGTCCGGCTGGGAAAACAGCTCCGCGGCGTTAGTCGCCTTGACGCTGCCGCCATACAGGATCACCTGATTTTCGGCCACCAGCGCATCCCGTTCGCGCAAGCGGTTACGAATGAACGCATGCACCGCCTGTGCCTGCTCCGGCGTCGCTGTGCGGCCGGTACCGATCGCCCATACCGGCTCATAGGCCACCACGGCCCGACCGAACGCTGCGATACCGGCCTTGTCCAGCACGGCATCGATCTGGCGCGCGATCACCGCTTCAGTCACTCCCGCCTCACGTTCATGCAACGTCTCGCCGACGCACAGCACCGGAACCAGTCCGGCCGCCACTGCTGCAGCAAACTTGGCCGCCGCAGCGTGATCGCTTTCGCCATAGAGTGCCCTGCGCTCCGAATGCCCGATCAGCACATGACGGCAGTCGAAATCCAGCAGCATCGATGCTGACACTTCGCCAGTATAGGCGCCGGAAGCATGCTTGCTTACATTCTGCGCCCCCCAGGCGATACTCGATCCGGACAGCATCGACTGGGCCTGCGCGAGATATGGTGCCGGCACACACACTGACACCTCGGCACCCTGCCAACCGTCCAGCTCGTCGCGCACTCGGCCGAGCAGGATGCGGTTCGACTGCAGGCTGCCATGCATTTTCCAGTTACCGGCTACCAGCTTCTGCCGCATCACATACCCCGCCATCCAAATCGTGCCATGTTACACAAAAGCATCACGTTTGGTCAATCCTTGCAAAAAGTGGTAATCTTGCGCCGCTCGCATGTGACTCGCTCGCGACCATCATCGCAGCGCGCACACGACTGCCGCGGCACGACCGCTTGGTCATGGCCGCTGTAACGGATTTGCAATATCAGCAGGATATCATTCCGACTGCGTTCGAGTGTCTGGCGCCTATCCAGCGCGCACCCCGCTCCGCAACCGGTTTACCGGACCAGGCTGCAGCTGCCCGGACCAACATGTCCGGCAGCTCCGTTACCATCATTGGAGAAACTGATGACCAAGCAATTGAAAATTCGCACTCTTGCCGCCACGCTGCTGCTGGGCACCGGCCTGGCCTTTTCGGCAGCTCATGCATCCGCAGGGGAAATCACTGGCGCCGGATCGACGTTTGCCTACCCGATCTACGCCAAGTGGGCCGAAGCCTACAAGACCACGAGCGGCATCAACCTCAACTACCAGTCGATTGGTTCCGGCGGTGGCATTGCGCAGGTCAAGGCCAAGACCGTGGATTTCGGCGCGTCCGACATGCCGCTCAAGCCCGAAGCGCTTGAGCAGGCCGGCCTGACCCAATTTCCAACCGTCATCGGCGGTGTGGTGCCCGTTGTCAACATTCCGGGCATCGCGCCGGGACAACTGCACCTGGATGGCGCCGTACTGGCCGACATCTATCTGGGCAAGGTGGTTACCTGGAACAACCCCGAAATCGCTGCGCTCAACAAGGGCCTCAAGCTTCCCGACACGCATATCACTGTCGTGCACCGCTCCGACGGCTCGGGCACCACGTTCATCTTCACCAATTACCTGATCAAGGTCAGCCCCACCTGGGCTGCCAAAGTTGGCAACGACACCTCGGTGGCCTGGCCGACCGGTGTGGGTGGCAAGGGTAACGAAGGTGTATCCTCGTTCGTCGAGCGCATCCGCGGTTCCATCGGCTACGTCGAGTATGCCTATGCCAAGCAAAACAAGATGACCTACGCGCTGATGAAGAACCATGATGGCAAGTATGTGCCACCGTTCTACGCCAACATTCAGGCCGCTGCAGCCGGCGCTGACTGGATCCATGCGCGCGACTTCTACCAGATCCTGACCAACGAGCCTGGCAAGAACAGCTGGCCCATCTCCGGCGCGACCTTCATCCTGATGCACGCGACCGAGGACAAGCCGCAGAATGCCAAAGCCGTGCTCAAGTTCTTCGACTGGTCATTCAACAATGGCTCCAAGCTGGCTGAAGGCCTCGACTACGTGTCCCTGCCCAAGTCGGTGACTGACCTGATCGAAAAGAACTGGACCAGCAAGATCAAGGACCCCAGTGGCAAGGCCATCTGGTAATCGTCACACGGACACCGTCCCTCGGCACGGAAGGGAATCCCTTCCGTGCTTTTGCACGTAAATCAGTCTGATTTCCCATG
>JAJXUP010000049.1 GCA_021782795.1 Pseudomonadota bacterium | reverse complement strand
GACATGTTTTAATCATTCGAAACGCTGGATTCCAGAAGAGATTTGATTCGCACTACATCTTCAGGAGTGGCCGGATTGTAAATCACAAGGGTAAGATCCGGGCGACCGTCAACAGCGAATGACGAATATTCCAATTCAAGTAGCCCGGCCACAGGATGGCGCAACTGTTTTTTACCCCCTCCAGACCCACCCACGTCATTGCTTTGCCATATCAACCTGAACTCCGGGCTTAGCTCGGAGAGCTCATCGATTAACGACTTAACATCATTTGCAGCTCCGGCACGCATTACCTCTGCCCTGAAAGCTGCGACGACAAAACGCGCGACACTTTCCCAATCTGTTTGAACTGATCGAGCTTGTGCGTTGGAAAAAAAGAGTCTCAGTATATTTCGCTGGGAAGGTGCAAGTTTGCTGTAATCGCCAAATACCACTGTGGCCGCAGCATTCCAGGCGACGACATCCCATGTGGCTGTTCGCATGAAAGCCGGGCTGATTTCCAGGACGTCCAAAAGGCGTTGTAAACGCGGTATAATGCCTTCCATGGACCGATAGCGTGGTTCGGGCGGACGCCCCAATGCTAACAGATATAAATGCTCCCGCTCTGCTTCCGTCAACATGAGTGCGCGTGCTATTCGTTCTGTTACAGCAGGCGATGGTGCGCCGCCTCGTCCTTGTTCAAGCCATGTATACCAGGTTGTACTGACGTTGGCGCGCTGCGCTACCTCTTCACGACGCAATCCTGGAGTGCGGCGGCGTGAAACTGGAAAACCAAGCGCCGCCGGGTCAAGTTTTTCGCGACGATCTTTCAGGTAACTCCCTAGTGGATTGTCAGTTTTGGAAGGCATGATCTGATCCGGTTAATATTTATACCCGTATAATATCACTACTTTAATAGTGTATACCACGTGCCGATAATGCATTCACCTGCATTCAATCATTGGAGGAATTACCTATGCGTGTATTTGTTACCGGCGCAACTGGATTTATCGGCAGCCATGTCGTCCGAGAACTTCTTGATGCTAACCATCTGGTATTGGGGCTCGCCCGTTCCGACGAAGCAGCCAAGGCACTGATTGCTGCTGGTGCAGAAGTGCATCGTGGCAATATCGAGGATTTGGAGTCGTTGCGAACAGGTTCAGCAGCGGCGGACGCTGTGATTCATCTTGGGTTCAACCACGATTTTTCCAGATTCGCAGAGAATTGCGAAAACGACAAACGCGCTATCGAAGCAATGGGAGCTGTTCTGGAAGGCTCCGATAAACCGATCATAATTACTTCTGGAACAGGCATGGGGAATAAGGCACCAGGCGACTGTGCCACCGAAGATCACTGGAATCGCAATCACCCGAATCCCCGCGCTGCTTCGGAATTCGCTGCCAACGCTATCCTGGAGCGAGGTGTAAATGTTTCAGTAATGCGCTTGCCGCAAGTTCACAACATCGAAAAATTTGGGCTGATTTCGTACCTCATCCCGATGGTGCGTGAAGAAGGTGTCTCTTTTTACATTGGGGATGGGTTGAATCGTTGGCCGGCAGGACATGTCACTGATGTCGCTCGTCTGTATCTGCTAGCGCTTGAAAGAGCTGAAAAAGGTGCGCGCTACCATGCGGTCGGAGAAGAAGGCGTTTCGATGCGTGATGTTGCCGAAGTTCTTGGTCGTAGCCTGAAATTGCCAGTCAAATCCATTACCGCTGAGGAAGCTCCAGCCCATTTCGGTTGGCTTGCGATGTTTGCCGGGCTCGACATGCCTGCCTCATGCGCCATCACACGCAAGAAGCTGGGATGGAATCCTGCAGGACCTGGTTTGATCGCTGATCTCGAAAAGATGAACTGCGCGGTATAACTTCCAGCTCGCACTGTACCCACCAGGAATGACTTCAACTTCGTGTAAAGTTGCAGATTCCTGTTGGTTTTCAGGTCTCCCTGAACGGATGGTGACCTCGATGGAACCCGAGACTCATGGCATGTGATTTGATCAGCATATCCATGTGAGGAGATCAGCTGTTGTGTCCCTTCTGTGTCATCGGGACTCGCAAGCGGCCTGCATGGCCTGACGATAGACTGCGAGCGTTGCGTCGCCCTGACGCGCCTGGCTGTAACGGCTGCGCACCGTCTCGCTGGCGTGGGCCGCCAGTTGCTGGCGCAATGGGGCGTCAGCCAGCAGTTTCAGGATTGCCTGCGCCAGTTCGTCAGCATCGCCGGGGGCGACCAGCAGACCGGTGTGACCGGTTTCGATCATCTCCCCCATCGCTCCGGTAGGCGTGGCAATGCACGGCAAGGCACTGGCCATGGCTTCGAGCAGGGCGATGCCGAAACCTTCCTTGATGCTCGGCTGTACATAAACATCCGCCGCACCCAGCAGTTGCGGCACATCGTCGCGGTTGCCGAGAAAATCGACCTGTGCCGTGGCCTGCAGCCGCGCCGCCAGTTGTTCCAGCGCGGCACGTTCCGGCCCTTCGCCGGCCAGCACCAGCCGGGCAGCGGGAAACTGCTGCCAGACGTGCGCCATGGCGTGCAGCAGGAAGACGTGACCTTTGGCCGGCACCAGTCGCGCCACACACAGCACAACCGGTTGTTGCGCCCAGCCCATGCGCTCGCGTTCTGCAGCGCGCGGACGGTTCGACAGCAGGCTGAAATCGATGGCATTGGGTACCACCAGGCTGTGGTCAGGCGGATAGCCGCAGGCCGTCAATGTGTCGCGCACCTGGGCCGAGACGCAGATCACGCGTCGGCAGCCGCGAAACGGGCCGCAGCGGCGCACCAGGTTATGTGCGGTGGCAACGCAGGGCACGCCGCTACCGGCACGTTGTGCCATGATCGCGGATTTGACCATGTGCGCATGGATCAGGTCGGGCGCGGCACGGCGGATGGCCTGACGCAGCGACCACAGCGCCAGCAGGTTCCAGCGCCCACCCGGGCGGATGAAAAAGCAGTCAATCCCGAGCGATTGCAGCGTCCGGCCCAGCGTACCGCGCGTCGGCAAGGCCACGGCGACATCGAGCCCCATGGCCGCCTGCTGCCGGCACAGGTCGATCAGGTGGCGTTCAGCCCCGCCGGTACCGCTCGAGCCGATCAGGTGCAGTATCTTCAATTGCCCGCCTGGCGCTGTGTTATAGTTCGAAGCATTGTCATTTTTCCCGCCTGGACACATGGAACCCTTGTCCGTCTTTGTCACCACGTTCAACAATGCACGCACCCTGGCCAGTTGTCTCGAAAGCGTAAAATGGGCTGACGAAATCGTGCTGCTCGATTCTGGCAGCAGCGATGCCACACTGGACATCGCCCGTCAGTATGGGTGCACGATCCATCACCACCCGTTTCTCGGTTACGGCAAACAGAAACAGCTGGCACTGGAACAGACCAGCCACCTGTGGGTGCTGCTGCTCGATGCGGACGAAGCCCTATCGCCGGAATGCCAGCAGGAAATCCGCAAACTGCTGCAGGACGGCCCGCAGGCTGACGGCTATGTCATCCCGCGCAAGGAACAGATGTTCTGGCAGATGAACAACGATTACATCCGCCTGAACAAGTTCCTGCGCCTGTTCCGCAAGGACCGCGGCCATGTGAGCGACATGCCGGTGCATGCCGCACCCAAGGTGGATGGACGCATCCTGTCACTCAGGTCGCCATTCTACCATTACGGCGAAACCGATATCGACGTCAAAGTGGCCAAGCTCAACGCCTATTCGACCGGATTGGTGCGTGACAAGGTGGCCAAGGGTCGTTCCGCCAGCCCGTGGATTTTCGTGTTTTATCCGCCGGTGTATTTCATACGTGCCTATTTTTTCAAGCGCGCATTCCTCAATGGCTGGGGCGGATTCATTACTTCGGTGTGCGGTGCGTTCTACGTGTTTCTCAAGTATGCCAAACTGTACGAATATCACCAGCGCCAGCGTTACGGCATGAGCCTGCTGCCACCGGGTGCGCCCGTACCGCCACCGGTATACGAATCCGACAGGCCGGTATAGCTGGCCGTTGAAAAAGTACTGCGGCACCCGTCTGCGGCGTTGCTGCGATACTCACTCCCACGCCTATCTATTTGATATGTCTCGTCGTTGCGTTTCTCGCGCCTTGCATCCGGGCGTCCTCGCTACCTTTTTCAACGGTCTGACAGAGAGATCTGCAGCCGGTAACAGCATCAGGACGCAGGCAGCATCACCACGTTGCCCTGTTTGCCGTCGAGCGCCTGCAATACGTATTCCGGGTGGATGGCCTTCATGCAACTGTGATGGTCACAGGGATGGCGGCAATAACAGTTGATGCAGGGCAACTGTGCCTGGATGGCGATGACGTTGTCGCCTTGAGGCCGCACGCGAAAGGCGTCGGTCGGACCGCACACGACCACCATCGGTGCGCTGGATGCGGCGGCGAGATGCGCGGTGCCGGTATCATTGCCCACCTGTAGCGCGGCACCGAGCGCCAGCGGAACGATATCAAGCACTTCGGTTTCGCCGCACAGGTTGACCACACCCTCACCCGCCAGCGCGGCAATGTTGCGGCAATCTTCCATTTCGTCTGCACTGCCGATCAGCACCACACGCTGTACACGACCGCTGTCCAGCAAGCGACGCGCCAGCTCGGCATACGGTGCTTCTCCCCAGCGTTTGAGGTAGCCTGCTGCCTGGCAGCCGGGGTAAAACAGCGCATAATTTCCCGGTTGCAACCCATGGCGGTGCTGCAGTGCCTGCGCGCGCTCGCGGTTGTGTGCGGCGATGTGGAATACCGGACGGGCTGTCCGCGCCGGAATCCCCGCCGCGCGAAGACTGTCGCGCATGCGGTCGACCGGGTTCAGTGGTTGATCCGGCTGCCTGCCACTGAAAGGCCACACCCGTCCCGATCGGTTACCGATGATGTGGCGGGTGCGGCGGCCGCTCCATTGCAACAGGCTGAGCAGCAACCGGGAACGGTCATTGGACTGCAGATCGACAATCAGGTCATACCGGCCACGCCGCACTTCACGCAACCATTGCCAGACCGCACGCCACGGGTGCTTGCGGTCGCGCACGTTGATGGCGAGAACGCGGGAAAAGCGCGGATCGCCGGTAAACAGGCGGTCCCAGGGCGGCATGGTATTGAGATCGATTTCCGCCTGCGGAAACGCGCGGACAACGTCTTCCATGATGCAGGTGGACATGGCGATGTCCCCCAGAGCGCTCCATTTGATGATGAGAATGCGACGGATGCTCGCATCCTGTGGCAGGTGTGCGGGCATATGTCCGTTCAGGCGGTAGCCACGGCGGCTTGTGCAAAGCTGTCGAGCATTGGCTGGATCTTTTCGCGTTTGAGCTTGAGCGATGCCTGGTTGACGATGAGCAGCGAACTGATTTCCATGACATCATCGACGGCGACCAGTCCGTTGGCCTTCAACGTATTGCCGCTGCTCACCAGGTCCACGATGACATCGGCCAGTTTGACCAGTGGCGCCAGTTCCATGGAACCGTACAGCTTGATCAGATCGACGTGTACGCCGCGCTCGGTGAAGAAATCGCGAGCGATACGCAAGTATTTGGTGGCCACGCGGATGCGTGCGCCCTGGCGCACGGCATTCTGGTAATCGAACGCTGGATGAGCAGCCACCATCATGCGGCAGCGGGCGATCTGCAGGTCGACAGGCTGGTACAGGTTTTCGCTGCCGTGCTCGATCAGCACATCACGACCAGCGATACCCATGTCGGCTGCGCCATGCTGCACATAGGTCGGTACATCGGTCGCGCGCAGGATGAGCAGACGCACGTCGGGACGATTGGTGCCGATGATGAGCCGGCGCGATTTCTCCGGGTTCTCGGCAGCTTCGATGCCCGCCAGTTGCAATAGCGGGGCAGTTTCTTCCCAGATGCGGCCTTTGGACAGTGCGATGGTGATCATGGGCAATACTCCTGAAAAAGCGCTGTGCTATTGACTGCAAGCGCGTCGGGTTTCATGGCGCGGACACTGCTCGATCTGCCACATGTACCGAACCGGCGTCTTCCATATCGACAGTCAATGGATGCGACGCACACTGGCGCCAAGCTGGTTGAGTTTTTCCTCGATGCATTCGTAGCCACGATCGATATGATAAATGCGTTCGATCACGGTTTCACCTTCAGCGACCAGCGCAGCCAGCACCAGCGAGGCGGAAGCGCGCAGGTCGGTCGCCATGACGGTCGCTCCTTGCAGGTGCTCGACACCGCGTACCAGCGCGGTATTGCCTTCGATTTCGATCTGTGCCCCCAGGCGACGCATTTCCTGCACATGCATGAAACGATTCTCGAAAATGGTTTCGGTCACCCGCCCGACGCCTTCGGCCGTGGCGTTAAGTGCCATGAACTGAGCTTGCATGTCGGTGGGAAATGCCGGATACGGTGCCGTGCGCAGGTTGACCGCACGCAGCCGTGCGGGGGCAGTCAGATCGATCGAATCGTGGTCGCAGTGAATCACCGCGCCCGCTTCGCGCAGTTTTTCGATCACCGCGTCCAGCGCCTGCGGGCAACTGTCGCGCAGCGTGATCGCCCCGCCGGTCATGGCTGCGGCAACCAGGTAGGTGCCGCTTTCGATCCGGTCGGGCATGATGCGGTAATGCGCGGCGTGCAGACGTTCCACTCCCTGAATGGTGATGGTATCGCTGCCTGCGCCGCGAATGTCGGCACCCATGGCGATCAGGCAATCAGCCAGATCGACAACTTCCGGTTCGCGGGCGGCATTTTCCAGAATGGTGGTGCCGGAGGCGAGCGTGGCCGCCATCATCAGGTTTTCCGTGCCAGTGACCGTGACCGTATCCATGAAAATGCGTGCGCCACGCAACCGCCCCGCGCGCGCAAGGATGTAGCCGTGCTCGATGTCGATCTGGGCGCCCATGGCCTGCAGCCCCTTGATATGCAGGTCCACCGGGCGGCTGCCGATGGCGCAACCGCCAGGCAGCGAGACGCGCGCTTCGCCGCAGCGCGCCAGCATGGGACCCAGCACCAGGATCGAGGCGCGCATGGTCTTGACCAGGCTGTATGGTGCCTCGAGCCGCGTCAGCGCCGCGCCATGCAATTCGACACCACCACGTTCGTCAAGCGCGATCTGTACGCCGATGTGGCCCAGCAGTGTCAGCGTGGTGCTGATGTCATTGAGCCTGGGCAAGTTGTCCAGATACAGCGGCTCGCCGGTGAGCAGGCTGGCGCACAGGATCGGCAGGGCCGCGTTCTTGGCGCCGGAAATACGGATTTCTCCCTGCAACCGTTTGCCGCCGCGTATGGCCAGTTTGTCCATCAGGCTTGCGCCTCGATCCATTGTTGCGGCGTCAGTGCATGGATCGACAGTGCGTGGATTTCTTCGCGCATCCGGTCGCCCAGCGTTGCATACACCATCTGGTGCCGCTGCACGCGCGATTTGCCTTCAAAGTCGGCACTGATCACCCATGCCTCGAAATGATGACCATCTCCGGTCACGCGTACCTGCTCACAGGACAGTCCATCGCGAATACTGTTGCGGATGCTGTCTGGTTCAACCATGCTCATGTGTCCACCGTCAATAACGCAGCTTGTAACCGCGTTTCAATAAAACAAGACAAAGTGCGGATAATGCCACAAAACTGGTCAGAACGACCAGCAGACTGGTGTGTGGCGCCACATCGCTGACGCCGAAGAAACCGAAACGGAAGCCATCGATCATGTAGAACACGGGGTTGAAGCGCGATACATTGAACCAGAACGCTGGCAGGCTGTGGATGGAATAAAACACGCCAGAAAGAAAAGTCAGCGGCATGATGATGAAATTCTGGAACGCAGCCAGCTGATCGAATTTTTCCGACCAGATGCCGGCAATGATACCGAGCGCACCGAGCATGCCGCCGCCCAGGCCGGCGAACACCAGGCTGATGAGAGGGTGTTCGATATGTGGCGCCACGAACAGCATGGTGCCAAGCCATACCCCGGCGCCCACGGTCAGACCACGGAAAATCGAACCCAGCAGGTAGGCGAGGAAAAATTCGAGCCAGGAAATCGGCGGCAGCAATACGAACACGATGTTGCCGGTGATCTTCGACTGGATCAGGCTCGACGAACTGTTGGCGAAGGCATTCTGCAGCAGGGACATCATTACCAGTCCTGGCACGAGGAATTCGACGTAACCGATGCCGGCGTAGACTTCGACATGATGGGCCAGCGCGTGCGAAAAGATCAGCAGGTAGAGCAAGGCCGTGATGATCGGAGCAAGAATGGTCTGGAACCAGACGCGCCAGAAACGCAGCAATTCCTTGTACAGCAGGGTACGAAAGCCGCTCATGCATGCTCCATGATGCGCACGAAGATCTCCTCCAGGTCGGGGGGATTGAGTGCCAGATCGCGCGTGCCGATGCCGGCGGTACGCAAACCGGCAAGGATCATTTCCAGCTCGGCGGCAGAGGTCAGACTGAAGCAGTAGCGGTGTTCGCCCAGTTCGACTGCACGTCCGGCGAGCGCTTCGGGCAACCGGTCGCTGTCCAGCGTAACTTCGAAACGCAGTCCCCCTGCAGAACTGAGCAGGCTGGCGGTAGTGTCCAGGGCAACGATGCGACCCTGCTTGAGCATGGCCACCCGCTGGCACAGCGCTTCGGCTTCTTCGAGATAATGCGTGGTGAGAATGATGGTGTGACCCGAAGCATTGAGCTGACGGATGAACTGCCAGAGCGACTGGCGCAGCTCCACGTCGACGCCGGCAGTTGGCTCGTCGAGGATGATGACCGGTGGCCGGTGCACCAGCGCCTGCGCGACCAGCACGCGGCGTTTCATGCCGCCCGACAGCGCGCGCATGTTGGTATCGGCCTTGTCATCCAGGCCGAGACGCTGCAGCACTTCGTCAATCCAGTCGTCATTGTGGCGCAGGCCGTAATATCCCGACTGGAAGCGCAGGGTCTCGCGCACGGTCAGGAACGGGTCGTAGGCCAGCTCCTGCGGCACCACGCCCAGTTGACGTCGCGCCGCCTTGTAGTCCCGTACCACGCAATGACCGAGAATGCGCGCCTCGCCGCTGTCCGCGCGCGCCAGGCCGGCAAGCACGCTGATCAGCGTGGTCTTGCCCGCCCCGTTTGGTCCGAGCAGGGCAAAAAATTCGCCCTGTTCGACGCGCAGGCTGACATCGCGCAACGCCTGCAGTGCGCCGAAACACTTGTGCAGATGACTGACTTCAAGTGCGGGAGTGCCGGTCACGAGGCCTCGACAGGAAGAAAAGTGTCCACGCCGTACAGCCGTGCAAGACTCAACAGATTGTCCGACACATTGATGCAACGAATTTCCACATGGCGTTCGCGTGCCATGCGTGCGCACGCCAGCACCAGCGCCAGCGCAGTCGAATCGAGCTGGTTCACGGCGCTGAAATCGAATACCCGGCTGCCGTTTTCCAGCGCGTTCGACGCAGCGGCCAGCACTTCCTGCACCGTGGTCAGGTCAATCCGTTCCGGCAGTACGTGAATGGCCGATGGCATGGCGAGTGCGCCCATCATTGCCTATTTGACCGCAGCAGTGGCAGCCGTGTCCTGCTGGTTGCGTGCGGTCAGCGTGCGCAGCAGACCGTCGATACCCTCCCGGCGGATCTCTGTACCGAACGAACCGCGGTAGTTGGTCACCAGGCTGACACCGTCGATGCTGACGTCATACACCTTCCAGCCATCGCCGGTCTGCTCCATGCTGTAATTGATGGGGATCGGCTGAGCGCCAGGCTGTTTGACCTGGGTTTCCACGGTCACGTCGGTACTGCCCTGTGGCATGTTGAATGGTTTGAATTCGATGGTCTGGTTGTTGAACGCGGCCAGCGCGCCGGCGTAGGTGCGTACCAGCAGCGTGCGGAACTGGGTGACCAGTGCCCGCTGCTGGGTGGCATTGGCCTGGCGCCAGTAACGACCGACAGCCAGTTGGGTCATCTGGTTGAAATCGAAGTGCGGCAGCACCTTGGCGTCGATCAGGGCATACAGCTTTTGCCGGTTGTTGCTCAGGTCGGCCTTGTCGCGTTTGAGAATGGTGGTGACTTCGATCGTGGTGTTGCGCACCAGCACGTCCGGTGGCGGGTTTTCAGCCCGGGCCAGCAGCGGAGCGCACAGTGTCGCAAGCAGCAGCAAGCGTCGCATGAGAGAGAATGTTGTCATGAAAATTCCTTTTCGCCTGTGTCCGCCAGCCCTGCCGGCGTCATGTTGTCCATCCGCCGGCCACACCGGCGGGCGTCATTTGAATGTGCCGGTCACAACAGCCAGTTCAGCCACATCCATGTTGTAGTCGTTGACCGTCTGCAGGTATTCCGCCTGTGTCAGTGCATAGCTCTTCAGTGCATCGGCCACCTTGTCCGCCTTTTCCAGCCCGGCTTCGAAATCGGCCAGTTCGGAAATCATCCAGCGCCGCCCCGCTGCTGCCCCTTTGGCCAGCTGCAGTTGGGATTCATAATCAGCCTGCAGGTGATTCCATGCCTCGGCCACTTCGAACGGAATGCCGGCCTGGGCATACTGTGCCTTGAAATTGAGCGCTTCGAGTTCGGCTTCCTGTCCCGCGCGCTGCGCTGCGAGCACGCTCGGTTCCATATTCCATTCGATGCCGATGACGGGCGTGAGACCGGCGTTGTTGAACGGGTCATAAATGAACGGATTGTTGAGCATGGTGCGGTTGGAGGCATAATTGGCCTCACCGATCACGCCGGCATAGAGGTTGGGATACATATCCGCTTTTTTTGCCTGCACCAGTGCGCGCCGTGCCCGCATACCCGCTTCCAGCTGCGCCATTTCGGGACGATCAGCAAGCGCCTGGTTCTGGTAGTCGGTTAATGTGCCGCTGGGCAGCGGGACGGCTGTCAGGCTGTCATCGGCCACTTCAAGCGGATGGTCCATGCCGGTCCCGGTCAGGATCTTGAGCCCGTCCATGCTGATTTTTTCCACTGCGGCCGCCTGCGCCAGATACTTCTGCAGCATGCCTTCTGCGGTCTGCAATGCATACAGGTCGGACTGGCGCGACTGGCCATTGTCGTCTGCGAGGTTTTTCTTGACCAGCGTCAACGCATCGTTCAGGTGGTTCTGCACATCTTCCAGCAACCGGTGCAGATCACGTGCTGTGAGGTAGCTGTAGTAGGCACGTTTGACTTTCTTGACCATTTCGATCTGGCGCAGCCGGACGTCCTGGCGCTTGATGTCGATATTGCCCTGCGCCGCATCGCTGTAGGCTTCCACTTTGCCAAAGGTATACAGCGGCTTGATGATGGCGAATTGAAGTGAAGTCCAGTCCGACAGGCCGCCCGGATAGGGGCCATCGGTACGAGGCTGGGTGCCGGAAAACGCGCCCCCCTGATAGAACCCGCCATTGACCTCCGGCGCCAGTCCCTCGAAGAGGTTGGCGCTGACCATCAAACCTTTGTGACCTGTGACTTCATCGAGCATGGCACGTGCCGACTCGACGAGTTCCTGCTTCTCCTTGATGCTCGGGTCGGCATTCAGACACAGCGTGATGGCCTGGTCGAGGGTCATGGGCTGCTGGGCCTGCGCCAGCGCGGGCAGGGTTGCCATCCCCAACGCCAGCAGCGAAAAGCGTAACAGTTTGTTCATTGGCTTGCTCCGGATGCCTTGCCGGCGGAAGACGTTCCTCCCGCGTCAGAGGCCTTGTTGTACAAAAACTGGCTGATCAGGTTTTCCAGTACCACGGCCGACTGGGTGATCTTGATCTTGTCGCCGTTGGCGAGGTTTCGGGTGTCTCCACCCGGCTCCAGCGCGAGATACTGTTCGCCAAGCAGCCCGGAAGTCATGATTGCGGCGGAAGTGTCCCTGGGGAAATGATAGCGGTCATCGAGCTTCATGGTTACGACGGCCTCGAATGTGGTGTTGTCATAGCTGATGTCACTCACCCGCCCCACCACCACCCCGGCACTCTTCACCGGCGCACGCACTTTCAGACCGCCGATGTTGTCGAAACTGGCATGCACGCTGTAGACCGGTCCACTGCCGAAACTCTCGGCATTGCTGACCTTGAGGGCAAGCGCAAACAGGGCGGCAAGCCCCGCAGCAACAAACAGCCCGACCCAGAAATCCAGCGCAACTCTATCCATTCGTTATGATCCCTTGAACATGAATGCCGTCAGTACGAAGTCCAGCGCAAGAATCGCCAGCGACGAGGTTACGACCGTGCGTGTGGTGGCGCGTGAAATGCCTTCTGCGGTCGGGGTGGCATCATACCCCTCGAACAGGGCGATGGTGCTGATGGCAAAACCGAACACCACGCTCTTGATCACGCCGTTGAGCACGTCTTCACGGAAATCCACCGCCGATTGCATCTGCGCCCAGAACGCGCCATCATCAACGCCCAGCAGGCGCACACCGACCATGTAACCGCCGTAAATTCCGGTCATGGAGAATATCGCCGCCAGAAACGGCATGGAAATGACCCCTCCCCAGAAGCGCGGCGCCACGATGCGTGCCACCGGATCGACGGCCATCATTTCCATGGCCTGCAACTGTTCGGTGGTTTTCATCAACCCGACTTCGGCGGTAATTGCCGATCCGGCCCGGCTGGCGAACAGCAGCGCAGCCACGACCGGGCCCAGTTCGCGCACCAGTGACAGAGCGACCAGCACGCCAAGCGATTGCGCCGAGCCGTAGGTCTGCAACGTCTGGTAGCCCTGCAACCCCAATACCATGCCGACGAACAGTCCCGAGACGAGAATGATGATCAGCGAGAGTACACCGCTGGCATAAATTTCCCGAATGATGAGATGGAAACGACGCCAACTGGTTCCCGAACGCCAGAGAATTTGCAGCAGGAAGCGCGCAGCCGTGCCCAGCCGGCCGATGGCGTTCAGCGTACGTGCGCCGAGACGGCTGACGATGTTGGGCTTCATGGCTGGACAACCTTGCCCAGGCCGAGATCGGTGGCAAAATCCGCAGCAGGGTAATGAAACGGCACCGGCCCGTCTTCTTCAGCATGGACAAACTGATGGACGAATGGCTGACGCGAGGCGCGGATCTGCTCGGGCGTGCCTTCGGCCTCGACCTTGCCGCTGGAAATGAAATAGACGTAATCCACGATCTTGAGCGATTCCTCGATGTCGTGCGTGACCAGAATGGAAGTCAGTCCAAGCGCGTCGTTGAGCCGGCGGATCAGGTTACCGATCACGCCCATGGAAATCGGGTCCAGTCCGGTAAACGGTTCATCATACATCATCAGCATCGGGTCGAGCGCGATGCCGCGCGCCAGCGCCGCCCGTCGTGCCATGCCGCCCGACAACTCGAACGGCATGAGGTGGTGCGCACCACGCAGGCCGACGGCGTTGAGTTTCATCAACACCAGGTCACGGATCATCGATTCGGACAGGTGTGTATGCTCGCGCATCTGGAAGGCCACATTCTCGAACACCGTAAGATCGGTGAACAGCGCGCCGAACTGGAACAGCATGCCCATCTTGCGGCGCAAGTGGTACAGCGCGTCGTTGTCGAGTTCGTGCACGGCTTCGCCGTTGACTTCCACCCGGCCGCGGGTTGGACGCAACTGGCCGCCGTTCAGACGCAGCAGCGTGGTTTTGCCACAACCGCTGCCGCCCATGATGGCGACGACCTTGCCGCGCGGTATGGACAAAGTGATGTCCTGCAGTACGGCGCGATTGCGATAGGCAAACGTGACATTTC
>JAJXUP010000048.1 GCA_021782795.1 Pseudomonadota bacterium | reverse complement strand
GATGGAGACATGATACGGCGCCGGTGCGGAACCAATTCGGAGAATAGCCTCGGGTTTGCCGGTTTATTCCGCGTTTCGATTGACGGCGGCTGGTCTATGATGAAGCCTGTGATGAATGTGCGGAGCAACGGTCATGGGGCCACTCGACAGCAGCATGCGGTTTCAGGAGACGGCGCTGCAATTGCGCGAACAGCGCCAGCAGATTCTGGCGTCCAATATCGCCAATGCCGATACGCCGGGTTACAAGGCGCGCGACTTCAATTTCAGTCAGGCCTTGCAGGGAGCGCTCGCCGGGCAGCCGCTCACCATGCAGGGCAATGTGGCTCCAGGCGGTGTGCCGCTGCAATACCGGATACCGCAGCATTCCAGTATCAATGGCAATTCCGTTGATATGGATACCGAACGCAACCAGTTTACAGACAATGCCTTGCGCGACGAGGCGAGCATGACGCTGATCACCAACCAGATCAAGACCATGCTGGCCGCAATACAGGGGTAATGAGCCATGTCCTTGTTTACCATATTCAATGTTTCCGGTTCTGCCATGAGTGCGCAGTCGCAGCGACTGAACGTGGTGGCCAGCAATCTGGCCAACGCAGACAGCGCGACCAGCAGCACCGGTCAGGTGTACCGCGCCCGGCAGGTGGTGTTTCAGGCCGTTCCGGTCGATGCGAACAACGCGGTTGGCGTGAAAGTGCAACAGGTGGTGGAAGACCCTTCGCCGCCGCGCATGGTGTACCAGCCCGACAGTCCGCTTGCGGACGCCAAGGGGTATGTGGCCATGCCCAACGTGAATCCGGTCGAGGAAATGGTGAACATGATTTCCGCATCGCGTTCCTATCAGACCGATGCGGATGTGATGAATGCAGCCAAGGTCATGTTGCAGAAAGCATTGACAATCGGCCAGTGATGTCCGCAACCGGGATGGCAAGGAGAATAGGTGATGAGCAGTGCGATCAACAGCAATACCATTTCATCGAGCCTGATGGCGGCGATGAACGGAACGTCCTCGACAGCGTCGGCGACAGCCTCGGGATCTGCGGTCAACTCGATGCAGAACCAGTTCATGGATTTGCTGGTGACACAGCTGAAAAACCAGGATCCGCTCAATCCGATGGACAATGCGCAGATCACCAGCCAGCTTGCGCAGCTGTCGACCGTGACGGGCATCAATCAGCTCAACACCACGCTGCAGTCGCTGATGTCGGCGTACCAGTCGGATCAGACTGTCCAGGCGGCCAACATGATCGGCAAGAACGTGCTGGTCAACGGTTCGACACTGAATTACACCGGCGGCACGGCTACCTTCGGCGTCAATCTGGCGTCTTCGGCCGACAGCATGACGGTGAACATCGTCAATTCGGGCGGGCAGACGGTGGACAGTTTCAATCTGGGATCCCAGCCTGCCGGCGTGGTGCCATTGCAGTGGGACGGCACGACCAGCAATGGCACGGCCGCGCCGAACGGCAGTTACACCATCCAGGTGAAGGCCAGCAGTTCGGGGACAGCCGTCGGAGCCCAGCCACTGGCGTATGGTACGGTGTCGAGTGTACTCAACAACGGTAGCGGAACACAGATCGATGTGAATGGTGTCGGGATGGTCGCGCTGTCCAGCGTGGCGCAGATTTATTGATCGGGAATTGGAAAGCGGGAGATCATCATGAGTTTCGATACAGCACTGAGCGGATTGTCGGCAGCCTCGCAGGACCTGGACGTGATCGGTAACAACGTTGCCAACTCGGGTACCGTAGGTTACAAGCAATCGCAGATCCAGTTCGCCGATATTTATGCCAATTCTCTGGCCGACAGCGCTTCGCTGCAGGTGGGTACCGGCACCAAGGTCGCACAGGTGGAGCAGCAGTTCGTGCAGGGCAACATCACGGCCTCCAACAATCCGATGGACGTGGCCATCAACGGCCAGGGTTTTTTCGTCATGGACAGCGGCGGCAGCACGGTCTATACCCGTAATGGTCAGTTTCAGCTCAACAAGAACGGCAATATCGTCAATGCCAATGGTGACATCCTCAAGGGTTATCCGCTCAGTTCGAACGGACAGATCACCACGGGAGCACTGAGCGATCTGGTCATCAATTCTTCCAACATGGCTCCGAGCGCCACTACCAAAATCAACGCCGGCCTCAATCTTGACGCAACCAGTACCGCCCCGGCGACCGCGTTCAACACCACTGACCCGACGACCTACAACAACAGCACGTCGACGACCATCTATGACAGTCTGGGCAATTCGCATGTGCTGCAGACCTACTATGTGACCAATGGCACCGGTTCGTGGAACGTGTATGCCTCGCTTGACGGTACGCCGGTGGGGTATACGCCACCGGCCACAGCCGTGCCGGTGTCGACACTGACCTTTTCGAGCAGCGGCGCGCTGTCAGGCGGTTCCCCGGTGTCGTTGAGCTTGCCGTTGACCGATGGCGCGAGTACACCGATGTCGGTCAGTCTCAATTACACCGGCACCACGCAGTACGGATCGGTGTTCGGCGTGAATTCGATGCAGCAGAACGGCTATACCTCGGGCCAGCTGAGCAACTTCACCATCGGTAGCGATGGCATGATTACCGGCAATTACACCAATAGCCAGTCGACCACGCTGGGTCAGGTGGCGCTGGCGAATTTTGCCGATCCCAATGGCTTGCAGGCGATCGGCAACAACGAATGGATCAGCACCTATGCCTCTGGCCCTGCGCTGGCGGGCGTGCCTGGTAGCGCTTCGCTGGGGGTGCTGCAGTCGTCGGCCACGGAAAGCTCGAACGTCGATCTGACCAAGCAACTGGTGGACATGATTACGGCGCAGCGCGATTACCAGGCCAATGCACAGACCATCAAGACCGAAGACGCCGTCACGCAGACGCTGCTCAGCCTGCGTTAACGGAACATTGATTTCGGGAGAACGTCATGGATAACCTGATCTACACGGCAATGACCGGCGCAAGCCATGTGCTGGAGATGCAGTCGACGGTATCCAACAATCTGGCCAATGTGGCAACCACCGGGTTCCGTGCGCAGTTCGACGCGTTCCGCGCGGTGCCGGTAGTCAATGGCGGCCTGCCGGTGCAGACGTACGTGACCGATTCGACCGTAGGCAGCAGTTTTACTCCCGGGCCCATGATACAGACCGGAAACAACCTGGATGTGGCCGTGCAAAGCAAGGGCTGGATCGCGGTGGACATGGGCAACGGCACTGAAGGCTATACGCGTAATGGCAGCCTGAAAATCGACTCGGCCGGGCAGCTGCAGACCTGGAATGGCCTGGCGGTGCAGGGCGTCAATGGCCCGATTACCGTGCCGCCCGGCGAGCAGGTGCAGATCGGTTCGGATGGCACGGTGTCGAGCATTCCGCCCAACGGCGTCATGACCTCGGTCAGCGTGCTGGGGCAGATCAAGCTGGTCAATCCGCCAGATTCTGCACTGGTGCGTGGCGATGATGGCTATTTTCGCCTGGCCAGCGGCAAGGCGGCCAATGCCGATCCGACTGTGGTGCTGGCCTCGGGTACGCTTGAAGGCAGCAATGTCAGCGCAGTATCGGAAATGGTCAGCATGATCGGCCTGAGCCGCCAGTTTGAAATGCAGATGAAGCTGCTTACCAATGCGGAAAACAACGATAGCCAGGCCAGTCAGTTTCTGACCATTGCCTGACGAAAAACAAGGAGCACGACATGATCCGTTCATTGTGGATTGCCCGTACCGGGATGGATGCCCAGCAGTTGCAGCTGGACGTGATATCCAACAACCTGGCCAACGTCAGCACCAACGGCTTCAAGGCGTCGCGTGCCGTGTTCGCCGATCTGCTCTATCAGACCCAGATGCAACCGGGCGCCCAGTCGACGCAACAGACCCAGTTGCCTTCCGGATTGCAGGTCGGTACCGGCGTACAGCCGGTGGCGACCGAACATATCCTGACCCAGGGCAACCTGCAGCAGACCGGCAATTCCACTGATCTTGCCATTCAGGGTGCGGGCTATTTCCAGATCACGTTGCCTGACGGCACGACGGGCTACTCGCGTGACGGATCATTCCAGGTCAACAACCAGGGGCAGTTGGTCAACTCGCTCGGCTATCCGCTGCAACCGCCGGTGACGATCCCTTCCAATGCGCTGTCGGTCACGATTGGTGTCGACGGCACGGTGTCGATCACCCAGACCGGTTCGCCCAATGCGGTGCAGATCGGTTCCATCCAGTTGGCAACTTTCATCAATCCGGGCGGACTGCAGAGCAACGGTGGCAACATCTATCTCGAAACCTCATCCTCGGGTGCACCCATCACCAACACGCCCGGGCTCAACGGCACGGGTACGATCAACCAGGGCTATGTCGAGACGTCGAACGTCAATGTGGCCGAGGAACTGGTGAACATGATCGAGACCCAGCGCGCCTATGAGATGGACAGCAAGGCGATTACGGCCTCCGATCAGATGCTGCAGGCACTGACACAGATCAGCTGACGCGGGAGAGTGACGATGAAGCGCGCAATTCTTGTGTTGTGTCTCGGTATGCTGGGCGGGTGTGCCGTGGTGCCGGAGACGATCACGAAGCAGCCTGCAACTGCGCATCCAGCGCCACAAGTCGCCGCCAGCGGGGATGGCTCCATTTATCATGCAGGAACATACCGGCCGATGTTTGTTGACTGGCATCCGGTGATGGTGGGTGATGTGATCACCATTCTGATCAGTGAAACCAATGATGCTTCCAAGACCGCTTCCAGTTCCGGCAGCAAGACCGGTTCGGTCTCGGCCAGCATTCCGACTGTAGTAGGACTGCCGCTCAAGACGCTGCAAGGCACCAATCTTGCGGCCAACACCAGCAACAAGGCGGCCACCACCGACGTGCTCAATTCGGCCAACACATTTACCAGCACACTGGCGGTAACAGTGACTGCCGTTCGCCCCAATGGGGATCTGGAAGTCAGCGGCGAAAAACAGGTGGCGCTGGACAGCGGCGTGGAATACATCCGTTTTTCCGGTGTGGTCAATCCGGCCATGATCCAGGCTGGCAATGTGGTGTCATCGACCCAGGTGGCCGAGGCGCGCATCGAATACCGTTCCGACAGCCGCATCGACAAGGCATCGCTGATGTCGGCGCTGAGCCGGTTCTTCCAGAGCATGGCTCCGTTCTGACGGAACAGGGAGACAATCATGAAACATTACCTGACGATACTGGCGATGATGTTGTTGCTGGCGATGAATGCGGCCCGTGCCGATCGTCTGCTCGATCTCGCCAGCATTCAGGGCGTGCGCGATAACCAGCTGGTCGGTTACGGATTGGTGATCGGGCTGGACGGTACCGGTGATCAGACGGTACAGACGCCATTTACGGTGCAGAGCATCACCGACATGCTGACCAACATGGGGTTGAGTGTTCCGGCCAGCCAGCTGCCGATGCTGATGTTGAAGAATGTGGCTGCGGTGATGGTAACGGCGAATTTGCCGGCCTTCGCTCAGGTGGGACAGAAAATCGATGTTACCGTGTCATCCATCGGCAACGCCAAGAGTCTGCTGGGCGGTACGTTGGTGATGACGCCACTCAAGGGCGCCGATGGTCAGGTGTATGCCATGGCGCAAGGTAACCTGCTGGTGGGGGGGATGGGCGCGTCAGCCAACGGCAGCAAGGTGCAGGTCAACCACCTGACGGTGGGACTCATTACCGATGGCGCCGATGTCGAACGGGTGGTGCCTTCTGCTGTGGGGCAGGGGAACGTGGTGCGCGTGGAACTCAATCAGACTGATTTTGCCACGGCCAGCCGGGTGGTGAATGCCATCAATGCGCGGTTTGGCATGGATGTTGCCACCGCCCAGGACGGGCGCGTGATCGCGGTGCAGGCGCCGATCAACTCCAATGAACGCGTGGCGTTCCTGGGTACACTGGAAAGTATCCAGGTCGATCCTTCCCAGGAGGGGGCGCGCGTAATCATCAATGCGCGTACTGGCTCCGTGGTGATGAACCGGAATGTCACGCTCGATCCCTGCGCCATTTCACACGGTAACCTGACCATTACCATCAGCAGCACGCCGTCAGTCAGTCAACCCAATCCCATGTCCGGGGGCAAGACGGTGGTTACCAGTACCGCGGCCATTTCCGTGCAGGGCGCGGGCGAGCCGGGTTCGGTAGACCTGCTGAAGGGTGGGGCATCGCTGGCCGAGGTGGTGCGTGCGCTCAATTCGGTGGGCGCGACACCACAGGACCTGCTGGCCATCCTGCAGGCGATGAAGACGGCGGGCGCATTGCACGCCGATCTGCAGATCATTTGAGGCCGCCATGCTCAATCGCGCCGACATCAGTAACACTCTGGCTGCCGATTCGCAGGGCGTGGCCAGACTGCGCCAGGCGGCGCAACAGAATTCGCCGCAGGCGTTGCGTACGGTCGCGCATCAGTTCGAGGCGCTTTTTACCGAAATGATGCTGAAAAGCATGCGCGATGCCACGCCGCAGGATGGCGTGTTCGATAATGATCAGACCCGGTTGTATACCTCGATGCTCGATCAGCAGTTGAGCCAGAACCTTGCCAACAAGGGCATCGGGCTGGCCGACATGCTGGTGCGGCAGTTGTCACCCAGCAGCCCGCATCCCGCTGGCCGGTTTGTGCTGCCGCATTCGCCGGGAACTGGCACGGCGGCGCAACCGGCAGCACAAGATTCGCCAGCAGTATCCGGCGGCGCCCCGGCAACGGGGCCGGGTGCGCCCACATCCGGTCGGGAGCATGCCTTTATGAAGGCCATGCATACGCATGCCGAGGCTGCAAGCCGAGCCAGCGGCATTCCGGCCAGATTCATGCTGGGTCAGGCGGCGCTTGAAAGCGGCTGGGGCAGCAAGGAGGTGGTCGGCACCGATGGCACGCGCAGCCACAACCTGTTCGGTATCAAGGCAGGTGCAGACTGGCATGGAAAAACCGTTAAAGCGGTGACAACGGAGTATGTCAATGGCGTGGCACAAAAGCGTGTTGCAACGTTTCGCGCGTATAACAGTTATGCTGACAGTTTCAACGATTACGCCAGTTTTCTGCGCAGCAATCCGCGTTACCGTCAGGTGCTTGCCGGGGCGCAAAGTCCGGAGCAGTTTGCACGAGGGTTGCAACAGGCCGGGTATGCCACTGATCCGCACTATGCCGACAAACTCGGACGGATTCTCAGCAGCCCGATCCTGGCTTGATATTCGACGGGACCACCCGACGTGCCTGAGGTGCGCCGGTTAAAGTTATCTGCCTGACGGACGATAAATCCGACAAGCACCCAGGACATTACGCCATGGCTATCTCAAGCATTCTCAATATCGGTCAAAGCGCGCTGGCGGCGGCGGAAATCGGATTGACCGTCACCGGGAACAACATTGCCAATGCTTCGACACCAGGCTACAGCCGTGAGCAGACGGTACAGACCGAAGCCACTCCGCAAGGATTCGGTTACGGTTTCGTCGGTTCCGGGGTGGATGTGTCTACCATTCAGCGCCAGTTTTCCAGTTTTGCCGCCCAACAGGTCAATTCTGCACAGGCCAGTTCGAGCAATCTGTCGACCTATTACACGCAGATGCAGCAGATCGACAACATGCTCGGCGACACGACCACCGGTCTGACCCCGACCATGCAGAGTTTCTTTTCCGGGGTGCAGACCCTGGCGACCACGCCGTCATCGTTGTCGAGCCGTCAGGCGCTGTTGTCGCAAGCGCAGGCCATGACCTCGCAGTTCCAGAGCATGGGGCAGCAGCTCGATCAGATCGGCCAGGGGGTCAACACACAGATCCAGACCAGCGTGAGTTCGATCAACGCCATCGCCAGCCAGATCGCCCAGCTCAATGGCAGTATCGTCCAGGCACAGGACGCTTCGCAGCAGCAGCCGGCCAATGCGCTGCTGGATCAGCGCGACCAGCTGGTCAACCAGCTCAGCCAGCAGATCAATGCATCGGTGGTGCAGGAATCCAACGGCCAGTATGATATCTATATCGGAAACGGTCAGGCACTGGTGATGGGACAGAACGTCAACACGCTGTCCACCGTGAGCTCTCCGCTCAATTCGAGCCAGCTGAGCGTGGCATTCACCTCGAACGGTTCGACGGCCACTTTGCCCGACAGCGCCCTGACCGGCGGACAGCTTGGGGGGGTACTGTCGTTTCGTGACCAGTCGCTCAACAGCGCGCAGAACCAGCTCGGACTGCTCGCCATCGGAATGGGAACGACATTCAACGCACAGAGTGCGCTCGGACAAGACCTGAATGGCAATCCGGGCACCAAGTTTTTCAATGTGGGCTCGCCGCAGGTCTACGGTGCGTCCACCAACACCGGTTCGGGTGTGCTGACGGCGAGCATCAGCAATGTGAATGCACTGACCGGGCAGGATTATCAGCTGACCGATAACGGCACCAGTTATACGCTGACCCCGGTGAATGGCGGCGCGTCGACCACGTTCACCAGCTTTCCGCAGACGATTGCCGGGGTGACTTTCAACATGAGTGGCTCGCCGGCCACGGGCGATACGTTTCTGGTCCGGCCGACCGCCAGCGGCGCGGACAACTTCAGTGTGGCGATCACCGATCCGGCGCAGATTGCCGCTGCAGCGCCGATCGTGACCTCGACGGTGTCCGATCCGCCGGTGATGACAGCCAGTGCTGTCGGCAATACGGGTAGCGGGGCGATCAGTGCGGCGGACATCGGCAGTAATCCGACCTCGCCGCTGACTGGCCCGGTGACGCTGACTTATAACGGTACTGGCAATACCCTCAGCGGCTTTCCGGCGTCGCAACCTGTCACGGTCACCACGGCCGTCGGATCGACCACCACCTATCCGGCCGGAACGCCGGTACCCTATTCCGATGGCGCGACCATCAGCTTTCAGGGCATCAGTTTCAATATCAGCGGCACACCGGCCAACGGTGACAGCTTCACTCTGAGCAACGGCGGTACTGGCCAGATCAGTCCGGGCAGCGTCAGTTCGGCTTATCTGGCAACGCCGTTGACCGCACCGCTTACTTTGACCTACAGTTCGGCAAGCAATTCGCTGTCGGGTTTTCCTGCCGCGGATGCGGTGACGGTGACCACTGCCAGTGGTACCACCACGTATCCGGCCGGTACGCCAGTGACCTATACCGACGGCGCGACGATCAGTTTCGGGGGCATCAGCTTTGCCATCAGCGGCACGCCGGTCAACAATGACACGTTTACTGTCGGACCCAATACCGGCGGCACCGGGGATAGCCGCAATGCCGTGCTGCTCGGACAGTTGCAGAACACCAATACGCTGCTCAATGGCACAGCCAACTATCAGAATGTCTATTCCAGCCTGGTCAGCAGTGTGGCCAGCAAGACCAGTGAGCTGCAGGTGACCAGTACTGCCGAAAATACCACTTTGACCAACCTGCAGAACGTGCAGCAGTCCCAGTCCGGGGTCAATCTGAACGAGGAAGCCAACAATCTGCTGCAATATCAGCAGGCGTATCAGGCTGCCGGAAAACTGATGCAAATCGCCAGCCAGTTGTTCAATTCGCTGCTGGGCATCAGTAATTGAGGAGGATGACATGCGCATCAGCACAAACATGCTTTTTTCGCAGGGCGGCACGCAGATCAGCAACCTGCAAAGCCAGGTGACCACGACCCAGGCGGAAATTTCTGCCGGCACCAGCCTGCTGACCCCGGCGGATAACCCGGCAGCTGCGGCGCAATCGATGGATGTTTATCAGCAGCAGTCGATGAACACCCAGTTTACCTCCAACCGCCAGATGGCTGAAACCACGCTCAACATGACGGGTTCGGCGCTGTCGAGCATGACTACGTTGCTGCGAAGCGTGAAGTCGCTGGTGGTCAGTGCCGGCGATCCCACACTCACCGCTGCTGACCGCAGCAACATTGCCACCCAGATCCAGAATGACTACAGCAGCCTGCTGGCGTTGGCAAATTCCACTGATGGCAACGGTAACTACCTGTTCGGCGGCTACAAGAACAGTACGCCACCGTTTGTGCAGACCACGGGCGCTTCGGGTACACCATCGGTGCAGTACCTGGGGGATCAGGGGCAGACCGCGCTGCAGGTCGGTCCCAGCCAGCAGGTGACGGTCAGCACGTCCGGACAGGCCATGCTGCAATCCGGTGGACAGGACATTTTTGCCACGCTGAGCACCCTGACCAGTCTGCTTAACAACTCGAACGTCAGCAATGCAACCCTGACGCAGGGACTGTCGGGGATAAATGACAGCATCACCCAGACGCTCAACAAGGTGATCAATGCCAGCAGCGTGGCGGGCAGTTCGCTTAGCCAGTTGCAGGCGCTCGATACGGTCGGATCGAACCTCGATGTACAATACAGCCAGACTCTGTCAAACCTGCAGAGTCTGGATTACGCCAAAACCATCTCCCAGCTCAGTGAGCAGACCACCACGCTGCAAGCGGCGCAAATATCTTTTGTAAAAATAGAGAATTTGTCGCTTTTCAATTACATAAATTGAGATAAGATAGAAGCCCGGGCTATGTGCCGGCGTGCGCGCATGCGCGGCCACGCGGTGCGGTTGTGTGGACGACGGAAGAAGCGTCTTCGGGCTGTGTCCGCGACAGTACAATGCGGGTGACGTGCTGTCGTGGGCGCGATTTTGCGAGCGGCGCGCCTACGGCCATCGCATTGTTTGCCGCGTCGTCACCAGAATTGATGCAGGCAGGGGAGGCTTGAGGGGTGATAGATGATCGATGACTTGAGTCAGTTTCATCAGGTTTTTTTTGATGAAGCGACTGAATTGCTGGCCGAAATGGAGCGTCTGTTGCTCGAAGTCGATGTGGCCAGTCCGTCGCAGGAAGAATTGAACGCGATTTTCCGCGCCGCTCATTCCATCAAGGGCGGAGCGGCCACTTTCGGATTTACCGACATCAGCGAATTTACCCATGTGCTGGAGTCTTTGCTGGACAAGATCCGCAAGGGCGAAATGGCGCTGACTGCCGAGCATGTCGATACATTTCTTGCAGCCAAGGACGTCATGGCCATGTTGCTTGAAGGGCATCGCGCCGGCGGCGCCGTTGACCTGGATCAGGTGGCCGAAGTCAGCCGCAGGCTGCATGCGCTTGCGGATCCTGCAGCCGGAAAACAGGCGGCCGCGCCGTTAGCTGCAGCGGCGCCCGAACCCGGGCCAGAACCTGTTGCCCAACCGGCTACAACCGTAGCCCCGGCTTCTGGCGCGCTGGCAATATTCCGTATCGAACTGCCGGTGACGCCAGACAAGGACGTTGAAGGTCTGGCCGCCGAACTGGGGTTGCTGGGTACGCTGACGCGAGAGCCGCTGCCGGACGGCCGCATGGTGTTTCATCTTGAAACCGACCAGACCCAGAGTGACGTTACAGCAGTGTGTTCGTTCGTCGTTGACGCAGACAAGTTGCTTATTACGGCACGGGAACCAGCGGTCGCGGCAGCCGCGTCCGTGGCCGTTGTGGCTGAACCTGCCGCCGTGCCGGTTGCTGCTGCGGCAGCAGCGGTGCCGGTGACGGCCTCTCAGGCCGATGCCGCAGTCAAGGCCGCCAAACGCGAGGCCGGCGCACCGGCAGGGCACGAATCGAGCTCGATTCGCGTGAGCATCGAGAAGGTCGACCTGCTGATCAATCTGGTGGGTGAGCTGGTCATCACCCAGGCGATGATCGATCAGCGCGTGAGCACCCTCGATCCGGTAAATCACGAGGCATTGCTGAACAATTTCGCCCAACTGGCACGCAACACACGGGATTTGCAGGAATCGGTGATGTCGATCCGCATGATCCAGATGGATTATGTGTTCTCGCGCTTTCCGCGCATGGTACGCGAACTGGCCAGCAAACTCGGCAAGAAGGTCGATTTCATCACTCAGGGGGCCTCGACCGAACTCGACAAGGGATTGATCGAACGTATCATCGACCCGTTGACGCATCTGGTGCGCAACAGCATCGACCACGGGTTCGAACTGCCTGCAGAGCGGCTCCAGGCCGGCAAACCCGAGGCCGGCAAGCTGGTGTTGTCGGCTTCGCATCAAGGTGGCAACATCGTCATCGAGGTCATTGACGACGGGCGGGGTCTCAACCGTGCGCGCATCCTTGACAAGGCGCGACAGAACGGACTTCCAGTCAGCGACAACATGACCGACGAGGACGTCTGGCAGCTGATTTTCATGCCCGGCTTCTCCACTGCCGATGTGGTGACGGATGTTTCGGGACGCGGTGTCGGCATGGATGTGGTGCGTCGCAATATCACCGATATGGGCGGTACCGTGGAAGTGCGTTCGGTGGCAGGGCAGGGGTCTTCGGTGCGGATTTCGGTGCCGCTCACGCTGGCCATCCTTGATGGCATGTCGGTCAAGGTGGGCACCGAAGTATACATCGTGCCGCTGGCCTACGTGGTCGAATCGTTGCAGCCGGGCGCCAGCGAACTGAAGGAAATGGCCGGTCAGGGGCGTCTGATCAAGGTACGCGACGAGTACCTGCCGCTGGTGTACCTGTATGAACGTTTCGGTATCGTGCCAAAGTATGCCGAGCCCACCGAAAGCATCGTGCTGGTGCTCGGAGTGGACGACAAGAAATTCGCCTTGCTGGTCGACACGCTGGTGGGCCAGCAACAGGTCGTGGTGAAGAATCTGGAAACGAATTTCCGCAAGGTGCCCGGTATTTCTGGCGCCACGATTCTGGGCGATGGAGGCGTTTCGTTGATTCTGGACGTATCGGCGTTGATGCGAGGGCTGGCCTGATCGCTGCGCATGGGCCCGCGTGCCGCAGTGGCAGGGGCCGGAGCGGTAAGGGTGCAACGGGAGGACACTATGGAAGATTCATTACAGGGCCAGGATGGCGGAAACAGCCGTGAGTTTCTTGCTTTTACGCTGGGTGCGGAAGAATATGGCATCGATATCCTGCGCGTACAGGAAATTCGTGGTTACGAACCACCCACGCGTATTGCCAATGTGCAGGAATTCATCAAGGGCGTGATCAACCTGCGCGGACTGATCGTGCCAGTGGTGGACATGCGCATCAAATTCGGTCTCGGCAATGCGGACTATACTGATTTGACGGTGGTGATCATCCTGAACATCAATGGTCGCATCGCCGGCATCGTTGTGGACAGCGTGTCCGATGTGACCACGTTGCTGCCCGACCAGATCAAGCCTGCGCCATCGGTCAGCAGTGCGCTGGATACAGATTATCTGATTGGTCTGGGCACGATCGACGAACGCATGCTGATTCTGGTCGATATCGAACGGTTGATGACCAGCGAGGAAATGGGACTGACTGATGGCGCGCTCGCCCGTTTCTGAGGCGATGATGATTACAAATCAATAACTAATAATATAACGGAGGACAATCCATGTTCGGCCACATGAGTATCAAGATGCGCATGACCGCGCTGCTGTTTGGCCTGACGGGCATGCTGGTCATTCTGGGCGCACTCGGTGTATACACCGCGAATCACAGTGTTACCGTGCTGACGCAGACGGTGATTCGTGACAAGGATTCGGAAGCCGCTGTGGCGCGCGTCAAAGTGCGCATGGAAGTAATCCATGCACAGTTGCTGGCGGCGCTGGAACACAATCCGGCATTGCCGGTTTCCCGGCTGCATGATCATCCGGTGACCGATCACCTGGACGCCATTGCCAAAAGCCGTGCC
>JAJXUP010000196.1 GCA_021782795.1 Pseudomonadota bacterium | reverse complement strand
GCCCATCACGGCTGCGACATGCGGCGGCAGTAACGGGACATGGAATTCGCTCTCATACAGGTAGAGGGTGGCATCCCAGCTGCGCAGGCTTTCGAGGCCGGACATGAAGAACACATAGGCGACATAAAGTCGGGCAGCCAGAAGCGCCGGTGCCTGCAACCATTCCAGCAAGGCCTCCAGACCGGACCAGCCGCGTCGAAGCACGCTGGATTCCTGGTGGGCCGGAATGTGCCGAGTCAACGTTTTCATGGTGTCGTTCCTCAAGTTGGCGGGTTTGATCTGAAGCTCGCCGCTGAATGCGTGGCGTCAGGCGTTGTCGATCGCATCGGACGGTGCCGGCCTGTCGAAGACGGCATCGAGCCAGCCTTGCCGGATCGCCTGCTCCAGCCAGGCGGCGAAATCGAACCCCTCGCCCGCCGAATCCAGCGCAATGTCGAGCGTGTGTCCCGCGTCCAGCGCTGCGACCCAGCGGTCGCTTGCCGCATCGAGCATTTCCAGCGCCGGCGCAGCGGCAAGGTCATCGTGTGGACGCCATATCCAGGCCGTTTGCGCGTGTCTTTCCGCGATTGCCCGGGTCACGGTCTCCCAGTCCGGACGATCGATACGGTGTGCTTCGTAGAGGGCCACGATGGGCCACGTCGACGACAGCCGGCGTACGCTGCGCGAAAGCCTGAGGGAGAGGGTGGCGGGCTCGTCGTCGATCAGGCGGCGCAGGTCGCTTTCGGTGAATTTCGCCGGGCGCGCGCCTGAAATCTGCCACACGGCCCAGTCGAGGCGCGCGCAATCAGCCAGCCACGGCCATTCGGCCAGGGTTTCCAGCGTCTCGATGAAGGCGGGCAATTCCTCGCCGACCCAGGCAAGGTCGCCACGGCGCGGGGGGCAGTTGCGCCAGTAGTGGGCGCACAAGGCGTCGAACGTCTCCGCACCGAGCATGGCGAGCACGGTGGGAAACTGCACACGCAGGGCACTGCAGGCATGGGTGCGGCCGTTGCCGCGGTAGGCCGCGAGCCCGGCGCGCCAACGCGCGCCGTTTTGTCGCACGTCGGCGCACGCGGTTTCCGCCGCCAGGGGCGAAAATATCGCTGCGATCAGTTCGCGCTGGCGTTGTGCCTCGGACATCCGGGGCTGTTCGAACCGGGACAAGGCGCTCATGGCTCGAATCCCGCGACAGCGGCCAGTGCGTCGCGGTGCTCGGCGCACAAGGCATCGGCCTTCGTGGCCTCGCCGAGCAATACCGACAGCGCAGGCAGGTGTTCATCCCACTCGATCAGCGTGGGGACGGGCCCCATCCGCTTCAATGCGTGTTGGTAGGCCCGCCAGACGGGTTCAGAAACGGGGCTGGAATGGTCGTCGATGATCAGCCCTTCCTGCGCGCTGAAGCCTGCCAGGTGAATTTCCCCGACGAAGCCGGGCGGCGTCACGTGCGCCAGTTCGTCTAACCAGCTGCACACGGATTGGACGGGATCGGTTTCATCGGCATTCAGGGCATTGACCATCAGGTTGTTGACGTCCAGCAGGAGGCTGCAGCCGGTACGGCGGCCCAGTTCGGCAAAAAACTGCGGCTCGCTGAAGTCGCGTTCGGCGAAATCCAGATAGCTGCTCAGGTTTTCGACCAGCAGGGGGCGCCTGAGGCGTTCCTGCACCTGCTCGACATTGCTGCATAGGATATTCAGCGCACCGTGGGTGAACGAGACTGGCAAAAGGTCGTTGGCGTGAATGATTCCGTGCTGCGCAAGCGGCGCGCGCGCGAAACAGGCATGGTCGGACACGCGGACGGGTTCGATGCGTTCGACCAGCGCTGCCAGTTGTTTGACATGGGCGTCATCGACGCCGCAGGCCGAACCCAGGGCCAGGCCAACGCCGTGCAGGCTGACCGCGTAGTCACGGCGGACCGTCTCGAGTACCTGTGCAGCGGCATCGTATGGATTGAAGAAATTCTCCGAGTGCACCTCGACGAAACCCAGGGACGGGTGCAATGCGCGGAATTCCCGATAGTGGGGCTGGCGCAGGCCAATTCCATTCATGTGGCGGGCAGACTGCATGGGGATTCAGGGTAAGGGAAATTCAGGAGGCCGGCGCTTGCCATGCCCCCTTCGTCAGGTTCAGGAATTGCGCTTTTGCATCTCCATCTCGAAGGCCTTCACCTTGGCGGGATCCTTGAGCGTTTCCTTGGCCTGCTGCATGGACAGGCCGCCCATCTTTGCGCAGGTGCCGCCGGGAACCGCCTTGAAGTCGCCCGGATCGTAGCTCGTCGTGCTCGATCCCTTGCAGGAATGCAGCCCGGAAATGCCGGCACAATCGTTCTGTCCGGCCTTGGCGACGCCGAAGCATTTGTCCATGCTGGCGGCCTGGCTGGCCGGGGCGGCGGCAACGATGCCCAGGGCGAGCAGCGAGGAAGCTGCGGTTTTGATGAATTGACGCTTGTCCATGATGTGACTCTCCAGAAAAGGTTTGAAATGTCGCTGGCCTTGGCCAGCATCCGCCTGCGAGAAATGCTGCGGACAGGCATGAGTCGAGTTCGGCTACCGATCCTTACAGGCTTTTTATGCCGATTCCCCGGATGCGGCGCAGTGACGGGCACCGCACGGTCGCCCAGCGGCTTGTGGATGTGCTCACGTGCTGGCGGAGTGCGCCTTTCTCTTGCTCAGGCGTGAGCGTATGCGCCCAAGGCCGACTCAGACCGGAAGAGGTTGGCGGGATGGCTTCGATTACATCGGGATGTTGTTCAACCCGCAGCGCCGGCATGCCCATGAAAACCGGTCATCCCAGGTGGCGTTCGAAAAATAGTGGCTTAACCGGATCGGATAGGTTGTGGATGCCAATGATGATTCAGTTGGATTTGTAAGCTTATGAAATAGCGAATAAATAAAAGTGTTTAAACATATTGTTAGTTGCCTCGCCATCAGCGAATGGCTTCCTGTTGTCATTCTTTTGTGCCTG
>JAJXUP010000195.1 GCA_021782795.1 Pseudomonadota bacterium | reverse complement strand
GTCGTCACCCATCCCCGGCAGCAGGATGACGAATTCATCACCCCCGGGTCGAGCCACGCCTTCACCCCCGTCTACCGTCATCACAATGCGTCGCCCGGCCTCGCGCAGCAGCAGGTCGCCCTTGGCGTGCCCGAGCGTATCGTTGACTTCCTTGAACCGGTCAAGATCGATAAGCAGCAATGTCAGCGGAATATTGCCACGCCGGCATTTCGCCAGCTCACGTTCGAGGTGGTCGATCAGCAGGCGACGATTGGGCAAACCGGTCAACGTATCATAATTAGCCTGTCTCCAGATGGTTTCTTCACGTGCTTTTTCCACGGAAATGTCTGAAAACAAAGCGACATAACGTATTACCCGACTGTCCGGCCCATAGACGGCGTTGATTGACACGCGCTCGGCATAGGGCGCACCATCCTTGCGCTGGCCGGGAATCTCGCCACTCCAGTGTCCAGCCTCAAGCAGTTCGCGCCATACACGACGGTAAAAAACACGGTCGCTGACCCTGGCGCGCAGCGCCAGCGCCTGCTTGCCAAGCACCTCGTGCTGACGGTAGCCGCTGATACGTTCAAACGCCGGATTGATGGAAAGAATATGGCCCCGTTCGTCGGTGACCAGCATGCCTTCGCTGCTGTTGCGATACACCGAGGCCGCCAGCAGGATCTCTCGCTCCTGTTTGCGTCGCAGCGAGATATCACTGAAAAACACCAACGATGCAAGTTCGCCGTCGAAATGAATCGGCAAGGCAAACACCTCGGCCTCGAACACCTCGCCGTTGACCCGTACCAGGTGTTCTTCGAGCATCTGCACCTGCACTCCCTCGACCTGGGTGCGGTGTGCACGTTCGGTGACGATGGGGTGGTAATCCTTCTCGACGAAATCCAGTAAACGCATGTCGACCAGCCGCTGCGGGTGTTCTACCCCCAGAATGCGTGCCGCTGCGGGATTACCCCACAAAATCCGATTGTTGCGGTGAATCACCAGCCCATGTGGCAGCAGCGCGACCATCTGGCTGAACTCGCGTTCGCCGTGCCGCAACCGCTGCTCCAGCGATCCGGCGTCATCCAACTGCGCATCCAGTTGCACAGGTGCGTACTGACCTGATTGCCAGACGATATTGATTCCCCGGTCCGATTCGCCGGTCATGCACCGTTCCTGCCGCAACAGGCGCGGCTGAGCATGGGCCATTGCAAGGCGAAATCCTGGTCTGGCGAACGACGGAACCCGCTGCGCACGAACAGTTGCCAGCGACCGATCACGTGGCACAGCAGCAGATTGGCTGCCGCTGCAGGATCTGCCGTGGCATCGCCCTGCACGGCGGCGATGCGCAACACCTGACGCAACGTGGCTTCGATGCGATCCAGCATCTGATTGATGCGCGCCTGCAACCGCACGTTTTCATGAACCAGCGCATCACCTGTCAGCACCCGTGTCATACCGGGGTTCTTGCCGGCGAAACCAAGCAGCACTGCCAGCAGGGCTTCCAGCTTGCGCTGGTCGTCATCCTGTCCGGCAACGATGCGGTTGATCAGCCCGAACAACGACTGCTCGATAAATTCGATCAGGCCGTCATACATTTGCGCCTTGCTGGCGAAATGCCGGTAAAGCGCTGCCTCCGACACCTGCAGGCGCGCGGCCAGCGCAGCCGTGGTGATTTTTTCCGCTTCCGGCGCTTCGAGCATGCCAGCCAGCGTCTGCAGGATCTGCAGCCTTCTTTCCCCTTGTACCGCCACAATCACTCCCCGGCAACGCGGCGCTCCGCGTCCATTGCCACGACGACAACCTCAGATTTGCGGATGCGCGCGTTCCAGCTTGTTATACAGTGCGTTGAGCGCATCCAGATAGGCTTCGGCAGAAGCTACCACGATATCGGTATCGGCTCCCTGACCATTCACGATACGGCCAGCCTTGGACAGGCGCACCGTTACTTCTCCCTGAGCATCGGTCCCGGTAGTGATGCTGTTGACCGAATACAACTGCAGCTCGGCCTGGCTCGATACCAGTTGTTCAATGGCACGGAACGTGGCATCCACCGGCCCGCTTCCCGACGCTTGCGCCGACTGCTCCGCACCATGCACACTGAGCACGAGACTGGCACGCGGCACCTCTCCGGTCTCGGAACAGACACGCAACGACACCAGCTTGAACACGTCCATGCCATCAGCAGACGGTTCATCGCTGACCAGCGCGTGCAGGTCTTCGTCAAAGATCTCGTGTTTCTTGTCCGCCAGTTCCTTGAAACGGGCAAACGCCGCATTCAGCGCCTCTTCCGAATCGAGATCGATGCCCAGTTCGGCCAGTCGGGTACGGAACGCGTTGCGCCCCGAATGCTTGCCCAGCACCATCTTGTTCGCGCTCCAGCCCACGTCTTCGGCACGCATGATCTCGTAAGTCTCACGGTGCTTGAGCACGCCATCCTGGTGAATGCCTGACTCATGTGCAAAGGCATTCGCGCCGACGATCGCCTTGTTCGGTTGCACGGCGAAACCGGTGATGCCGGCCACCAGACGCGACGCCGGCACGATCTGCGTGGCATCGATGCGCGTGGCGCAACCGAACACGTCGCCACGTGTGCGCACGGCCATGACGACTTCTTCGAGCGCGGCGTTGCCGGCACGCTCACCCAGGCCATTGATCGTACACTCGACCTGGCGTGCGCCGTTGAGCACAGCGGACAGTGAATTGGCGACCGCAAGTCCAAGGTCATTGTGACAATGCACGGAAAATACCGCCTGATCGGAATTCGGGATCCGCTCGCGCAGCGTACGAATCAGGTCGCCAAACTGCCCCGGCAGGCTGTAGCCCACGGTATCTGGAATATTCAGCGTGCGCGCGCCGGCGGCAATCACCGCTTCCAGCACGCGACAGAGAAAATCCGGATCGGAACGCCCTGCGTCCTCGGGAGAGAATTCCACGTCATCAGTGTGCCTGCGTGCCCAGCCCACT
>JAJXUP010000194.1 GCA_021782795.1 Pseudomonadota bacterium | reverse complement strand
AGAAGAAACCTCGATTGTGGACTCACAGGCGCGCGCCCGCCTTGCTGCGGCTCGACAGTCGGCTGACATCGATTACCTGCGCGAGGACCTGCGCGCGTTGATGGATGAGTCGCGGGAGGGCCTGGTGCGTGTGAAGAAGATCGTACAGGACCTCAAGGATTTCTCTCATGCCGATACGGTCGAAGAATGGCAGTTCTCTGATCTGCATGCCGGTCTCGACAGCACGCTCAACATCGTCAACAACGAACTCAAGTACAAGGCCGAGGTGGTGCGCGAGTACGGCGACATTCCGGTGGTCGAGTGCCTGTTGCCGCAACTGAATCAGGTGTTCATGAACATGCTGGTGAATGCGGCGCATGCCATCGACAGCAAGGGTACGATCACGGTCAGAACCGGCAGGCAGGGCAGTGATCAGGTATGGGTTGAATTCAGTGATACCGGTTGTGGCATCAGCCCGGCCAACCTGAAGCGAATTTTCGATCCGTTCTTTACCACCAAACCGGTCGGCAAGGGGACTGGACTCGGACTGTCGCTGTCCTATGGCATCGTGCAGAAACACCATGGCCATATCGATGTGCACAGCGAGCCCGGGTGCGGCACAACGTTCAGGATCACCTTGCCGGTACGCCAGTTCGAAGCCGGCGCCGCCCCAGTTGCATAGTCCGTCAGCTTTTTCCCGGTAATGCCAGGCCGAGCAGCATGCAACCGGCCACCACACGCCATGGTGGTTGTTTCCAGAATGTCAGCGCAATGAAGGCGATCAACGCCAGTGCGAAATCTTGCGCGCGCAGGATGGCGCTGGTCCACACCGGTTGATACAACGCTGCCAGCAACAGGCCGACCACTGCCGCGTTGACGCCGGAGAGTGCGCCCTGCATGCGCGGGTTGCGCCGCAGCCGTTCCCAGAACGGCAGCATGCCCGGAACGAGCAGGAACGATGGCGCAAAGATTGCCAGCAGACACACCAGGGCACCTGTCCATCCGGACAGGCCGGTTTTCATCGAGGCCCCGAGAAATGCAGCATACGTGAATAACGGGCCAGTAACCGCCGGCGGGGCGCCGTAGCCGGCAAGGAAGGTACTGTTGTCGACCCAGCCAGCTGGCACCACTGCGGCCTGCAGCAGCGGCAATACCACATGGCCGCCACCGAACACCAGGGCGCCAGTCCGGTAGAAGGCATTGATCTGCGCCAGTACCGTATTGTGGCTGTCTGCAGCGGCGACGGGCAAAGCTGCCAGCAGGGTAGCGAACAGCGTGAGCCACGCCAGCCCGGTGCGGCGGCTCAAAGCGATGGGAAGCGGATCGTGGCGTGCGCCGTCCGCCACGGCAAACAGTCGCATGCCGATCATCGCGGTGCTGAAGATCACTACAACTTGTGTCATGCTGCCCGGAAGCAACAGCATGGCGCATGCCGCTGCCGTCATCAAGCCGATACGCCACGTGTCGTTGCACAGGCTACGGCCCATGTTCCATACCGCCTGGGCGACGACCGCCACCGCTACCAGCTTGAGCCCGTGCAGCATGCCGGGCGGAATACCGTAGGCATAGCCGGTCATGCCCTGGGCGAACAGGATCAGTACTGCCGCTGATGGCAAGGTGAACCCGCACCAGGCGGCCAGCGCTCCGGCATAGCCATGGCGCATCAACCCCAGTGCGAGCCCAACCTGGCTGCTTGCCGGGCCGGGCAGGAATTGGCACAGCGCTACCAGATCGGCATAGCTCTGTTCACTGAGCCAGCGCCGCCGGGTGACCAGTTCTTCGCGAAAATAGCCGAGATGAGCGATCGGGCCACCGAATGAGGTGAGCCCGAGGCGCAGAAATATGAGGAATATCTGACCGAGGCTTTCGTTCACGGCAGATCCGGTGCTGCAGGGTGATGGCCGGTCGCTGCTGCGGGATCAGCTACCGGTCCGGAGGTGCGCTGCTGTTTGTCCGGCTGGGATGAGCAGATGCGAGGTTTCATCAGTGGTGCTCCGGAAACAGTGTGCGCACATTATATCGGTTATCGATACTGTATGCGAATGCTCTGTTCCGGCCATCGGGTTTCAGTTCCGGGTAATGGCGGCTGGTTCTTCCGACAAACCGATACAATCAAGTTCGCGCTGCAGTGCTGCGCGATCGTTGGCAAGTTCGTCAAGTGGAAGCGCAACAAACTGTTCGATGCGCGCGCGCAATGTGCGGTAGGCACGCTGAAAGGCCGCATCGATATCGGTTTCGCTGCCGCTGGCACTGGCGGGGTCATCGACGCCCCAGTGTGCACGCAGGGCGGGTCCGAACCAGGCGGGGCAGGTTTCTCCCGCTGCGCGGTCACACACCGTGATCACCACATCAGGTGTTTCGCGAATGTCGTTCCAGGACTTGCTGTGCAGGCCATCGGTGGCAATGCCTGCCTGGCGTAGCAGGGCCAGTGAGCGTGGGTGTACTTCGCCGGTCGGGTGGCTGCCGGCACTGACTGCACGGACGCCGGCTGGCGCGAGGTGGTTGAAAATGGCTTCGGCGAGAATCGAGCGGCAGGAATTGCCGGTGCACAGGATCAGGATCAGCAAGATATGTCCACGGTGGTGAGAATCGGCGATTCCGGTCACGGCGGCGACCGGAGAAACGTTTCAATTATACTTGAAAAGTTGAAACGGTGGTGCGCAGGCAAAAAAAACCGGCCGCAAGGGCCGGGTTCAATGTCCGGTCCCGGCACGCCGGAACCGGAAGGGGATGCATCAGCGTGGAATGATTGCCGTGATGATCTGGTTGACGAATGCGCCACCGATGACAAGCCAGGCAAACAGCACCGTGGCCAGCAGGATCGGGCGGATGCCGGCCTGACGGATGGCGCCGACGTGGGTCGACAGGCCCAGGGCTGCCATGGCCATTGACAGCAGCAGGGTGTCGAGGTCGATCACGGCACTGGTCACGGCATGCGGCAGCAGGTGGAGCGAGTTGAACACCACC
>JAJXUP010000193.1 GCA_021782795.1 Pseudomonadota bacterium | reverse complement strand
GCAGGACCTGCTTGCCGAGCGGCTGGCGGGCGTGGCCGGCGTGCGCACCATTCGCGGCATGGGCCTGCTGATCGGCATCGAGCTCGACCGGCCGTGTGGTGCATTGGTTGGCGAGGCGCTGCAGGCCGGCCTGCTGATCAATGTGACGGCAGATACCGTCATCCGGCTCGTGCCACCGCTGATCCTGAGTGAGGACGAAGCGCGGCAACTGGTGGATGGGCTGGTTCCGCTCATCGAGCGTTTTCTTGCCGGGACCAGCTCATGAAACCAGTTCAGCATTTTCTTCAGTTCAGGGATCTGGATGCGCAGCAGTACAGCTATCTGTTCGAGCGTGCAGCGCGCATCAAGGCCTATTTCAAGAATTACGAGATGTACCACCCGCTGGTCGACCGTACGCTGGCGATGATTTTCGAAAAGCAGTCCACGCGCACGCGCCTGTCGTTCGAGGCCGGTATGCACCAGCTTGGTGGTGCGGCGATCTATCTCAATACCCGTGATACCCAGCTGGGTCGGGGCGAACCGGTGGAGGATGCTGCCCAGGTGATCTCGCGCATGGTCGATATCGTGATGATCCGCACGTTCGAGCAGGACATCATCGAGCGCTTCGCTGCGCATTCGCGTGTTCCGGTCATCAATGGCCTGACCAACGAATACCACCCCTGTCAGATCATGGCTGATATCTTCACCTATATCGAGCGTCACGGCAGCATTCAGGGCAAGACGGTGGCCTGGGTGGGCGATTCGAACAACATGTGCAACACCTGGCTGCAGGCGGCCGTGGTACTGGATTTCAACGTGCACGTATCCACGCCACCGGGGTACGAAGTCGAACCGGAGCGTGCGGGGCTGTACGACACCACGCATTACGAACAGTTTGACGACCCGATGGAAGCCTGTCGCGATGCGCATCTGGTGACCACTGACGTGTGGACCAGCATGGGTTTCGAAGCGGAAAACGAAGAACGCAAGCGCGACTTCCAGGACTGGCAGGTGGATGCGGACATGATGCGCGTGGCCCGGTCCGATGCGCTGTTCATGCACTGCCTGCCCGCTCACCGCGGTGAGGAAGTAACGGCCGAAGTGATCGACGGCCCGCAAAGTGTGGTGTGGGATGAGGCGGAAAACCGGCTGCATGTGCAGAAGGCGCTGATGGAATACCTGCTGCTCGGGGAGCAGCACTGATTTTTGTGGTCTGCCATGGAGCGAACGGCAGGTTCAGGGAGGATAAATCTGGATGAAAAGAGCATGAGCGACGTAAAGAAAGTGGTGCTGGCATATTCCGGCGGACTGGATACCTCGGTGATCCTGAAGTGGCTGCAGGACACCTACCACTGTGAAGTGGTGACGTTCACCGCCGACATCGGTCAGGGCGAGGAACTCGAACCGGCACGCGACAAGGCGCGCGCACTCGGGGTGAAAGAAATTTTCATCGATGACCTGCGCGACGAATTCGTGCGGGATTTCGTTTTTCCGATGTTTCGCGCCAACACCCTGTATGAAGGCGAATATCTGCTGGGCACGTCGATCGCGCGGCCGCTGATTGCCAGGCGGTTGGTCGAGATTGCCAATCTGACCGGAGCGGACGCCATTTCGCACGGTGCCACCGGCAAGGGCAACGATCAGGTGCGATTCGAACTGGGCGCCTACGCGCTCAAGCCCGATGTGCGCATCATTGCGCCGTGGCGTGAATGGGATCTGACCTCGCGCGAAAAACTGCTGGCCTACGCCGAACGTCATGGCATTCCGGTGGAAATGAAGCACAAGAGTGGTGGCAGTCCGTACAGCATGGATGCCAACCTGCTGCACATTTCCTATGAAGGTCGTGCGCTGGAGAATCCCGCCATTGAACCCGAGGCTGACATGTGGCGCTGGACTGTGGCGCCAGAGCAGGCGCCCGACAGCGCAGAATATGTCGAACTCGAATTCGTGCGCGGCGATGTTGTGGCCGTGAACGGCGAGAAACTTGGACCGGCTGCGGTGTTGGCCGAACTCAACCGCCTGGGCGGCAAGCACGGCATCGGTCGGCTGGATCTGGTGGAAAACCGCTACGTCGGCATGAAATCGCGTGGCTGTTATGAAACTCCGGGCGGCACGCTGTTGCTCAAGGCGCACCGCGCCATCGAATCGATCACGCTGGACCGCGAAGTGGCACACCTCAAGGACGAGTGCATGCCGCGTTATGCCAGCCTGATTTACAACGGATACTGGTGGAGCCCGGAACGCCAGATGCTGCAAGGCATGATCGATGCCACCCAGGAGCGCGTCAACGGCTGGGTGCGCCTCAAGCTGTACCGGGGGGGCGTGATGGTGGTGGGGCGCGATTCGGCGACCGATTCGCTGTTCGATCCGACCATTGCCACCTTCGAGGACGATGCGGGCGCCTACCAGCAGGCCGACGCCGCCGGTTTCATCAAGCTGCATGCCCTGCGCATGCGCATCGCTGCCAGAAGGAGGGCATGATGTCACAATTTGATCAGGTGAGCGTAGTCAAGCGCGCCAACGTGTATTTTGATGGTCAGTGCATTTCGCATACCGTATTGTTTGCCGATGGGAGCCGCAAGACCCTCGGCGTCATTTTTCCCGGAAAACTGGTGTTCAATACCGGCCTGCCCGAGATCATGGAAATCAATTCCGGTCGCTGCCGGGTGAAGCTGCCGGGCGAGCAAGGTTGGAAAGCTATTGAGGCGGGCGGTCAATTCAGCGTGCCAGGTAACAGCCAGTTCGAGATCGAGACGCTGGAACTGCTGGATTACGTTTGCCATTTCGTGCAGGAAGCCTGAACGTGGTACGACCGGCGGCCGGAATTGAAGCCATCCCGGGGCATGGGCGTGCAGCCACAGGCACGGGGATGATTTCATGTGCCAGGAGTGCCAGTTGTGGTGCTGTTTTTCTTGACCGCGTGGCCAGAGCCCTGGCCAAAGGCTACAGCAGGATGGAGTGATCATGCCCAGTTTCGATATCGTGTAGAT
>JAJXUP010000047.1 GCA_021782795.1 Pseudomonadota bacterium | reverse complement strand
TTCGGCCATGAGTCTGCCGATTCTTAACGGTGAAGGGCAGGTGCAGGCTGTGGTTGCGCTCTATGGCGCCATGTCGAACCAGTTCGAGTCAGCCGAGATGCATCAGTGGGCGCGGGGCTTGCAGCAACGCTGGGAACAGCTGTGGGTCCGTTGCAGCACTCCGGCGCCGGTCATTTCGCAGGAACGGGCGATTCTGTTGCGGCATACGTTGTTTGCAGGCGGATTGCGCATGTACATGCAGCCCATCATCGACCTGCACAGCGGTCAGGTGGTCAAGGTCGAGGCGCTGGCCCGGCTGGTGCAGCCGGACGGCGAGGTGGTCACGCCGGCAATGTTCCTGCCGCTGCTGGGAGATTCCGATCTGGACCGGCTGTTCCGCGCCGGGCTGGATCTGACCCTTGGCCAGTTGGTGCAATGGGAGGCGCAAGGACTGTCGGTCGATGTCTCCGTCAATCTGTCCCCCAATTCGCTGCTTGATCCCGATTGCAGTACTTGGGTGCGTGAGGCGCTGCAGCGTTATGGGGTGGCACCGCAGCGTCTGACGCTGGAACTGCTGGAGACGCAGGAACTGGATTACACCCGGCAGGATGCGGCCATCAACGAGCTGGTCGGACTCGGGGTCAAGCTGGCGATGGACGACCTGGGGTCGGGCTACAGCAGTCTCAAGCGTCTGGCTGCGTTGCCATTCGACACCATCAAGATCGATCAGGACCTGCTGGTGCGCATACGCGAAAATCCGCTGCAAACGCTGGGCTTGATTGGCGCCATTATCCAGATGGGACGTGATTTTGGCCGCAAGGTGGTTGTGGAAGGCATCGATGATGCGGGCGTGATCGAGGCCATGCTGACGCTTGGCGCGGATTACGGACAGGGGTACGGGCTGGGCAAGCCGATGCCGGGCGATCAGCTGGTGTCCTGGAACGGGTTGTTCCATCGCACCTGGCAGCCTGCCGCTGAATTGCGTACGTTTCTCGGCGCACTGTCGTGGCGCTGGCTGTCCGGGCACAGCGGGATGTGTGCGCATCCGGTGCAATATGGTGATTGCCAGTTGACGGCGTTTCTGCAACAGCATGCCGGGGCCGGCTCGGACCCGGCACTCTGGCACGAGCGGGTGCATGCGGATCCGGGTGCCGGGCAGGCATCGCAGCAATTGTTCGACTGGCTGGTGCAACAGGTCAAAGTGCGCATGTAGGCGCACATCGCGCTGGTCATCCTGCCCTTATTCCCGCGCTCCCAGTTCAATCTTGCTGTCAGCCATTTCGCTGTCGCGGTCGTTGGCCTGGGGCGCGGCGATATGGATGCGTGCCGCTTCGACTTTGTCGACCTGTTCCAGTTGTGTGCGGATGGCGTCGCCACGTTGCTGCGCCAGTTGCTGCAACTGCGTCTGGTTGACCGGAATGGCGTCGCGCAGGCGCTGGATCACGGTTTCATACAGTTGCCATTCGTGCGTTACATGGGTTTCGCTGCGCAATGCCTTGATGCCGCCCAGCGCAGGGAATTGCTTCTCGTAGCGTGCGGCGAGCACCTTCTGGGTACGCCGGTCGGTTGGGTCGAGCGGGCCAGGGTCTGTGCCGGGGGTGAAATGCAGCCCGATTGCGCTGGCGACCTGCTGACGCAGTTGCAACCGGCGTAGCGCCTGTGCATCGCCGCTCGATTGCCAGCCGGGCGTGATCGTCAGTGTGAGCGCGGGCCGCTTGGCCAGCGCTTGTGCCAGATGCTGCAGCTTTTCCTGTTCCGGTGGCGGCAGTGCCGCCTGACCAAACGGGAATTTGAGCGCTTCCATCTGGCTGGTCTCGATGCCCAGCAGGTTGGCCAGCGCATGGAACGGCGCGGTCACGATTTTGGTCAGCACGTTGACCACGGCTTTCCAGATGATCCTGCCATAGCTGAATTGCGGGTCGTCCAGGTTGCCGGAAACCGGCAGGTCGAGCTGGATGACACCGTTGCTGTCTTCAAGCAGGGCAATGGCCAGGTTGAGCGGCAGGTTGAATGCATCCTTGCTGTCCACGCGTTCGCCAAGTTTGAGCTGGTGAATGATGAAGGTGTTGTTGCCGGTGAGCTGGCGGTTGTGTACGGTGTATTCCAGGTCGGCCGACATGCGGCCCGAGTCGATCTTGCGCCCGGCGAACTTGCCGGAATACGGCGTTAGCCGCGCCATTTCCAGGTTGCGGAAATGCAGGTGGAGGTCGGTGTGGTCGCTGGCATGAAACGGCTGGATCGATCCGCGCAGGCTGACGGAACCGTACTGGTCGACCTGGCCGTCGATCTGCACCAGCGCAATGGCGTTCTGGCGCGAGGACAGACCCATGACCACGCCGTTGAGGTCGTGCATGCGCGTGCCAAAGGGCGTCGGCAACGACAGGTCGGCATATTCGGCACTGCCGCGTGTGATGCGCAGGCGCTTGACGCCGATGTCGAAGGCGGAGTTCGCCTTGTGGCCGGCAGCGGTCGGAGCTGTGGATGTCGCATGTGCGGGCGACGGATCGGTTGTCGGGTCAGCTGCCGCCAGCGGCGCCCGAGCGGCGGCAGACGCGGCCGCAGGTGCCGGCGCATGCCAGTCGCGGCGGATGCGGTCGAGGTTGATGCTGTGATCCGCAAAAATGATGATCTTGACGAATGGCTGGTTCGCATCCAGTTCGGGGATGCGCAACCGGTCAGGAGCAAGGCTGAAATCCAGCGTGTGCGCAGACAGCCGGTTCCAGCCGAGGAAGTCGTTGCCGGTATCTTCTTCCTTGATTGACAGGTGGTCGATGGCGACGCTGCCATGATAGCGTAGCGGAAACTGGTTGTGGGTACGGGCGAAATGCAGCGTACCCTGGGTGGTCATGTTGCCGTCATGCAGCCTGAGCCGGGCGACTTCGTTGAGATAGGGGCCGAATGGCAGTAACGACAGCGCGCGCAACTGGACATCGAACTGCCCGGAAGTTGCGCCGGGAGCCAACTGGCCATTAATGTGAAAATGGCCCCCCTGGCGCACGTCGAAGGCGATATCGAGACCGATCGGCTGGTCGTCTGCCAGTTTCAGGCCGTCAGCGCGGATCTGTCCGTGGTCGATGTCGAATTGTACGGCATGATGCGGCACGTGGTCGCTGGCGGCAAGTTGCAGCTGGTCGAGCTGCAGGTGCGCCAGGCGCACGTCCCAGGGGGGGGGCACGGTCGCGTGGCTGTTCGGCACCGGCATCGTGGCGGCGGCCGTTGCGGCGGCGGCAGGTTTCGGCGCTGGGTGCGCCAGCAGTTCCGACCAGCTGAGCTGTTTGTCGTGCCGGCGCACCAGCTGGGAGCGCAGCCCGGAAATGTGCAGGGTCGTCAGCCACAACCGGTGCTGCGCCAGGTCGAAGCTGCCGTCGTCGAGCCGGATCGATTGCAGTTGGGCGAGCGGTTGCGACTGCGAGCCAGCGAACAGCGCAACCGCAGACGATTCCGCGTGCAGCGGTGCGATTTGCAGCGCAAAGTGCGGTGTCAGTGTCATGTGCAGGCCAAAACGTGTCGTCAGCCCGTGCAGTTCGAGCCGCAACGGCTGCGCGAGCCGATCATCGTGCAATGTGACATCGGTCTGTTGCAGCTGGACGAGACCGTCCGTCAGCTCGAGGCTGGATGGGTTGCCGCCGGCAAGGCGCAGGCGGTAGGGCAGTCTGCTGTCTACCGTGGCGTGCGCGAGCTGCAACGGCAACCGGATTCCGGTCATGGTGATGAGCTGCGGCACATTCAGTCCATCGAGCGCAACGGTGCCATCACTTTGCAGCGGATCGATGAGCAGCGTGCCGTTCCAGCCGATGCGCGTGCCAAGCGCGTCGATGCGCGTGGTCAGGTTGAAGACCGCGGGGTGGGTGGACAGTGTGCTCAGTGCGCGCAGTTCAAAGTAGAGGGGTTGCAGGTGCAGATCGAGCGGTGTCGGCGTCAGGGTGGCATCGTACATGGCCAGATTGCCGCTGCGGATGGCGAGCCGGTCGATCCGCAGGCGTGGCATCGGACTGGGGGCAGGATTGCGGTGTTTGTGGACGGCCACCAGCAGTTCGTCCCAGTCGGTCCGGCCATCGCGGTTGCGTCTGAACTCGACCGTGGGAGCATCGAGACTGGCGTCGCGTATATGCCAGATGAAGTGCAGCAACAGGTCGCGGCGGTCGATCACGACATGGATCTTGCGGACGCTGGCGAGTGGCGCACCGTCGTTACGCGCCAGCGTCAGTCCGTCGACGGTAGCCTCAAGGGTAATGGGGTTGAAGCGCACATGCTGCACTTGTAGCCGGCTGTCGAACTGGTGTTCGCCGATCCAGGGCAACAGTGATCTGGTCAGCGGATTGATCAGATAGTAACCGGTAATCAGGTAGAGGGTGCACAGTGCGATCAGCAGAAACAGCACGATACGCAGCGCGCGCAACAGGGATGGTGGGCGAAAATGGGTTTGCATGGGCGCGGCTCCCTGTCTTGACGCCTGTGAGGCGTTCTTTTACCTGAACCTGATGAAGGTCCGGATTCATTCTACCGCGTTGAAACGGGGGATGCGAGTGTTGTTCAGCGGTTGCATCCGCGCCGTGGGGCAGCGGATGCCTTTCCTGCGGCAAGTGACTTACTGCGCTGCCGCGGGTGCAGACGCATTCCCGGCGCGAGCGCGCATGTGGATGCGGCGCCAACCGGCCATGTCATCAAAGGTCTTGCGTTGTTCTGCGGTCAGCAGATCGTAGAGGCGCTGCGCAGCAGCGGCTACGTCCGACATGCTGTGCGCATGCTGTTGCATCATTTCGGCGGCGTGGGCCATGCGCTGCGGTGCGGGAGCTTCGTCCGGGGCGTTTTCCATGGCTTTGCGCTCATCCTGCATCAGATGCGCCTGGGCCATCACCTTGTCGGCAAAGGTTTGCCAGGCCGGTTGCTGTGCGTCGGTGAGGCTGAGCGCTGCCTTGAGCCGTGTGAGACGGTGCTGGGCAATGGCGACCGGATCGGGCATGCGACGCATCATGGGGCGTGCTGCGGTTGATGGCGCTGCTGAATTTGCCGGGGGCGGCGTGGGGGAACCGTCTGCCAGGGCGACGCCGGCCGACAGCGCGGCCAGTGTCAGGGCAATCTGCATGGACTGGAGTTTCATGAAATTTCCTTTCAGCGCAAGTGTGGCGATTGAAATGAACCGGGTGCAACCGCCGGTTGGAATCAGGTGTGGTGCTTTGGTTCCCGCAGTGTTGGCCGACTCGCCGGTATCGGGCGATGCGTGCGTACTATACGGCCTCGATCAGCCCATGCCATGGCAGGGTCAGCAGTTCTGTCGGGTGGCTGGTTTGCAGGATGGCCTGCCAGTCGTGCAGTTGCTCCGGTGAGGTGCGCAGCAGCAGGACATAGTGCCCGGCCTCGATCGCGGCGTGGAGGTGATCCAGATGTTCGGGCGGGATGCCCATGCGGTGCAGTACGATCGACAGGTGGCTGATTTCGGCGGCGCCAGCCATGGCAGCACCGCCCAGCGCTCCGCCAATCAGCGTGCCGGCTGCTTCCGAAGCAAGTACGGCTGCAAGCGCCTCGGCGATTGAACCGCCGGCGATGATCGGGCCGATGCCTGGCAGTAACACGAACATGGTGGCGCCGGCAAGCATGCCCCAGACGGCACCCCAGAATGCGCCCTGTTTTGCCCATACCCGCATGCGTTCGCCGGGGCCATGGTAGGAGATGCCGAGCACGTCGTCACCGGCCGGATGCACCTTGCCCAGTACGGAAAGCATGTCCATGGGAGCATCTTTTTCCTGCAATACGTGCACCGCCTGCTGTGCGTGGATTTCGTCGTCGAATACGGCAACCAGCAGTACGGTGTCGCCAGACAGGGCGTGTGAAGATTCGGACATGGGCCTCTCCTCGAAGGGGGTGGTTTACAGCCAAATGAAAGGGAAATTGTTGGATTTTGTAAGCAATAGTCAAAATCCTGCTACAGGACTATTATAGAGCCTTATGCTACTGTCTTGTGTAGTGCGGTAACGCTCGCCGCTTGCCGTGAACCGTCGGGGGTGGCATGAAACAAACGGGAGGCGCGCAGGGCGTGCTGCACCGTGTTGAACGATGATCGGTGTGTGACATGATCCGGATGCGACGCAAAGATTACCGGCTTCGGCGGGACCGCAGGGTATCGCTGTCCATTCATGCGTTTTTCGTGCTGATTGTGATCGTGCTGCTGACCGTGTTTGGCCGCAGTCTGGAGCAGTTGCATGACGCCATGCTGCAGCGCAGCCAGCAACGTGCACACAACGCGGTTGCCAGCGTTGCGCAGGAAATCAGGCATGCCATGGATCGCCGCTACGATGAAATGCGCTTCCTGCGCGAAGCCGTGCTGCTTGCGGCCGGGGGGCGCTGGGTGAGCGATCCGGCTGCCGCAAGGCTGGTCGAGCGCTTCCGTCTGTCACACGCTGGTGCGCTGACAGTCTGGATGCTCGACCCGTCCGGAAAGACGCTGCTGTGTTCGTCCCGTCAACCCTGTCCGGCCACGCCGCCCAGTGTCAGTGCATATGCATCCGGCCCGCCAGGCAACAGCACCGCCATGCCCGTGTCGACCCCGGGTGCGCAGGACTGGGTGTTCCCCATGGGGCTGGACGTCATGGGCGGGCAGGGTGTCACGGGTCGACTGGTGGTGGTGTGGAACATCATCGTACAGCATGAACTCGACAAGCCTGAAGCGGCCCGGGTCGAGTTGCTGGATACCGCCAGCGGTCAGGTCATCTGGCGCGATCATGCCGGGGGAGCCACCGCGGCTGCGCTGACCGGCGTGCCGGGGCGTGCAGCCAGGCCGGCGCAGGCCAGCCATACGGTGCCGGGTTTTCCGTGGACGGTGCGCGTGCGCTGGCAGGACACCGTGGCACAGAAGGCTTTTGCTGCCGAAATGCGCTTCCGTATTGTCTGGCTGGTATGGGTGCTGGTGCTGGTGGCGCTGGTCGACATGCTGGTGCAATGGTTCGTGCGTCGTGTCAACCGTTTGCGTGAATATCAGGCCGCTGCACTGCGTATTCAGCAGGAACTGCTTGCGCTGGAAGATGAACAGCAGATTTTCCAGCGCGTCACCGATCTGGTTGTGAGTGAGACCGAGGCGATTGCCGCCTATGTCGTGGTGCGTCAGCCCGACAACGACCGGTTGCTGCCGGTCGCCGCCAGCGCTGACCAGGAAGCGTTGCGCGAAGCGCTGATGCAACTGATGCCATCGCTCGATCCGGCACTTCAGCCGCAGGGGGGGCTGCTGCCAAGCATCGCCATCCGTGAACGGCGCGTCGTTGGCCCACAGGACCCGCGCGCGGTGGCAGCCATGCGCGCCATTCAGCAAGAGCACCCCGCGTTGCTGCGGGTGCGTTCGGTCATGGTCTATCCGGTCTTCCTGCCAGAGCAGACTGAAGCGTCGCTGGCACTGGTGATCGAGAGTGCCTCTGCCCGTCATTTTACCCAGGCGGTGCGCCAGCTGCTGCAGCAACTGGCACTGTCGATCGGCATCACGCTCAGCCATATCCGGCACCATCGCGAAATCGCGGAGGCCAATGCCTTCAATACCTCGTTGTTCGATACCGTTGGCGCGATCATCATGGTGATGAACACTGATGGGGAAATCGTGCGCATGAATGGCGCATGCGAGCGTTTCATGCATATCACGTCGGCAGAGGTGGCCGGCCAGCCGTATTACTGGCAACGTTTTATTCCCGAGGACGAGCGTGGTGGCGTGCGCGCGATGTTTGACCAGATCGTCAACCATGCCATGCCGCGCCACATCGAGAATCACTGGGTGACGCCGGACGGGCAGAAACGTCTGTTTCACTGGATCAACACCATTGTCGACGATGCGCACGGGCAGGCAGAATATCTGGTCACAGTCGGCATGGACGTCACGGAGCAGAAGAATCTGGAACAGGCGTTGCAGGACAATCTGCAGCGTACGCGTCGCCTGAGCGATTTCAATCTGCTGATGGCCCAGGTCAACCATTCGATCGCCATGGCCAGCGACGAAGAACAACTGTTGCGCGACATTTGCGATCTGGCGGTGCGTCATGCACATTTCTCGCTGGCGCTGATCGCCCGGCCCGGTGAAGACAAACGTTTCCGTTTCCCGGCGGCCAGCGGTGAATTGGCCTATCTGCAGGACCTGTTCATTTCCACCGACCCCGAGATTGCCGAAGGCCGTGGTGGTTTTGCTACGGTGTGGCGCTCGCAGCGACCGTTGTTCAATGACCGCGCGCTGGAAGTGGCCTATACGTTGCCATGGCGCGAGCGTTTCCGGGCCTTGGGGTTTCATTCCAACGCTGTGCTGCCGATCATGCGCAACGGCAGCATATGGGGTATTTTTGCGCTCTATCATGCCGAACGGGATGTGTTCAACCAGGACCTGCGCGCCATCCTCGAAGAACTGGCGCTGGATATCTCGCGCGGGCTTGATCACCTGGCCACGCAGAATTTGCAGCGTGTGCTGCTCAACAACTCGGTAACAGCCATTTTTCTGGTACGTAACCGTATCATCCAGCTGGCCAATGCCCGGGCCAGCGAGATGTTCGGTTTTGCTTTCGGCGAGATGGAAGGCATCGAAACCCGACGTCTGTATATGGACGAGGCGCAATGGCAGGAAACCGGCAGCCAGTACGACGGCATACTGCGCGGCCAGGAAGTGAAAATCGCTTCGGTGTACATGCGCCACAAGCAGGGCAAGCAGTTGATCACGGACATTTCCGGAATTCTCGTCGATCCCGAGGAGAAATTGTCGGTGTGGACGGTCGAGGATGTGACGCAGCGCGAGTTGCAGCGGTTGCGCTTGCAGCGTCTGTCGGATTTCAAGGCGCTGCTCTCCGATGGCAATGAGGCGATTGCGCGTGCGGAAAGCGAAGCAGCGCTATTGCAGACCATGTGCGATCTGGCGATTGCGCGTGCGCGCATGAGACTGGTATGGATTGGTGCACCCGATGGATCGGGTGTCTTTATCTATCTGGCGGCTGCCGGGGCTACCGCTTACCTGGAAGGGTTGCAACTGTCTGCCGATGTCGAGGCTGTGACGGGGAGCGGTGCAGCCGGCCGCTGCTGGCGCAGCGGTCAGCCGGTGTTCAATCTGTTGCCAGCCAACGAACCGCAGTTGCAGTCGCTGGTCGCGCGCATGCGCAGTTTTGATATCGGTGCCATGGCCGCCGTTCCCATCATGCGCAGCGATCGTCTGTGGGGGGTCATGGCGGTCTATCACAACGAGGCCGACGTGTTTGATGCCGAATTACAGTCCATCCTCGTCGATCTGGCGCAGGACATCGGACTGGGTCTGGATCGACTCGACAGCACCAGCCGCGAACGGGAAGCCAATGCCTTCAACATGGCGTTGCTCGACAGCATGACATCCGGTATTACCGTGGTGCGTTATCCTGAACGCATCGTCGAGCGGGTCAATGCGCGCATGCTGGAGATGTTCGGCGCGACAACGGTGGAGCAGGTGGTCGGTCATTCATCCGAACCCCTGTTTGCCAGCAAAGCCATGTATCGCCATGTCGGCAGGCTGGCTGCGACGGTATTGCGGGAGGGACATGGTCTGTTGCGCGATGTGGCCTATCGTCGCATGGACGACAGTATCCTGTATGTCGACCTGTCCGGGCAGATGCTGATCGCTGCGGATGGCGTGCAGCGTATCATCTGGACATTGGTTGACGTGACCGAGCGGCGCCGTTCGGAACAGACCATTCGCGCACTGAGCAATTCGCGCGCCATCCTGCTGGCGAATACCACTGCCGGCATCGACCTGGTGCGCTATCCGGACCGTGTGTTTGTGGAAGTCAATCAGGGGTTCCTCAATCTGCTCGGTTATGAGCGGCCGGAAGAAGTGGTCGGCCATGGCACCTACGAAATTTACGAGCAGATGTTCGATGCTGAGCGTATGAAAGCGCTGTCAGAACAGGTATTTGCTGATGGTCAGGCGAGCCTGCGCGACCTGCGTGTAAAGCGCAAGGATGGGGAGGTTCGCTATCTCGATGTGTCCGGGCAGTTGTTGCCTGACGGCGACCATGGTTATCCGGTCATCGTGTGGACGTCGATCGATGTCACCGAACGGCGCCATTTGACCGAAGAACTGGCACGTCAGGCGATGTTTGACAAATTGACCGGCTTGCCCAACCGGCGTGCACTCGATGAAGAGTTCGTCAAAGCATTGCTGCGCACCCGGCGGGCACTGAATCTGATGGCCGTGGTCATGATGGATCTGGATGGTTTCAAGCCGGTCAATGATATTTACGGACATGAAGCGGGTGATCTCGTGTTGCGCACGATTGGCCAGCGTTTGCAGGACATTCTGCGCCGTACCGATTTTCTGGCCCGGCTGGGTGGCGACGAGTTCGTGCTGCTGATCGAAGACTGCGACAATCTCGACGAAGTGACGACGGTGATGGACAAGGTATGGGATGCAATTACGGCACCCATCGATCTGGGTAACAACCAGGCAGTTTCGATTGAGGCCAGCGCCGGCGTCTGCATCTATCCATTCAGTGATGTCGACAATCCCGACATGCTGATGCGCTATGCCGACCAGGCGCTGTACGAAAACAAGAAACACAAGCTGGACCGGCAGCGTTTCTGGACAGTCTATGGTGAAGCCACACCACAGCGTCTCAACATGTATCAGCGGCTGTTACGGGAAGGCAGGCTGGAAGTCCATTATCAGCCGGTGCTCGACAATCACAGCCGGAGGTTCATCGGCATCGAAGCGCTGGCGCGCTTGCGCAACGACGACAATCATATGCTGCATCCGCAGGAATTCCTGCCCGCACTGTGCAGCGATGAGCTGTTTGACATGAGTCGACGCGTACTGGATACGGCGTTGCGCGACTTGCGGTCGCTGGATGCCGATGGGCCGGGCGGTCTGTGGGTGTCGGTCAATATCGATCCGGGCAACATTACGGCCCATTGTGTGCATTGTCTGCAGGAAATCGTGGAAGCGAGTGAAATCGATACGCAGCGCATTCATTTCGAAATCTTCGAAGGGAGCCATTTCGACACACAGCACGCCGGGATGGAATATCTGTACGTGCTCAGACAGCAGGGAATTCGTTTTGTGCTCGACGATGTTGGCAGCGCGTATTCCTCGCTACTGCGACTCAAAGATCTGCCGATCGACAAGATCAAACTTGATCAGGATTTCGTGCGTACACTTGACCAGCACCCACGAGAGCTGCAGTTTGTCGAATCCATACTCGATCTGGCTAACGGTCTCGGCCTGGAGTTGATGGTGGAGGGGGTAGAAAACGATGACATCCTCGACGCCATGACCGTGCTCGGGGTACCGAGCCTGCAGGGCTATGGCATTGCCTATCCGATGGCCTTCGCCCAGTTGCGCGAATTTCTGCAATTGCCCTTCACCCGCCATCGTCACCACCCGGTGAGTCTGCTTGGCGTGTATGCCAGACAGTTGGCCAGCCACAGCACGATGAGGAAAGCCATTGTGCAGAATCCGCATCTGGTGGACGCGAAGAAAATTATCGATGCCGGCCAATGTCCGATTCATGATGACCTGGTGCGTCTCGGCGTTGACGAGAGCCACGAAATCCATCGCTTGCATCAGGCATATCACCGCAGCATCGGAGACATGCATGCGCAGTACATTGCGTCCGGCAACGAGCCCGACTGGGCTGCGCTCAGAAAATCCCAGCGGGCGTTGCTCGATGCAATCATGGAGGTTTATCAGACTCGTGCCGCACAGGCGCCTGGACTCGGCGACCGGCTGCCTCTGATCTGCCAGTAGGCGCCGGATTGCGGTGCAGGTCCTGTCGGTGTCGGCCGGGATCGGCAGACTGGGAGAAACGTATGGAGCATCGGCGGCGAGCCAAAGAGATCGATCTGACCATCGGGCATCACAGCGTCACCAAGATCATCGATCGTCGTGCCGATCTGCGTGACCTGTATCCGATCCTGCTGCGGCTGCCCTGGAGCCGATTCCTGCCGCTGGTGGTACTGGCCTATCTGGTGGTCGACATTCTGTTTGCCCTGCTGTATTACTCGGCCCCTGATGCCATCGGCGGCATGCATGGCACCGACAGGTTCACCAGTGATTTTTTCTTCAGCGCCGAAACCCTGTCTACGGTGGGTTATGGGCAACTGTTTCCCGCAACGCTGTATGGCCATATCATCGCGACCATTGAAAGCCTGAGTGGCATGATGTTGATCGCGGTCGTCACCGGTCTGATTTTCGTGCGCTTTTCCAAGCCCTGGCCGCGGGTGATTTTTGCCCGCAAGATCGTTATCAGACCGTTCGATGGCAAGCCGGCGCTCATGGTGCGTATCGGCAACGAACGCGACAGCCTGCTGTTGAATGCCGAAATACGCATGACGCTGATGCTGGAAGCCGTGACGAGCGAGGGCACCCGCCACTTTTCCAGCTACCCGCTGCGCATGCAGGACGATCATGTTCCCATGTTTGCCCTGGCCTGGGTCGGCAGGCATGAAATTTCCGCAGACAGTCCGCTGTACGGGCTGGACAAGGCACAAATGAAGGCGCGGCGGATGCGCTTGGTGGTGTCCGTGACCGGGCTGGACGAGGTGCTGACTGAAACCGTGTATGTCGCGCAACGTTACACGACGGATGATGTGCATTTTGATCATCAGTATGCTGCCATGGACTCCGATGATCAGGGGCGCCATCGCGTCGATTTTGCCTATTTCCACGAAATCGAACCCTGGCAGGGGCCGATGGACGTGGGGTCAGAACCACGTTGAAACAGTGTTTACGCACACCATGTTGAAACGGTGTTTCCGCACGCCGCGGTGCCTGTTCGTCAGGTTCCGGGTTACGTCCAGGTGGGGCTGAAAGGTGGTTTGTTGATCAGGAGGTCGGTAATGTCCTTGCTGGCCAGCGGCTTGCTGAACAGGAATCCTTGCGCTTCGTTGCAATTGAGCTGGTGCAGCCATTGATACTGGTCAGCTTTTTCCACGCCCTCGGCGATCAGGCGCAGGTCCAGACTTTTCGCCAGGGTGCAGATTGCAGTCACGATGGATTCGTTGTCCGAGTCGCCGGAGAAGCGGGGCATGAACGACTGGTCGATCTTGATGGTGTCGATGGGGAATTTCTTGAGATAGCCCAGCGAAGAATAACCGGTTCCGAAATCGTCCAGTGCGATTCTGATGCCCATCTCCGACAGTTGTTTCAGCTTTTCAAGTATGTGTTCGCCATCATTGAGCAAGGTGTTTTCCGTGATTTCGATTTCGAATCTGGATCCGGGCAATTCGTATTCCTGCAACAGATCGGCAATGAATCCGACCAGTTGGGCCTGCTCCAGGTGGCGGGATGAAAGGTTGATCGCGATGCGTGGCGGCATCAGCCCCGCTTCTTTCCACAGCTTCGCCTGCCTGAACACGGATCTGATGACGAACTCGCCGATCGGAACGATCAAACCGGTTTCCTCGGCCAAGGGAATGAATTCCGCCGGCAGCATGTAGCCCCGCAGTGGCGACAGCCAGCGTACCAGTGCTTCCATGCCGGAAATCCGCCCGGTGGCGAGATCGACCTGCGGCTGGTAAAACACCTGGAATTCTTCCTTTTCCAGCGCCTTGCGCATTTGCATTTCCAGCGAAAACCGTTCGTCAAAGCTGACGCTCATTTCCGCATCGTAGATCTGGAACTGGTTCCTGCCTTTGGCCTTGCTGTCATACATGGCGATATCGGCATTCTTGATCAGGACATCCATGGAGTCGCCATGTTCCGGGTACAGGGCGATGCCAATGCTCATCGGAACGTGCAGCTCGTGCCCATCGATCTGGAAGGGTGCGGCAAATGCCTGGATGATCTTGTCGGCTGCGCGTATTGCGTTTTCCCGATGGGAAATGTGTGGCAGCAGCAGGGTGAATTCGTCGCCACCCAGCCGTGCCAGCGTATCGTCTTCGCGCAGACAGCCTTTGAGACGTACGGCAACCTCGATCAGCAAGCGGTCTTCGACGTCGTTTCCCATCGTGTCATG